>JAGXAR010000215.1 GCA_018971525.1 Nitrospirota bacterium
AGTATTGAGTCCGCAGTGGCGGGTCTGCCAAGTCTGCGAAGCACCGCTTCCTTCCACCCCGCCGACAACGCCAACGACCATCTTTGAGGCTCTGCTCAAAACCGCTGATCGTCTCGTCTATCGCGAGGAACGGACGAAGCGACTCACCAGTGGCTGTGTGCAACGCGTCGTCGTGCAGCAGCAACATCTCTCCATCACGCTGGAGTCCGGCACCACCATCCAAGGCCGCCAAATTTGCTCCGTGGCCAGCGTCAATCAGGAACGGTATCGTGACGGCAGCTAAAGCCGTCAGAGAGGGAGACCTGCTTATGCCCAGCACAGAGCCATCCCCCGCTCCGCAGAATGAGAGCCCTGCTGTCTCGACAGCACGTTCGTCGTGGTATCACCATTGGAAAGACATCGCCACCATGACGGCCGGCATTCTGCCGCACGAACCGCGTCTTGCCACTATCATGACCATGATCGAGCGCTGTACGGCCGCATTTGAAAAGAATGATGAGCCAGCGTTCGTGCGGGCGAAAGTCCAGTTTGCGAATTTCATCAAGGCCTCGACGCCGCGCACGAAGCCGACTCCTGCTCTGCCAGCGGCTCAATCCACCTAGCACCCACATTCACAGATCATCCCACGCCGCCGCACGAAGTCGCGTCCTCGTACGATTCGATCAGTTGTGTCGACCATTACGATGTGCGTCGCGCTCTCGCGACGAAAGGAGTGCCTCATGACCACGCCCCTCATCACTGCCTACCAACGCGCCATTGAAGCTGGCGTCCCGCTGTTGGCGATCACCACACCGGACCCCGCGATGACGATCGACTCGCTCGTGGGCGTGCGGCCGCCGGCGTTACAGGATAAGCCGTATGCGGTGCTCCAATGGGATGTCTGTAATGGCGTCACCCTTACGGCCACTGAGCGAAGTAGGTTACCGGGGCCACATAAGTCCAGCCCGCTCCAAAGCCAGCAAGCGCTCGCCGCCCTCACTCCGGACGCTGGCGGTACCGCGGCGCTCAAGAATTTGAGCCAGGCCCTCACGAAGTTTCGCGACGTTCCGCCGGACACCATCATCTTCGTTCATAACGCCCACCGGTTCCTTCACGATACGGCCATCGTTCAAGGGATCTGGCATTTGCGCGATCTGTTCAAAGCCGACGGGCGAATGCTCATTTTGTTAGCTCCAAGCCTGAAACTGCCCGTGGAGCTCGTGCACGACGTCATCATTCTGGATGATCCACTCCCCAATCGCGACCAGCTCGAGCAGATTCTCACGACCCAATATCGGAATTTTCAGGAGAGCCTGCCCGGCACGGAGACGCCGAAACCGGAGACCATGACCAAGGCGGTCGACGCGGTCTTAGGGCTCTCGGCCTTCGAGGCCGAGCAGGCGATCTCCATGTCGTTCACCTCGAAGGGCCTCAGCGTCCCCAATCTCTGGCAGCAGAAATACAAAGCAATCGAACAAACGCCGGGACTCAAGATCTACCGCGGGACCGAGCGCTTCATCGATATCGGCGGCGTCACGTTCATCAAATCGTTTTTAACGAAGATTCTCCGAGGCCGCTCCAAGCCCTGCGCGATTGTCTTCCTTGATGAACTGGAGAAAAGTGTCGCCGGCTCGAAGAGCGCGCACGGCGACAACACCGGTGTCTCGCAAGACATTCACAAGCAGTTGCTGGAGCACATGCAGAACACCGATGCGACCGGCATCATTATGCTAGGCCCGCCCGGCACGAGTAAGAGCCTCATAAGCAAA
>JAGXAR010000216.1 GCA_018971525.1 Nitrospirota bacterium
ATCAGATCACTCCCTTTCAACACCCCGCTCTTATCGCGCGCGTGTGTCGTGTCGAGCGGGCTGATCATCAAGAACACACTGGCGGCCACCATCATCAGCACCTGTCGCATAGCGCCTCCTTGGAGCATCGGGTTGATGGATGAATGGATGGACAATGACCTGGTCTCCAGGCGTCCACTCGAGATCGGGATTCACAAAAATCACTTCCCCTTCACTGAACAGGGCCGCCATCGCGTCATCTTGTCCTTTCACGGCGACGGGGTCTGTCCCCGACACGTCCGTCGTCTCGACCATCGCTTCGGCATGGATGACACCAGGAAGGTCCTCGCATATCGTCATCCCTCCCCCTCATTCGCGATGAATCAGGCCGTTCAGGTTCATGGTCGGGACTCCAGGCGTTTCGTGATGCAGCGCTCATCGCAGCGAATGAACGGCCCGGCTCACACGGCACCTGCCCTACGGATCGGCTGCCCGGCTGACCTGATGCCGAGGGCCTGAACCTGCTGCCGAGACAAGATAAACAAACCGCATCGGATGGCGAAGGCTGACTTTCCCCTCTCGACTGAGTCGGTCTATGGCGAAGAATACCTGGTTAAGAGTGAAGTGAGAGAGGGCGCGGACCAACTCCTCCATCGTACAGGATCCGCACTCATCTAACTGCCGAAGAATGGCTGTCTCGACTTCCATCTGCATAGGCCTTGGTGTGGCACTCGTACAGCAAGGGAGCTTCGTACGGCGTCGAGATATCGATGACTCATGCGCGGAAGCTGTTATATAGAGCAATACAGATGCCAGGCTGGTTGCAGACGGGATTCGAGTAAAATCATGTGCCGGGTTACTGAAGGATGGGACGTACAGAGCGCTTTCACACATGCTGCACGGTGCGAAACGACCAGGGAGGATTCTCTCGGTCCGGCAATCTGAGACGTGTTGACCTCATGAGCTTGTTCCTTTTTGCTATGACAAACTGACACAGTCGTGACAAATGGACAAAAGGTTGAGAGTCGACTCCTCGTTACAAACTCGAATATTCATGGAGCGCTCATTCACCGAGACAGTACCCAAGTCGTCATCAGATACGACGCTGATTCCGGATTTGCCTAATCACACGGGATACGTGTTTGGAATGAGGGGGGGGCCTGGCTCAACGCTCACTGAGTCATCCCATGTGGCACACGCCTCAGCGCCTCCTGGACCTTCTCGTCCAAAGAACCGGCGCCGGCATGACGTCGCTGGACCAGGGACTGCTTACGCTTCACAGTCTCTGCCATCGAGAGATCTCCGCTCGCTACGAACCCTCCCCTTCAACCGAAGAAACGGGGCCGGCACGCTCGAAAGCCAAACCGGCTCATGCGATTCTGGTGTTTCACGCGTTTCAGAAGAAAACGCAGAAGGCCCCCAAACGGGAAATGGCCCTCGGCCGACAACGATTGAAAGAAGTGCTGCATGGCAACGTCTAAAGCACGCAAACTTGTGACCGTTCGGACCGCCGAGGACCTCGGCCGCGCGTTGGGCCTATCCAGGGCCGACACAGCGGAAATGGAGTTTCGCCCGGACCTCACCGTCTCCCTCGCAAAGATCATTCAATCCGGACGCATCACGCACGCAGAAATCGCCAAACGTGCCGGAACGTCAAGAACCCGAGTGACGGTCATTGCGAACGGGAACACCCTGGGCGTGTCGACCGATGTGCTCATCCGGGTATTGGCTG
>JAGXAR010000003.1 GCA_018971525.1 Nitrospirota bacterium
GGGAAGGCCGAAGAGATTCAACATCTCGCGAAGCGGGTCTATCGCGCCCTGGGCCTGAGCGGCTATGCGCGCATCGACGTGCGCCTGGACGCGGCGGGGCACGTGTACGTGCTGGAAGCCAACCCGAATCCCCACATCGCGCACGACGAAGATTTTGCGGACTCGGCCGCGAACGCCGGCTATCGCTATCCAGACCTGTTGCAAGAACTGCTTCACATCGGGCTTCGCCGGCAGCCGGCCAAAGCGACCGCAAAGAAACCGCCACCATTGCCAGCATGAAGCTGACAAAGCAACGGGGCATTCTCCCTTTGGGGAAGCAGCCGGCTGTTGTTTGCACTGCGGCGCAGGTGGGGACTAGGTAGGGAGAAAAGAGTTGTGCGAGCCACCATCTCTTTGTCACATCAAATCGCCTTTCCAAGCTCGCTTGTTTTTCTCTTCGGAGAGGAGCCTGGTTGATCCTCGAGTGCGCGCGTCGAACGAGCACATTCTTATCGTGCGCGTTCCGCGAGCAGGAGGACGGCCAGGCTACCCTTCCCCACCCCCATCCATTTGTGCCCTGTCGAGATGATATGATGGATGCTGTTCGACAGACCGAATGTCTTATCCATACTTTTAAGAGGGAACTATGGCCACGATTCTTGCGCGTTGCATCATCGGAATCTCTTTGGGTGTCGTTCTGTTCGCGGGGAACGGCCTTGCGGCAGAACCGGCAGCGGTGGAAAAGTTCGTGAAGGCCCGCATTGAGATCGGGGAGATGATGACGAACTACTTCCAGGGCGGAGAGCGGTTCAAGGAAGGGCAGCGGCCGTCCTCTGAGCAGATGAAGGAAATGGGCGCGGACATCAATGCGAAACTCAGCAAGCTTTTGTCGAAGTATGACCTGACGGTCGAGGAATATCGGAAGCGCAGCCCGGAGGTCTTCGCCGATGACGCGGCGGTCAAGGGCTATCTCAGCGAGCATCAAGACCTGAAGGCACGGTACGAGGCTCTCCCGCTGGATCGGATGGGACGCGGCGGCAGCACCGGGCGGGGGTACTAGCGGAGGCTCTTCATGTGGTTCCTGGTTCTGCTTTCCTAGGCTTCGCCGCCCAGGCTCTAGCCGAATTGGGTTTCGATATGGCCGGGATTTCTCCAGAAACTTCTGCTACGGATCACGATCCTCCTGCCCGACGAGGACGTTTGCATTCGGCCTTCCCAGGGTCTTACCATATCTGCGCCTGCGGCGGGCTTCGGTTGCAGGTGTCTCGTGACGACGAGGTTCATGAACTGAGTCCTGCTTGGTACGAACCCGCCGACCACATCTTCAACCCGATCTTTGACTACTGCCTATGAACTGCTTAGCCTTGCGTCACGTGCCTGATTCAAACGGGAGGATATTGGATGGAACCCCTGAAACCGAAGAAACCGGCCACATCGAAGACGCCGAGCCAGAAACCGGCTCGCCGCACGCGACCCGATTCTCCCGTACCTTCCCTGTCGGAAGATCTCCACACACGGATCACTACGCGAGCCCGCGAGATCTACGAACAACGCATCCGCCAAGGCGCTCTTGATGACTGGCTTCAGGCCGAGCGGGAAATCCTCAAAGAGCAACGTGCGAAGCCCAAGACGCTGTAAGCATGGCTCGCGGATGAGAAGAGAAAACCTGGGCGTTCTATTTTTCGCGTTCGGAATGAGGAGCTTTTGACTGCGTCCGTCGAGCGAGCCTCTTCTAATTCGCTACACCCTCTCTCTAAGAAGTGGTCAAGCTGTCTTTCACTGCGCGCATCCAACGAGGGCCTTCTGAGGCCGCGCGTTGCGCGAGCACAGAAGATCATCAGGCTCCATCCCCCCTTCATTGACTCTCCTCCGACCCCTTCATATAATGATGCCCGACAACCGATTTTGACTGCCTTTCCAAACAGTTATGACTTCTTTCTCCAAGGCATCTCTGGCGGAAAAATGGGACAAGGTCCGTGCGGAACTGTCCCATGCCTTTTCGACTAAATCCAAGGCCGAGGTGTTCACCATTGAAGACCTCGCGCTGCTTGAGCGGGTGGCCGATGCAGTGGAGAAACGAGGGATGGCTGCTCCCGCCACGGTATTTCTAGAATCTCTTGGTCCCATGAATTTTCTCGGCAGCCAGGCGCTGTATTTCCTGACCCCGATCGTTGAATGGGCGTTTAACGCCAAGGAAGTCGAGCAAGTGGCCCGGTTGCTTGAACGACGCGATACGATCTCCCGCCTCATCGCTATCATTGAAACGAAGTCTGCTTCCCAGGCTCCTCAAGGAGCCTCTGCTCGATGAGTGTGCCGAGCCCATCGCCCATCGAGCCGGTGATCACCCATCCTCTCAATGTCATTGTCGCCACCGACTGTGGGAGTACTACCACCAAAGCCATTCTGATCGAGAAAGTCGGCGGCGAATACCGGCAAACCTATCGCGGTGAAGCTCCGACGACGGTGGAAGCGCCGTTCGAAGATGTGACGCTCGGGGTGCTGAACGCGATTGCGGAAATTGAAGAACTCTCCGGCCGGAAAATCCTGGACGGCGATAAGATCATCACGCCCTGTCGCGATGCGAAGACCGGTGTCGACATCTACATCTCCACCAG
Source organism: Nitrospirota bacterium (assembly GCA_018971525.1). Classification (GTDB taxonomy): domain Bacteria; phylum Nitrospirota; class Nitrospiria; order Nitrospirales; family Nitrospiraceae; genus Palsa-1315. The sequence goes on from JAGXAR010000003.1 coordinate 2,595, forward strand.
CAGCGCGGGCGGCGGGTTGCAAATGATGGTCACGGGTGTCGTGCAGAACATGACTGGTGAAAGCGCGCAACGGGCTGCGCTCGGGGCGGGCGCGATCGTCATCGATGTGTTGGCCTCGAACGACGGCCGTCTGCCGCATGAAAAGATCGAGCGCATTCGAACGATGCGACCGGACATGATCTTGATGTCCGGCGGAACGGACGGGGGGGCGGTCACCCATGTGGTCGAGATGGCGGAGTACATTTCTGCGGCGGAGCCACGCCCCCGATTCGGGGCGACCTACAAGCTCCCGTTGATTTACGCGGGAAACAAAGACGCGCAACCTCAAGTGAGGAAGATCCTGGGCGAGAAGGCCGCGCTGGTGTTGACCGATAACATTCGTCCGGTGTTGGAACGGGAAAATCTCGCCCCTGCGCGGAACAAGATTCACGACCTGTTTCTCGAACATGTCATGGCGCAAGCGCCGGGCTACAAGAAACTGATCGAGATGGCCGGTGCGCCGATCATGCCGACGCCGGCGGCGGTCGGCGTGATCATGGAAACGATCGCCAAGCGGGAGCATTTGAACTTGATCGGGGTGGACATCGGCGGCGCGACCACGGACGTGTTCTCGGTCTTCGAGGGAATCTTCAATCGGACCGTCAGTGCGAACCTCGGGATGTCGTACAGCATTTCCAACGTGCTGGCGGAAGCAGGGCTCGCCAACATCATGCGGTGGGTGCCCTTCACGATTGACGAACAGACGCTCCGCAACCGGATCAAGAACAAGATGATCCGGCCGACGACGATTCCGCAGACGCTGGACGAGCTGCAGATCGAACATGCGATCGCCCGCGAGGCGCTCCGGCTCGCCTTGATCCATCACAAATCCCTTGCGACAGCCCTCAAAGGAGTGCAGCAGGAGCGGACGATCTCGGATGTGTTCGAGCAGCAGCAGTCCGGCAAGACGCTGATCGACATGCTCAAGCTCGATTTGATCGTCGGGAGCGGCGGGATTCTGTCCCATGCGCCGCGCCGTGTGCAGGCGATGCTGATGATGGTGGATGCCTATGAACCGCTCGGGGTGACGAGGCTCTCGGTGGACAGCATCTTCATGATGCCCCATCTCGGCGTACTCTCGACGATCAATGAGAAGGCGGCGACCGAGGTCTTCGTCCGTGATTGCATGGTCTACTTGGGGACCTGTGTTGCGCCGGTCGGGCAGGGGAAGGACGGGGAACGGTGTGCGGACTATGCCATCACCTTCCCGGATGGGCGAGTGGATAAGGGGCAACTTTTATTCGGCGATCTGCGACTGGTTCCCCTGGCCGGCGATCAGAAGGCCTCGATCACGATCCAGCCGGCGAAACAGGTGAGCCTCGGGGCAGGGGCAGGAGTCTCGGTCACGCGAGAGGTGCAAGGCGGTGTGGTGGGACTCTTGCTTGATGGGCGTGGGCGTCCGTTGCAGTTGCCGACCGACCACGCTGCCAGAGTGGCATCGCTGACGAAATGGTTCAATGCGGTGGATCTTTATCCGAAAGCAGGTTGGGGTCAAGGCTGAGGCTGAGGTTGAGTGAAAACAGGCCATCGGACCTTTTCTCAACCTAAACCTCGACCTTAACCTTTTTGAACAATGGCCCATTCCTACACTCCAGGTTTAACTGTCACAGAGCAGACAACGGTCCGTCGCCGACGGATGTTGTCTCTGCCAGGTAGCGTGCTGGTCTCAGGGGGGGAGACCGTGCGTGCGAATCAGGCGGTGGCTCGCGCAGAGTTGCCGGGGAAGGTCTATCCCCTGAATCTCGCCAATCAATTGGGTGTGGCGCCGGATGAGATCCACGAATATTTGGTCAAGAAGGCCGGCGATCCGGTCAAAAAAGACGAAATCCTGGCCGAGAACAAACCGCTCATCAAGTGGTTCAAGACGGAAATCCTCTCGCCGATCACCGGCGTCGTGGAATCCGTTTCGAATGTTACAGGGCAGGTGCTGTTGCGGGAGCCGCCGCGCGTGCTGGAGTTGCTGGGCTATGTCGACGGGCGCGTTGTCGAGGTGATTCCGCAGCAGGGCGTCGTGGTCGAGACGGATTGTAGCCTGGTGCAGGGCATCTTCGGCATTGGCGGTGAAACCTGGGGCGAGATCGTGATCGCGGTGACGTCGCCCGATGAAGTGCTCACGCCTCGTCACCTCACCGCGGATATGAAAGGCAAGGTCGTCGTGGGCGGCTCCTTCATCTCGTCGGACGCGCTGGCTCGCGCGAAAGAGGTGGGGGTTGCGGGGTTGGTTATTGGCGGCATTCATGATAAGGATTTGCGCGCACTCCTGGGCTACGACCTCGGCGTGGCCATCACTGGCACGGAACAGGTCGGCTTTACCCTGATCCTCACTGAAGGGTTCGGCACCATCCCCATGGCCGGCAAGACATTCAATCTCCTCTCCGCCCATGCGGGACAACAGGCTTCCATTTCAGGCGCTACGCAAATTCGTGCCGGCGTCATTCGACCGGAGATCATCATTCCCAAAGGGGGCGCAGCGGGCAAGCAGGGCGCTGTCATCGTGCTGGAGCGGGAAGGCATCCGGATCGGTGACCAGGTTCGCATCATTCGAGACCCCCTGTTCGGCAAGATCGGCGAAGTTGCGAGTCTGCCCTCCGATCTCCAGAAGATTCCGACAGAGAGCGAGGTGCGTGTGATGGAAGTCCGCTTTGCCGATGGCAGCAAGACCATGATTCCGCGCGCGAACATTGAATTGATCGAGGGGGCCTGACACTTGAAGGCACAGGGTCTCCGACAGTACATCACGAGAGCGGTCCTGGCTCTGGCCATCGTCATGCTTGGCTGGCACGGTTCGGCTCAGGCACAAACAGACGTTCAGACGAAGAAGACCCTCTCTCCTCCGCAAGATGTTCGCGCCTTCGATACTCCCAGCGATGGCGGCAGCAGTTTAACCGTGATCTGGTCGCCCGCTCCCTATGATAGTGCCGCGACCAGGTATCAGATCTTACTCAGCGAGGGAACCACGGTTCCGGATCTTGCCGCGATGAAAGTCGTGGCGGAGTTCCCCGCGAACCAGCACTACGTCCGTGAATCCAAGTGGCCCTGGTGGACGAGGCCTGCGACAGGAGAGCAGCACCAGTATACGCTGAGGAACGGCAAGGGGGGCGAGCTTAAGGACGGGACCGTCTACAGCATCACCGTGGCTGCCGTGCTGAATGACGATCGTGGAATCGCCACACCGGTGCAGGCCACTCCACAACCGAACTGGATGAACTGGAATCAGGTCAATAATCTCTTGCTGGCGCTCCTGTTCGGCGGCATCGTGTTCTACTCCATCAGTACAGCCAGAAAGCGGGAGATCTTCTTACGCCGCATTCCCGGCCTCGATGCCGTGGATGAGGCCATCGGCCGCGCGACCGAGTTGGGCAAGCCGATCCTCTACCTCACCGGCGCCCACGACATGAGCGATCCCTCTACCATTGCCGCGGCGGTCATTCTCGGGCGTGTGGCCAAACGCACGGCCGCCTATGAGACCGATTTGCTCGTGCCTCACCGTGATCCGATTACCATGGCCGTCTGCCAGGAAATTACGAAACAGGCCTACCTGGAAGCGGGAAAGCCTGATCTCTACAAGGAAGATTCGAATTTCTTCATTACGTCGGATCAATTCAGCTATACCGCCGCGGTGGACGGCATCATGCTGCGCAAAAAACCGGCAGCGAATTTCTTTATGGGGGCCTACTTCGCCGAGGCGTTGTTGTTGACTGAAACGGGCGCGAGCACCGGCGCGATCCAAATCGCCGGGACGGACTCCGATCACCAGCTGCCGTTCTTCGTCACCACTTGCGACTATACCTTGATCGGGGAGGAACTCTACGCCGCCAGCGCCTATCTCTCCAGAGAGCCTGTTCAGGTCGGCACGCTGCGCGGACAGGACATCGGCAAGGCGCTCATCCTCGGTATCCTCGGCGTCGGGACCATCCTGGCCACCCTCGGGGTCATGCTCGACGTTCAGTGGCCGCAATTATTTCTGGATGTGTTCAAGGACGTGAAATGATCTTTCTCCGCCGGCAGGTCCCGCTCCTGATCACGCTCATCACCGGGCTCGTGTTCGCGGCGCAATACTATGTGCCGCACCCGGCATCGGAGCAGATGCTGACCTCCGTCACCAAGTGGCTCCAGATCATCGGCGGGTTCGCACTGGTGCTGGGCGTCAGCAGTCTGTTCCATGTCCATGCCATGAAGATCCGGCGCAAAGAAGCGGGCTGGGGCTACAGTTTCGTGCTTTATGTCAGCATGCTGGGCACCATAGCGGTCGGCCTCTGGTCGAATGGCAAGGAAGCCATCGACGGCACCATGACGGCGTTCGGGTGGATCTATAACTTCATGATGGTCCCGCTGCAGGGGACGATGTTCGCCATTCTCGCGTTCTTCATCGCCTCGGCCGCCTACCGGTCGTTCCGCGCGCGGAGTCGCGAAGCGGCGGTGCTGCTCATTGCGGCGGTGATCGTGATGATGGGCCGTGTTCCGCTCGGAGAATATCTCATCCCGCTTAGCGGCGACCTGTCTCAGTGGATCTTGAACGTGCTGAACGCGTCGGTGCGGCGTGCGATCCTGATCGGCGTCAGCCTCGGCACGGTCGCCCTCTCCATCAAGATTATCTTCGGCATGGAACGGTCGTATCTGGGCGGGGGGAAAGAGTAGCGTGGCTCGTCGTTCGTATCTCGTGAAGCGCAAGATCTTCACGAAATACGCTTCACGCTTCACGAGGAACGGCTTATGAGTTTCGCTGAACGCATGCTGAAGATCGACCGGCGGATCATCTTCCTGGTGATCGGCCTCTGCACGCTTTTCCCGCTGCTCTACCCGGTTGGTTTGCCGATCAAGATTTCGCCGGAGGTGCGCGGGGTATACGACTACATCGAGTCGCTTCCTGAGGGGTCCGTATTTCTGCTCTCGCTGGACTTCGACCCTGCGTCGAAGCCCGAGCTGTATCCCCAATCGATTTCCTTGCTTCGTCATGCCTTCAGGAAGAATCTGCGCGTGATTGCGATGACGCTCTGGGTCTCCGGCACCGGCATGGCCGACCAGGTCATCACGCAGGTCGCCCGTGAGATGGGCAAGGAAAGCGGGAAGGATTATGTGTTCCTCGGGTGGAGCCCCGGCGGCAGCGCCGTCATCATCAACATGGGGCAGGACCTCTATGGCGCGTTCCCGGCCGACTACAACGGCAAACCTACGAAGGGGCTGCCGGTGCTCCAAGGCATCACCAACCTGCGCGACGTGAATTATGCCGTCAGCCTGGGCGCCGGCAATCCCGGCGTGGAAGCCTGGTACGTGTTCGGCAAGGACAAGTACAAGTTCGAACTCGGCGGCGGCTGCACCGGCGTGATGGCGCCGGGATTGTATCCGTTGCTGCGTAGCGGCCAGATCAACGGTCTCATCGGCGGCTTGCGCGGCGCAGCGGAATACGAAACCCTTATCGGCCAGAAGGGGAGGGCCATTGCCGGCATGGATGCCCAATCGGCCACCCATCTCGCCATCATCGTGCTCGTGATCATGTGCAATCTGTTCTATTTTTCGTTGCGTAAGCAGGCCAAGCAGCAGGGCCACTCGGGAGCGTGAGTACCTATGCCGGTTGAAACCATCATCGGTGCGTGGGTCGCGACGGGGTTGACCCTCTTCATCTTCTCGTTTCTGTATAAGGACAACCCCCTGTTCAAGTTGGCGGAGAACCTCTACGTCGGCGTGTCGGTCGGTTATACCATCGTCAAGACCTATGACACGGTGATCGTGCATCTCATCTGGAAGCCGATCGTCGAGAACGGGGAGTGGGCACTGTTGATTCCGGTCGCCATCGGGACGCTCATGCTCACCCGCTATGTCCCGAAAGCCGCCTGGCTCTCGCGGTACGCCTTCGCCTTCATTGTCGGCGTCGGGTCCGGGCTCGCCATCCCGCGTGTGATTTCCTCATACATTCTCAAGCAAATTGAAGATACGGTCCGTCCGCTCATGGTGATGGTGCCGGGAGAAGGCCTTACCTTTACGATGAACCTCCTCAACCCTGCCAGCAGTCTCAATACCATCATCATTCTGATCGGTGTCAGCTCCGTGTTGTTTTACTTTTTCTTCTCCGTCGAGCACACGGGGCCGGGCAAGGCCGTGGCACGGACAGGAATCCTCTTCCTGATGATCGCGTTCGGCGCGGCCTTCGGCTACACCGTGATGGCCCGCATGTCGCTCTTGATCGGGCGATTGACCGATCTCATCGAGTTCACCGATCCCTCCTATGGCCGGCCGAGCCTCTGGCTCCTGGGTTTGACCATCCTCACCTTGGTGGTGATGGGCCGCCGCAGGCCACAGGGTGAGCCTCCTGAACCGCACTAAGATGTAGGTTGAGGACAAGGTTGAGGTCTAGCGGAAGAAAGAGGGGTTTCTTCCTAAACCTTAACCTCAACCTTAGCCTGCAGCCAGCTGTTGCAGCTTCTTCTGTCGCTTGGTTACAATGGCGCTCCATTAAGGAGCCTCATGACTACTACAACCAGCACCACGAACGATCCCAAACAGCGCCCCGCTCTTCGCAACCTACAGTTCTCGCCGATCAAAGAAGGTGAGGAGCAGTACATGGTCCTCTGGGACCCCACGGGATTGAGCAAGGAAAAGCTCGTTCTGCCGCTCAACTATTTTTTCATCATCCAGCATTTCGACGGCGAGCATTCGCTGGCTGAAATCGGGGCGCTCTACCTCAAACGATTCGGTGAATTTCTCGTGCCCAGCAAGATAGATCAGCTGGTCTCCGACCTGGATGAGAAACTGTTTCTGGAGGGCGAGCGTGCCGAGGACGCTCGGCGGCTGGCGCGTGAAACCTATCGGCAGAGCCCGCTGCGCCGCGCGGCGTTTGCCGGGCGGGGGTACGAAGCAGACGGCGCGAAACTGAAGAAACAGATCAACGGATTCTTTACGTCGAAAGAAGGACCGGACTTCAAGCCGTCGGAGCATGCGGGGAAAAAGATCAAAGGACTTGTCGCACCGACCTACGACCTGAAACAAGCAGGGCCGATCTATGCCTGGGCCTATAAAGAACTGCAAGATGCGGAGCAGCCGGATCTGTTCGTCATCATCGGCACGGCCTCTGCCGGATTGGACCATGTCTTTGCCGTGACGGATAAGGATTTCGAGACGCCTCTCGGGGTCGTGTCCGCCGATCAACCGATTTTGAGTCAGCTCAAGGCCAAGCTTCCGGCCTTCTTTGAAGACGATCTCTGCCATCAAGCAGAGCAGGCTGTGGAGTTTCAGCTGCCGTTTCTTCAGGAGGTCGTGGGGAGCAAGAAGCCGTTCACCATCGTACCGATCTTGAGTTCCTTCTCCGCTGCGAGCCTGGGGGATCCGGCCGTTCGCCAATCGGTCGACCAGTTCTTGACCGGGCTTCGAGAGGTCCTCACGCAATCGGGAAGGGCCTACTGCATAGTCGCAGCGGGAGAACTGGCTCATTTGGGCATGCGATACGGAGACAAGGCGCCTCCGACGGACTTCTCCTTTCATCGCTGCATGCAGTTCGATCTGGAAATGTTGAAGCCGGTGGAGGAGCGACAGCCGGAAGAGTTCGCCAACTACATCAGGAAAGAGCAGGACCAGCGCCGGATTTCCGGCTTCTCACCCATCTATTCCTTGCTGCGGTTGATCGAGGCGGAGAGCGGGCAAGTGTTGCGCTACGACCGCGGGATCACCGACCAATATAACTCGACCGTGACTTATGCGTCGATGGCATTCTTCTAGCTTCGGCTGCTGAAACAGACTCCCAGCTGCGTTCTCGCCTCGAACAGGTCCTCAACGTACCCGAGAGGGTACGCCTGCGGCCTGTTCTTCGGCTGCGGCCTTGCTGGATAGTCTGTTTGAGCAGCCTGACGGGATGCTCTTGAATTCCCCAACTTCGTTCTCGGTTCGTCACAATCCTCAACGTACCCTTGAGGGTACGCCTCCGGCCTCTTTGGATGACCTTTTTGAGCAGCCTGCGGTTGCCCTGGGGATGATCCGTCAGGAGGTCGAGCTTACTATTATTGTCCCTTTCGAATTCGAGTGCTGCTCGGGGACCGTTTCTTAAGCTGCTGCGAACTAACAAACCGCAGGTCAGGCGTAGCATAAGGCTTCCACGCGCTTGCTCCATATTCGTATTTTACAATTTCGTTAAAATCCATCAAACTCTTCGCGTCACTGCAGCCATGCAAGTGGAGGTAGTCAAACATGCTTGGACTCTCGAAGAGATCGTTGGTCTGCTGGATTAACGTTATCCTATTGCTGATAATTGGTACGGTTTACGCACACGCGAAGAATCCAGGACCAAGTCTCGCTGACACCGTTCAAAATCCAAAGTCCAATGCCACCCAAGAAAATAAGCAGGCCGAAGAAGACAGGCGCGGAACCGAGAAGTCTCCTGTTGTCATAAAAGTACTCGCAACCCCTGAACTGCAAGTAACTACTAAGAAGAGCGCCGACGAACATCGTGATTACTCATCTTCCGAATGGTGGCTTGTTTACGCCACGTTGATCTTGTGCACTGCCACCATTGGGCTTATGTTCTTCACCCTTAAATTGTGGGGGGGCTACAAAAAAGCTTGTGGAAGGAGCTAACAATGCCGAGGCTGCGTATTTGTTGCCTCACATCACCCGCCATGATGGGTTTTTTGGGGATCTGGAATTGGTTCCAGGTGGGCGTCCTCGGTTTCGTTATGGGTTCAAAAATCACGGAAAGACCTTGGCCATTATTAGGCGATGGCGCGATTTCACCAGCGATACACTCCTGCCACAGCCTACTTTTGAAGAACCTTGGGAGAAACGAGAGCCTCAATACATTCCAGTCGTCGGTAATGAGATGGCAGGAGAGTTGTGGACTCAAATTCCTAAAAGAATGACGGCGAACAGTGCTTTGGCGCATCTGAGTGATGGATACGGGTTGTATATTATTGGCGAGGTCGAATACGAAGATATTTTTGGTGTCGTGCGCGTTCAAGGCTATTGCCTCAAAATCATTTCGATCGGAAAAAACTCCTGGCGATTCTGGCGGGACGGCGGCAGGGCTTATAACGAACGCCGTCTAAAAACTTAAAGCCAGCCAAACCTTATTGCTGTCCTGCATCTTGACCTGCTACCAGGACAGGACAAATCACCCCCATCAGCCCCCATTTCAGAAGCATCCGGGTTTGTGGTTTCTTGTGGGGTTAGGTTGTCTGAGTGTGGATCAGCGGAATGTCAGGCGATTTTTATGAGTAGCAAATAAGAAAACCGCAGGTCATTGACCTGTATATGAGCCTATCCTAACCACAGGGACGTTTCGATAGCGCCTGAGCCAGGAATCCCTCAAGTCGCGCGTCATTCAACTCTCTTGTAAGCATCCGTATGTCGGCAGAGAGACTTTTCAGCTCTGGCGTCGTTGGCACGGGCTGCCAGCTGTGGTCAGTGCTTCTTCGGCGTGGTTCACCGTCGAGTTCTTTCGCCACCACGCTATGTACGTAGTCATTCCTCTTTTCGGTTGCCTGCCTGCAGCGTTCGACAATTGCTTCGAGCCTAAGTAGAGCTTGCCCTTCACCGAGTCTCTGCTTCGCCAACTTGCGGATGCGGTCCCGGAGCTTGGAAGAGCCAACATACGCCGTGGCACCTAACGCCTCGTTGACATCTAGATTTGCAAGTGTCTTTATCGTCATGCGAAGGATATGATTCAGGTGCTCGTGTCGTAAGGTAAGTTCGCCGAAGGCTGCGAGAAGCGCCTCGTCCTCGGGTACGTGGAACATCATCATTTTCTCCATTGAGCCTCCTGGCCGTCGCCCTGGTGAGATAGCGTGGGCGGTTTATCGAACGCTTATACCAACATCGCAAATGTTCCGCCAATGGCATTGTAACGTAGCCCCCTCGCCCTGACGGTTGACTCATACGGCTACCCATAGTTAAGAAGGTGACCTATGGAGACGGTGAACCGCTGTGTTCTTACCTGCCCGCGCTGCGGGACTCGCACAGAACAAGAAATGCCCGAGAACGCGTGTGTTGTCTTCTTTCAATGTCCATCGTGCAAAACTGTGCTACGTCCGCTGTCGGGTGACTGTTGTGTGTTCTGTTCTTACGGAAACGTTAAATGTCTTCCTGTTCAGCTTCAGACTGATCGCTGATTTTAAGTCCGTCTGCTACCTCGCTGCTACCAGGACAGGACAAACAAGCCCCATCAGGCCCCATGTCGAGAGCATCCTGTGTTGTGGTTTCCTGTGGGGTTAGGTTGTCTGAGGTAGGACTATCTGAAATTCGTAAACCGCTGGTCGAAACCTAGGGAAGTCAAATCTCAGGGTTCAAAGGGTACAATTCTGTGAGCCTAATTCCAGCGCTAGGTCCTTGAGAGGGGTGAATGTTCCGGCTGGCAGAGGAATGGTCGAAGACCCACTCCGAGGTGTGAGGTGAGTAAGTTTTCTCCCTCACATGAAAAGGCCTGCGGGATGATTTCCATTGCTCGCATCAAGCGACCGTCACCCATCTACTTGATCCTTCCAAACTCGCTTAATTCTTTGATCGCAGGGTAGCCTGGTTGATCCTTGAGTGCGCGCGTCGAACGAGGTTACAATTGCTGCTTCCAACCTTGCTCGTATCTCATTCTCTTGGAATGGCACCCGTGCTGGTCCCAATGCGGCCGTCGAGCGAGGCCTTTCTGATTCTTTACCTTCTCCATAGGGAACAGGCAAACCGTCCTTCACTGCGCGCATCGAGCGACCACCGCTTTATCGTGGGGGCTCTGCGAGCAAGAAGGATGGTTGCCTGTTCCCTCTTCACTCTTTGACCGTCACAGTCATGGGAATTGGTTCAAGGGGATTGTCGCGGTCGTCTCGGGCGGCGGCAACGATCTTGTCCACCACATCCATTCCCCGAAAGACCTCGCCGAAGACGGTGTAGGTTCGGTCCAGCCCACTGTTGTCCGCGACACAGATATAGAACTGGGAGCCGTTATCGTTGGGGTCTCGCGTGCTGTTGGTCTCCCGTGGCACCTTGGCCATCGCGAGGGCGCCGCGCTTATTCGGTCGATCGCTGGTTTCTGGATTCAACCAGTAGCCAGGACTGCCCGTACCGTGCAAAGAACGTTCCGGGGTCTTGCTCATCGGATCGCCGCCCTGAATGATGAATCCGGGAACGACGCGATGGAAGGTTGTTCCATCATAGAATCCCAACTTGGCGAGCTTAATAAAGTTTTCGACGTGACGCGGGGCGTCGTCCGGGTAGAACCGAATCTTGATCTCGCCGAACGGCGTCTTAATGGTTGCCCGCGGATCGATTTTTTGAAATTGCATGGTCATAGGAGATGAATGTAACAAGGGCGAGGGGCTGGAGGCAATGGGCAAACGGCGTGAGACGTGCCACGTCGGACGTGAAGGGTGAAACGTGAGACGTGAAACGTTTCAAGAGAGGGCTCAAGGGCTCGACGAGTTCCCCTGGTTCATACGTTTTACGTCTCACGACACAATCCCTTGCCAGGGTCAATTTTAAGCCACATGAGTCCGCCCACGATTGCCACGATTGCGGCAACGCCTAACGAGACCGGCCAGCCCCAGTGATGGGCTAGCCAGGGCGTCAGGGTCGGGGAAATCGCGCCGCCGAGATTGGCGCCGGTGTTCATGAGTCCTGACAACGTGCCTGCATGGGCTTTGGATAGGTCGGTCGTCGAGGCCCAGTAGGCGCCGACCGAAAAGTAGAGCCAGCCGGCGCCGAATGACAAACTGGTGATCGCCCAAAAAGGAGAATCGACGACACCACCTAACGCAATCGCTGAACCAGCCAGAACCATGCCGGTCAGGCCGGCTACAGCCCGTCCGGTTGTGAGCCCGTAACGGGCTGCGAGTCGATCAGTCATCCAGCCGCCCATGGGACAAAAGGCCAACATGGCCAGAAAAGGGGCTGACGCATAAATTCCTCCGCGGAGCACATCGAATCCTCGGACATTGACGAGATAGAGGTAGAACCAGGACAGATAAACGTAGGCGACATAGCCGAGGCAACTGTAGCTGATCACTAACCACCAGAGGGTGGGGGTCTGTCTGAATGCTCGCCAGGGCACGGCTGTGGTGGTGGCTGGTGGCGTTCGCTCGGTCATGGATTGTTCACCTGCATTTACCCAGGGATGTTCGTGAGGATGGTTGCGCGACAGGAGCCACCAGAGGAGTCCCATTCCAATTCCGAGCAGGCTCGCGAGATAGAATACGGTCTGCCATCCCCAGTTCACCATCACCCAAGCGGCGATGGGCGGGGTCATGGCGGAACCTAGTCCGATGCCTCCGATCGCGATCCCGATGCCGAAGCCTCGAGCCTCGGCCGGGAACCAGTTGGTGACAGCACGGTTGAAGGCAGGCAGGGCCACGGCCTCTCCCATCCCCAGGCAGAACCGCACGAGCATCAACGCCCCGACAATCCCGACCAGGCTCGCGAACGAGGATGCGGCTACCATGGCCGTCAACGCCGTGCAGATCGACCACCAGAGGAGCGCAATGGTGAGCACCACTCGGGCTCCCCAGCGATCGGCCAGCCATCCACCCGGAATTTGAAACAGGGCATAGCCGACGACGAAGGCTGAGAAGACCCAGCCCATCTGTTGATCGGTAATCCCATAGGCCGGCATCATCTGACGCGCGGTCACAGAAATATTGACGCGGTCGATATACGTCACGACGCTGATGAAAAAGAGCAAGGCGAGGATGAGCCAGCGTATCCGTGAGGGGCGAGTCGTCGTGTTTTTCACAAGGTTGGGTCGTGCGGTCTGTCCACCGGGATGCCGGTGCCGGATTATAACGACTCCCGGCTCGCGTCACTAGTAGCAGGATACTGAAAAGGCAGGAGAGAAGAGCGTATGGCGTATACCTGATGGCTCGGAAGAAGCACGGTCTGTCGTAAAAGGAGTCGTCCATTGGATTCGGCAGTTCTACCCTGACTCCTAGCCATAAGCCACACGGCATCTGCTCGTTTCTTCTGACGAGATAGGAGTGATGAGGATGAACGTTTTCAACGATGGAGTGTAGCGTGCGTTTCCTGCTTCGAGGCGAGAATTCCCTGTCATCACGCAGACTTAGTAGATTTCACGCAGGTGATTCGGTAAGATGAGATACGCACGGTAATGATGCGGTTTACCCACCTGGCCTAGTCGATTCAGGGAGCAGGAGTGGTCCGAACTCGGTTTGTTATCGCCCTGATTGTCATTCTGCTGATCGGCGGCGGCGCGTTTCTCATTTTCTCGCCCTACCTGACCGGCGACGATTATCTCAAAGATTTTTTCCTCCGGCAGTTGGAACAGAATATCGGACGCAAGATCGACGTCCATCGCATCAAGCTGGTGCTGTTTCCCAGTATCCGATTGGAACTGACGCAGGTCGCGATTCACGATCGGAATTCCGATGACATTATGTTATCGGCCAAGAAGCTGGATTTGGTTTTGCGGCTTCTCCCTCTGTTGCGCAAACAGGTCGTGGGGAAGCGGCTGCTCATCGAAGAGCCGACCCTGACGCTCCGGCGCGACCATGGCGGCCACTGGAATCTCCTCGATCAGGTGGCGCAGGGAGGCGCGGCCGATGAACGTGCCGTGCAGACGATCAGCCGGATCTTCCGCATTCGTGAAGCAACGGTGGTGAATGGGAAGCTGGTCATCATCGACGACGCACGTCCAGACGGGACTCGATCGATGACCTTGGAGTCGGTGGAGGCGTCACTGGTCATCAGAGCAGAGCGGGGACAGGCGGATTTGCATGTCTCTGCCGGTCACGCGGGTGAAAAGGGCCTCTCTGCCGTCTCCCTGGCAGGGACGATCAGCATTCCCCAGCACGAGACGCTGGCGACCAACGATTCCTCTGTCTCGCAGGTCAGGCTCCAGTTTGATGGCAACGTTGAAGCCGCTAATCTGAATCTTCGAGAGGCGGCTGACTTCTTCGGGCCGCGTCCTGTTCCTGAGCAGTTGCAGGGCGTCGTCAATCTGCACAGTCTCGTTCGAGCCGTGCCCGGCGTCGCGGGCTATGATGTGGTGTTGTCCGATCTGTCCGCGAATCTCGAACAGCTGAGGCTCGCAGGCCAAGCGAGCCTCTCCGGTCTGCTGACGCCTCAGCCCACGTTTGCGTTCACCTTTGCGGCATCCCCGATCCAATTGAGTCAGTTGCTCACGCAGCTGCCGGCTCAGTGGGTGCATCCGCAACTGCCGGCGATCATTCAGGACCGGGAGATCGACGGGACCGTGGAGATTGTATCGGCCACCCTCACGGGGTCGTCGGTATCAGGGCCGCAGCTGTCGTTGACGGGAGAATTCCGCGTGAAACAGGGGCAAGCCCTGATCGGAGAGAGCCGTGTCCCTGCCAGGGATTTGGCGGCGGTGGTGTTGGTCGAAGCCGGCCGTCTCAGGGTGTCGAACCTGAGCGGACTCTATGGCACGATTCATATGAATGAGAGTAAGGCGCTCGTCTCATTTTTGGAGGCGGGACCATGGCTTGAAATGGACATTTTCGGGACGATGACCGCTGCAGACCTGATGCAATTTCTCGCGAAGACCCTCAAGTCGGAGCAGCTGTCGCGTGTGTTGGCCGCCTCACGGGATGTCGAAGGCGATGCCGCTCCCACGTTTCGTTTAGTCGGCCCGCTCAATCAGCCTGGCGGCGTCACCTTCGCCGGAGGAGAGATTACCGTTCAACGTGTCAGTCTGAGCAATCCGTCGTTGCCTGAGCGATTGACGGCGCTGCAGGGCCGGTTCGTGCTGTCGGAGGGCGGGACCATGTTCGATCAGGTGACGGGATATTTGGGCGATCTGGCCTTGCAGATCAGCGGAGGCATCACCGGGGGCAGTGCCAGCACCTTTCATGATTTCCTGATGCGAATCAAGGGCGATGCGGACCATATGGCCAAATTGCTGCCCTCGAAAGCCATTCCAGCCGGGGTGATCGATGGGCTCGTTAACGGCGCCGTGGTCTTGACCGGTCCGACCCTGTCTCCGCACATACGGGGAGAGGTCGTCCTGACCGAATCCAAAGTGACGCTTCCCGGTCTGGTTGAAAAACCGATCGGCGCCCAGGCGACGGTGGAATTCGAGGGCATGATTCCACAGGCTTCCGGGGTCTTGTTCGATCGGCTTGAGCTGATCGTGCCGCCGATCCGACTGCCGGTCAAAGGCAAGATTCAACTGGGTGAACGATTCTCCATCGACGCGGCGCTCTCCACCGGCACGCTGTCATTGTCCCGCGTGCCGGAATGGATTGCGAAGGGAGGGTTTGAGGCGGGGAATATCGAATTGTCGCTCGACATGAAGGGGAAGGATCTCGATTGGAAAACCTGGAGGACCACCGGGTGGCTCGCGTTGACCAACGGTCTGATGAACGCCAAGGGGGCCGAGGGACCCATCCAGGATTTGTATCTGCGGGTTCAACTTGTGCGGAACGGCGCAGAGATCAAGCGGTTGTCGTTTCGCCTGCTTGACAGCGACGTTGCGCTGGAAGGGACGATCCGCAATTGGACTATGAAACCCGCGATTACCGCGAAGATCGAGTCCAATCAGATGGATCTCGACCTCCTCATCCCGAAAGGCGAACGGTCGCCTTTCCGAGAATTTCTGGAAACCCTCGCTGCCACCAGCAAGGTCAATGCCACCGCGTCGATGGCGCGCGGCCATTACAAACATCTCAAATTTGGAAGCCTCTCCGCCCGCATCATCATTCAAGATGGCGTGCTCGATGTGGATCGTTTGTCCGGCCAATCGACCAATGGAGAAGTCGCAGGCCGTATTGTGGTGCAACTGCCGCGCAAGGAGCCGGCCGACGCTGAGATTTCGGTTCGGGCGACTGGTTTGTTGGTGGAAGACGTGTTGAAGCTGGCGGGGGCGAAAGGAGGGGGGATCACAGGTGAAGCTCGACTGACGGGGACGATCCGCGGCAATGGGAGGAACCCGCATGGGCTGTATCCCACGTTGAACGGCAAGGTGGATCTCCTGCTCGAAAGCGGACGCATCTTCAAATCGCAGGAACGGACGGTCTGGAAAATCATCAGCATTCTGAATCTTCCGGCCGTGCTCCAAGGCAAGGTGGATTTGGAGAAAGACGGGTTGCCCTATAACAAGATCACGGCGACGATTCTCGCACGGAACGGGCTCTTCGAGACCGAGAACCTGATCATCGATAGCCCGATCGTCAAGATTACCGCTGCCGGCAACTATGATCTGCCGACGGATCAAATCGACATGGTCTGGGCCGTGAGTCCGTTCGGATCGTACGCGCAATTCCTGAAAACGATTCCACTCTTCGGGCGACTCTTTGCCGGTGAGCGCAAAGGATTTGCCACCGCGTTGTTCTCCGTCAAAGGGGCGATCGAGGATCCGGAGGTGACGTACCTGCCGATGAAGTCGTTCGCTACCGGCGTGACGGGCCTGGCGCAACTCGCGTTTGACGTATTGAAGAACACCGTGATGTTGCCGATCGATCTGATGACTCCAGAGGAAGATAGAGGTTCCGGGAAGGACATAATGCCCGCGCCTGAACCGGTTCCATCCGCGCCTTGACCGACCTCCCACCCCGTGCTAGATTCCGACCGGCATTCACTATGGCTTCATCCACTCAGCAATCTCAACGTGCCACGGTCTTCATCGCTGCCAGCGAGAGCGACGCGAATCTGTATTACGCCACGAAGTTTATTGCGCCGGACCCCTTTATCTACTTGGAAATTAAAGGGGAGCGGATTCTGGTGATGAGCGATCTCGAAATGGATCGGGCGAAGAGCCAATCGTCCGTCGATCGGGTGCTCTCGTACTCGGAGGTCGAAGGGCGAGCAAAGACGCAAGGCATCGCCGAACCAGGCACGGTCGAGGTCGTCCATATCCTCCTGCGGGAAGCCGGCATCACGCAGATCCTGGTCCCTGCGAATTTTCCCTTCGGCCATGCCGTCAAGTTCCAGTCTTTGGGATATCAGCTGCATCCGAAGCGGGACCCGTTCTATGAAATGCGTGTGGTGAAGACCGCCGAAGAAGTACGCCATATCGAAGCAGCTCAGCGCGCGACCGAACGGGCGGTCGCGGCCGCCCACGACATGCTGCGTCAGGCCTCGATCAACAAGGACCAACTGTGGTTCGATGGGATGCCGCTGACATCGGAGCGAGTGAAGAAGCTGATCAATGTGACATTGATGGAGTGCGATTGTGTTGCCCAGCATACCATTGTTGCCGGAGGGGAGCAGGCCTGCGATCCGCACAACGAAGGGAGCGGGCCATTGCCGGCTCACCGCAGCATTATCTTCGACGTGTTTCCTCGTTCGGCCTCCAACCGTTATTTCGCAGACATGTCAAGAACAGTGGTACGCGGGACCCCGAGCCCCGAACTGAAGCGGCTCTATCAGACGGTTTTGGATGCGCAGGAAGAGGCCATCACGAAAGTCAAAGACGGGGCGGACGGGAAGAGGATTCATCAAGGTATCTGCACCAGGTTTGAAAAAGCCGGGTTCAAGACTGGCCTGGTGAACGGACGCATGCAGGGCTACTTTCACGGCACCGGGCACGGGGTCGGGCTGGATATCCATGAAATGCCGCGCATCAGCCGCACCGGGTCTCGGCTCCAAGAAGGCCACGTCGTCACCGTCGAGCCAGGCCTGTACTATCCTGGTCTGGGGGCCGTCAGGATCGAGGACATGGTGCTCGTCACTAAAGACGGGTGCCGTAATCTGACGAACTCTCCCAAGACGTTCGAGTTGGACTAACATGAGCTATCAGCTCCCAGCGATCAGCTTTCGGCTCGCTGATGGCTGACTGCTGAAGGTTGAACGCCGTCCATGCGCCTGACCTTCACGATTCAACGATTCAATCCCGAAGTCGATTCCACACCACATCCTCAAGAGTTCCGGCTCGACGTCGGGCGCGGGACGACCGTCCTGGACGCGCTCATTCGGATCAAGCAGGAGTGCGACGGAAGCTTGGCCCTCCGCTATTCCTGCCGCTCCGCAATCTGCGGATCTTGTGCGATGACGATCAACGGCAGCGAGAAACTGGCCTGCCGCACCTCACTCCGCAAAGAACTTGAGCGACACGGGCGGATCACGATCGCACCGTTGCGCAACTTGCCGGTGATCAAGGACCTCGTCGTGGATATGGGGTCGTTCTGGAAAAAAGTCCGGGATGTGCATCCGTGGCTTACCGGGTCGCGCGAGCCGCAGAAACGCTATGGGGCGACGGCGCAGCTGACGATCCTTCCGAAGGATTCGCATTTCCATAATGTGGATGCCTGCATCATGTGCGGCGCTTGCGTCGCGGCTTGTACTGTCCATGAAGTCTCGAAGGGGTTTGCCGGCCCTGCGGCTCTGGCGAAAGCCGATCGTTTTCTTTCCGACCCACGCGAGTCCTCTTCGGCGACGCGGGCCAGGCTTTCGGCTCTTCAAGAGGAGAATGGGATCTGGGACTGCACGCGCTGCAATTTCTGCGTGGAGGTCTGTCCGAAAGATGTCAAACCGATGGAGGCGATCATCCGGTTGCGGCGGGCCTCGCTCGAACGCGGGATGACGATGACCGGCGGCGCACGTCACATCCTTGGTTTTACCGATCTGGTCGAACAGCAAGGGCGGTTGAACGAAGCGATCATGCCTCTGAAAGTGGTGGGGTTTGCACCGCGTGGGTTGCTGCGCATCCTGCCTCTGGGCATCAAGATGTTCCTCAAAGGGAAAATCCCCAATCCTCTAGGACATGCGCTCCCCGGGCTCAGCCACATCCAGGCCCTCATACGACGAGTGCGCCGTGCTGCGCCTCCAGCCTGACGCCTATGGCCTGGACCTTTCGATTTCTCGAAGATATTGCCATGGCCGACACGGCGTTCGAAGCAGAGGGGGAGTCGGTCGAGGAGGTGTTTCGCGGCGCGACTCAGGCCCTCATCGAGAGCATGGCGAACCCTGCAACGGTGTCGGGAGGATGGGAGCGGGCCATCGAACGGACCGATGTGGATCCGTCTGCGCTATTGTTCGATTGGTTGTCAGAGGTAGTCTACTGGAAGGACGCCGAAGGAGTGGTCTTCCGGGAGGCGCCGCTCACCCTGACGCGGGAGGGTAACGTCTGGCTGTTGCGGGCTCGTCTGATCGGCGCGCCGGTGGATTATCGGACACAAGAACTCCACGCTGATGTGAAAGGGGTCACGAAACATCTGTACCGCGTAAGCCAAGAGGCTGGGCGCTGGAAGGCCCTGGTGGTGTTGGACATATGACGTTGAATACAGACATGACGGTCAATCGGATTACGGACGAGATTTGGGAAATCCCCATCTCTGAAAAACCCGGGATGCTGGTGCCGGCCAGGATTTATGCAACCAGGGGGATTCTCCAAGCGATGGATTCCGGGGTCTTCGATCAGGTGACCAATGTCGCCTGCATGCCCGGCATTCGCCGGTATGCGCTCTGTATGCCCGATGGGCATTGGGGGTACGGATTCCCAATCGGGGGTGTCGCGGCGTTCGATGTGCAGGACGGAATCATCTCTCCCGGCGGTGTGGGCTACGATATCAACTGTGGTATGCGGCTGATTCGGACAGATTTGACGCTGGCGGACGTGCAACCATATCTAGAAAAGCTGATGACCGAACTCTTCCGGAAAGTGCCGGCCGGCGTCGGAGCGAGCGGGTTCGTTCGGCTCTCGGGGGAGGAATTCGGTCGCGTGATGACCCATGGGGCCAAGTGGTGTGTGGAACGGGGATACGGGTGGCATCGGGATCTCGTCCGCATGGAAGAAGGCGGCTGCATCGAGGGGGCCGACCCGTCGATCGTGACCGACCATGCGATCAAACGAGGCATCAACCAGCTGGGGACCTTGGGATCGGGCAATCATTACCTCGAAGTCCAGGTGGTCTCGAACGAGCGGATATTCGATCCGGTCACGGCTGCGGCGCTCGGCATCACCGGCCACGAGCAGATCGTCGTGATGGTGCATTGCGGCTCGCGCGGGTTCGGCCATCAGGTGGCGAGCGACTATCTCAAGGTGTTTGAAAAGAGCATGCGCCGCTACGGCATCACCGTGAAGGATCAGCAGTTGGCCTGTGCCCCGTTTCGGTCTCCCGAGGGGCAGGAGTATTTTTCCGCCATGAACTGTGCCGCGAATACGGCCTTTGCCAATCGCCAAGTCATCACGCATCAGATTCGCGAAGCTTTCGCGACGGTCTTCGGCCGGTCCGCCGAGGCACTGGGGATGGAGTTGGTGTACGACGTGGCGCATAACATCGCCAAGGTCGAACGGTATGCGGAAGGGGAGTTGGTGGTGCATCGCAAGGGAGCGACCAGGGCGTTTGGGCCGGGGAGTCCTGAGCTGCCAGAAATATTTCGACAGACGGGCCAGCCGGTCATCTGTGGCGGCTCGATGGAGACCGGCTCGTATTTGCTCGTGGGGACGGATCAAGCGGTCCGCGACACGTTCGGGTCGACGATGCACGGGTCCGGGAGAACGATGTCCCGCGCGCAAGCGAAGAGAACGGTTCGCGGCGAGCAGCTGCAGCAGCAGATGAAAAAGCGCGGCATCCTGGTCAAGGCCGTGTCGATGTCGGGTCTCGCGGAGGAGGCAGGCCTGGCCTACAAAAATATCTCTGAAGTGGTGGAGTCGGTCGATCGTGCTGGAATCACAAAAAAGGTGGCGGAATTGCGTCCGATCGGGAATATAAAGGGGTAATCGCAGAAGGAGTGTCGCATGGATAAACGGCAGCATCCCCGGTTTCCCGCCAGGTTTCACAGTTCCTTTACCTCCGTCACTGTGGTCAGCGGGGAGGGTAATGTAGTCGATCTGTCGCTGCGTGGTTGCTGTGTGGAATCCAAGACGCCTGTGCACCCTGGAAGCACGCTGACGATACGCGTGCATCTGCTGTCGGACGACCCGCCGATCACTATTCGCGAAGCCGTCGTGCGGTGGACGCGTGAGGGCCGCTTCGGGATCGAATTCCTCTCCTTGGTTCCTGAAGAATGGGCTCGGTTGCAACACACTGTGACGCAACTGGAACTCCACCCCTACCAGGAGAAGCCGACTGACGACACGTCCGAAGTGGCGTAACAGCGTCGGCCAAGCGTGCTCAGTCGACATACCCTTCTCTGTGTGTTTCCTGTGCCGAATGACACTCGTATCTGCTCCCGTCCCGCTCATTGACTCAGACCACCCTACATCTCGTTCCTCGTTCGATGTGCGCGTTTTCTTGCCATCCGCTCAGTGCCTGATAAAGTGACATCGTAGAGAGAGCTGCGCCGGTAGGACTGAAGCGCATATGCCAATGCGTTATCTGGGCGTGGCATGTCCCCATTGACAAAGAGAGATATCTTCGATGATCCGGACGGCGACCAGACTCACGTGGAGGAATCGTCGGGGATCATCGGCTGGCCCTTCAAAATCCACCCGGAGAGGCACTGGCTTGAATCTACCTTAAGGAAGCAGTGTACGTGCCGGTCTGCGCTGCGGCGACCGTGATCGCCGGGATGCAGTGTCGGGATTGCACTTCGTGAACCGGAGAGGGGACGGTTTCATGACTTCGCATCGAAACAGTCCAAGTTTTCAGACCCTCACTCGCAAGATCTCTCATGAGTGACGTCCAGAGTCTCTTGAACCTCTCGTGGGTCCTGCTCTGCGCCGGGCTTGTCCTGATGATGCAAGCAGGATTCATCTGCCTCGAGACCGGTTTGGCGCGGGCGAAGAACAGTATTAACGTCGCGATCAAGCGCGTCGTCGATTTCTGCATTGCCTCGATCATCTTCTGGCTGTTCGGCTATGCCCTCATGTTCGGCACCAGCGCCTGGGGGGTGCTGGGAACCGACCACTTTTTGTTCGGCGAGTCAGCAGCTCCACGAGATCTTGCGTTTTTCTTGTTTCAGCTCCTGTTTTGCGGAACCGCCACGACCATCATTTCCGGCGGGGTCGCCGAGCGCATGCGTTTTCATGCCTATCTGTTGGTCTCCGTGCTGATCTCCTCGGTCATCTATCCTGTCATCGGCCATTGGGTGTGGGCGGCCGGCGGAGCCGGTTCGCCGGCAGGATTTCTGAAAAGCCATGGCTTTATCGATTTTGCGGGATCGACCGTCGTGCATTCCATGGGCGGATGGGTCTCCTTGGCTGCCATCCTCGTCGTAGGCCCTCGTCTTGGTCGGTTCAATCCGGACTTCATTCCGATCCATGGGCATAATCTGCCCATGGCGGCATTAGGGATGTTTCTGATGTGGTTCGGGTGGTTCGGATTCAACGGCGGAAGTACGTATGAGGTGAACCGACAGGTATCCGTCATTTTTGTGAATACGGCGCTGGCCGGAGCGGCCGGCGGGCTTGGAGCATTGGGCGCCAGTTGGTGGATCCTGCGTCGGGCCGACGTCCCCGCACTGATGAACGGCGTCTTGGCCGGACTCGTCGCGATCACGGCGTCCGCCCATATCATGACGCCGACGGCCGCCGTCGAGATTGCCATCATGGCAGGCATTCTCTGTACGAAGGCGACTCAGTGGTTGGAGCGATGGGAAATCGACGACGTCGTCGGCGCGGTCCCTGTGCATGCGTTCTGCGGGGCCTGGGGGACCATTGCTGTGGCCCTGTTCGGCAGTCCGCAAGGCTGGGCCACGGGTCTGGACCGCTGGGGTCAACTCCAGATTCAGGTAGCCGGAGCCGTGATCTGTTTCCTTTATGCGTTCGGCGCGGCGTACGTGCTGTTTTCGCTGTTGAACAAGGTGTATCCGCTCCGAGTCAGTGCAGAAAACGAGCGGATCGGGCTCAATATGGCTGAACATGGGGCGACCACGGCGCTGGTCGACCTCGTCGGTGAAATGGAAGACCAGCGACGCCGAGGCGACTTTTCACGGCACGTGTCCGTCGAGCCCCATACGGAAGTCGGTCAAATCGCCGTCGAATACAACCGAGTGCTCGACACCGTCAATACCGAGTCGCAACTACGAGAAGATGCGCTCGTGGCGCTTCGTGCAAGCAAAGAGGACACGCGCATGATTATCGATCATGCGTTGGACGCCATCGTCGTCGTGGACGCTCAGGGAATGATCACAGATTGGAATCCCCACGCGCATCGAACGTTCGGATGGTCGAAGTCAGACGTGCTGGGCCGGCCGATGACGGAGACGATTATTCCTCCGGCATATCGTGGTGAGTATCAAGAGGGGTTTAGGCACTTGAACTCCACGGGGCAGTGGCCCCTCAAGAATCAACGTGTGGAGACCACTGCCCTGCATCGTGAGGGGCATGAGTTTCCCGTTGAACTCACGGTCGTCCCGCTCTTTCGCAGAGACACATTTTCGGCGAGTATTTTTATTCGTGATATCTCGGAGCGAAAGCATGCAGATCACGAGCGGACTCAACAGGCGACTCGACTGCTGAAGCAACAGGCGGCACTGGCCGGACTGACGCAGAGCGAAATCTTCCAGATCACGGATCTGCTGTCGCCGTTGCAGCATCTGCTTGAGGTGACGGCCAGGACGCTTGAGGTGGAACGGATCAGCATCTGGCGTTTTACCGAGGGCCGAACCGCCATTCGCTGCTTGAATCTGTACGAGTTCGGTGCGGATCGCCATTCAGCCGGTGTCGAACTCCGAGCGGAGCGATATCCTCGGTACTTTCAAGCGCTGGTCCAGGAGTCGACGATTGCCGCTGATGATGCCCACCACGATCAGCGGACGAGTGAGTTCTCCGAGAGTTATCTGTTGCCGCTGGGGATCAACTCGATGCTTGACGTCCCTATCCGTCTGTTCGGCAACGTGGAAGGGGTGCTCTGTCACGAACATGTGGGACCCAAACGCCAATGGATGCACGATGAGCAGCTGTTCGTAACCGCGATCGCGAACCTCATTGCTTTAGTGTATGAGCAATGGGAACGCAAACAAGTGGAAGAGGAATTGCAGCAAGAAACCGGTCTCGTACAGGTTCTGCAACGCGTCGCGATTGCCGCGAATGAAGCGAGTTCTGTGGATGAAGCGCTTCAAATCGCGCTGGATCATATCTGCGGGTATACCGGTTGGCCGGTGGGACATGCCTATCTTCGTCATGAGGATGGGCGAGATATTCTTCGATCCACGACCCTCTGGCACCTTGACAGGCCCGAGCACTTTGAGATCTTACGTGCCATTACAGAGAAGACGGAATTCGCTAACGGACAAGGACTTCCCGGTCGAGTCCTTGCATCTGCCTCTGCCGTCTGGATCCTGGACGTGACGAAGGACGCCGACTTCCCTCGGGCTCAACTCGCGAATGATATCGGCGTCAAGGGAGGATTTGCCTTCCCGATTGTGGTGGGGGGTGTCGTGACTGGGGTCATGGAATTCTTCTCGGAGGAGGTCGCAGCACCGAACCCACGGTTGTTGGCTATTATGGAGGTGATCGGCACGCAGTTGGGGCGTGTCATTGAACGGGCCAGGGCGGATCAGGCGTTGAGGCAGTCCCAGTATACGCTCACAGAGACCAAGAATTTCCTCGACTCGGTGATCGAAAACCTTCCCAGTATGGTGTTTGTGAAGGATGCTGCGCATCTGCGATTCGTGCGTTTCAATAAGGCGGGCGAGGAGTTGACGGGATATTCAAGAGAGGAATTGCTGGGCAAGTCGGATTATGACCTCTTCCCTCAAGAGCAGGCAGAGTTCTTCGTGGCGCGAGATCGTGATGTGCTGGCAAATAGGCAATTGCTGGATATCCCCGAAGAACCGATTCACACGAAGTTCAGTGGAGTCAGGATTCTCCACACCAAGAAAATGCCTCTCCTCGACAAAGAGGGGACGCCGCAATTCATCTTGAGGATTTCAGAAGACATCACCGAGCAAAACAGGTGGAGATCGAATTGCGGAAGGCCACGGCGGCAGCGGAGGCGGCAAGTGTGGCGAAGACGATGTTCTTAGCCAATATGAGTCATGAAATCCGCACGCCGATGAACGGTATTCTCGGGATGTCAGAACTACTGCTTCGGACGGCATTGAACGATCGGCAGTTACAGCTGGCACAATCTGTCCATCGTTCCGGAGTCGCCTTGCTGAGGATTATCAATGACATCCTCGACTTTTCCAAGATCGAAGCGGGCAAGATGGGTTTGGAAGCCATTGTATTTGCCTTGCGAGAATTGGTTGAGGAGGCGGTGGTCTTGTTCTCTGAACCGGCCAGAGCAAAGGGCCTGGAATTGTCATGCTGCGTTGGGAACGGCTGTCCGGATCGAGTGGTCGGAGATCCTGTGCGTCTTCGTCAGATTCTCCTGAACTTGATCGGGAATGCCGTGAAGTTTACCCACCGAGGGCGAATCCAGGTGACGGTCGAGTACTGTGCCGAACAGCCAGCGCAGGGCATGTTGAGGTTTAAGGTGACGGATACGGGGATTGGGATTGACTCCTCGGTTCAGTCCACCATCTTCGACCATTTTTCTCAGGCCGATGGCTCGACCACTCGGAAGTTCGGAGGAACGGGCCTCGGCTTGGCCATTGTGAAGCAACTGGTCCTGCTCATGCATGGTGAGGTGGGGGTCGAAAGCCGTCTCGGTGAAGGATCTACCTTCTGGCTGACGATCCCTCTACGAAGTGACGGAGGATCCCAGGCTGGTCGGGTATCTGATGCCTCCGTTCCTGCGAAATCTCTTAGCGAGGGTGATCAAAGAAGGCGAGGTGATCGAGGGAAGGTTCTGATGCTCAAGCATGATCGAGCTGGGTCACCACCACATTCACCAGAGAAAGGTCGAGGCTGCTTTCTGCTCGCTGAGGATAACCCCATCAATCGGGAGGTGGCTGTCGGAATGTTGGAAGAGCTCGGTCATCGCGTGGAAGTAGCCGATAACGGCCGCGAAGCAGCAGAGGCGGTCAAGAGCGGGGCGTACGACCTGATTTTCATGGATTGTCACATGCCTGTGATGGACGGGTTTGCCGCGACTCAGGCGATTCGCCAGTACCAGGAGGCCCTGGACCCTCCTCGTCGAATTCCGATCGTTGCACTGACTGCCAATGCCATGGTCGGAGACCGTGATCGGTGTCTCGCCGTCGGTATGGACGACTATCTGAGCAAGCCGTTTACGCTGCAGCAACTCGAGGCGGTGATCCAGCGATGGCTGCCGGCTTCTCCCTCTTCGGTCCCTTCTTCATCCACCGGCCTTCAACAAGGGACTTCTGCTCCTTCTGCTTCTCCTCATTCCGTACGGTCGGTCGTCTTGGATCGTCAAGCACTCGACGCTATTCGCTCGCTCCAACGCAATGGGCGGCCGGATTTTCTCGCTCAATTGATCGAGAAGTATGTCGCGTCATCAAAGGAGTATGTCGCGACGATCCAACGCGCGGTGGCATCAGGAGACGCCTCGGCGCTCTGGCAGGCGGCCCATGCGTTGAAGTCGAGCAGCGGCATGATGGGCGCATCGATGTTCGCGGAGTTGTGTCGTGAACTTGAGTCGTTAGGGCGGGCTGCGACACTCGATCGGGTCCCTGCAGTGCTGAGCAAGCTGGAAGCGTCCTATCCGAGCGTGTGCGCGGCTCTCGAAGAGGAAGCGGGAAAATAACACTGATATGGAACCGCAAGGAGAACGAGCGGCGCCGCTGGCTCTTGTCGTCGATGACGACGGGTTTGTCAGGATGGTCGTGCGCGAAACGCTGGAACAGTCTGGCCTCGAGGTCTGTGAGGCGGCCAGCGGAGCACAGGCGTTGGAGCTGTTTGCGACCTCTCGCCCGGATATCGTGGTCCTGGATGTCATGATGCCAGGTCTCGATGGGTTTGCCACCTGTGCGAAGTTGCGCGGGTCTGTCAGAGGCAGTCGCGTGCCCATTCTGATCATGACGGGGCTAAACGATGCGGAGTCGATCGCCCATGCCTACGAACAGGGCGCGACGGATTTCATCATGAAACCGCTCAATCCCGTGATCTTAGGTCATCGTGTGCGGTATATGTTGCGCGGCGGCCACACCCTGGATGCCTTGATCAAAAGTGAAGCTCGGCTTGGATCAGCACAGCGGATCGCGAAGATCGGTAACTGGGAATGGCGTCCGGACACGAATCAGTTTACCGCGTCAGCTGAGCTCTGTCGTCTGATGGGCATTCGATCGCAGGACTTTGCCGGAACCTTCGACGCGTTTATCCAGCTCGTGCATCCAGAAGACCGTCATCGCGTCGATGAGGCTCTGAGGCGCATCCTGAGCAAGTGGGTCCCGTGCGATATCGACCATCGTCTTGTCCTGCCGAACGGAGCGGATTTTACGGTCAATCTCCAGGCAGAGGCGGTGTTCGATGACCAAATGAAGGCGCTTTCGATCGTCGGAACGGCTCAAGACATCACCGATCGGAAACAGTCTGAACGAGAGATTCATCGCCTGGCCTATTTCGACAGCCTGACGGGACTGCCGAACCGTGTTTTGTTTAAGGATCGTGTCGTCCAGGCCCTCCTGCATGCCCGCCGCTACGGCACCACGTTGGCGACGCTTTTTCTGGACTTGGATCGTTTTAAGATTATTAACGACACCTTGGGTCACAATATCGGTGACTTACTGCTGAAGAGCGTGGCCGACCGCCTGGCCGAATCCGTGCGCCACAGTGATTCCGTGTGCCGGCCTGCGGGCCAAGAGGAGAATCATTCACTCGCGCGATTGGGCGGCGATGAGTTTACCGTGCTTCTCACGAATCTGCGCGATGTGCAGGATGCCGGAACAGTTGCCCGCCGGATTGTGGAGTCGCTGGCGCAATCCTTCTCTATCGAAGGGCGGGAAATCTTCGTCACGGTCAGTGTGGGGATCGCAACCTTTCCAGTTGATGGAGATTCAGCCGATGTCTTGCTGAAGAATGCTGACAGCGCAATGTATCACGCCAAGGAGCAGGGCCGGAATAACTTTCAGTTCTATTCCGCGACCCTCAATGCCGCCGCCAATGAGCGCTTGATCCTGGAAGGAGAGCTCCGCCATGCCATAGAGCGGGAGGAGTTCGTGGTGTATTACATGCCGCAGGTCGATTTGCGCACGAGGGGGATTGTCGGGGCGGAGGCGTTGGTGCGGTGGCAGCATCCTCAGCGAGGGCTCTTGGCTCCCGCTGAATTTCTCCCTGCTGCCATGGACACCGGTCTGATCAGAGCGATCGATGAGTGGGTTCTGCGGACAGCCTGTCGTCAGAATCAGGCGTGGCAGGAGCGCGGCTTGATGCCGGTGCGTATGGGTGTCAATGTCTCCCCCTCACTGTTCCACGGCAACTCCTTGCTGTCCGTGGTGGAAGAGGCACTCCGCCACACTGGATTGACGCCGGCCTGTCTGGAGTTGGAATTGACGGAATCCATTACGATGCGCAACGTGGACGCGTCGATTGCCATGTTGACCACCTTAAAGGCGATGGGGGTGCAACTCTCCATCGACGACTTTGGAACCGGCTATTCGTCGCTCAGCTATCTGCAGCGTCTTCCGATCGACATGGTGAAGATCGATCAAACCTTTATCAGAGAGATCCTCACGCAGTCCAGCCCAGCTCCCATTGTGCGGGCGATCATCGCGATGGCGCACAGTCTCAATCTCTATGTGCTTGCGGAAGGGGTTGAGCAGGAGGCCCAATGGAGGCAGTTGCTCAATCAAGGTTGCGATCAGGCTCAAGGATATCTCTTTGGTCTGCCTATGCCGGCGGGTGAGTTTGCCTCGTTGCTGCCGCCGGTCCATCTGCGCGAAGCGAGCTAGCGTTTTCTGCCGCTGTCGAGTCAGTGCATTATCCCTGCGAGCGATATCCATACAAGAGCGTGATGTTGATCCGTCGGCTGAGGTAGTCGTCTTTGAAGGCAATCTCGTCGGTTTCGTGGAAGAGATCGGAGTTAAATACGACAGCGCGATTGGTTCGATAGGGGATTTTCACCGTCTTAGCGCCCACCTGATCGAGCCAGGCGAGAATCTTCGGTTTGTTCTTGTCGCTGTTGTATTCCTGAAAATTCCAGTCCCGTGGCGCTTCCTTGTCGTAGACGACCAGCCCGCCGGTCTCTGGGTTGAGGTTGGCTTCGTCCGGGGTAATCCAGAAGTTCACATTGACCGCTGCGGCGTCGGCATGGATGTTGAGCCCCCGACGCGCACTATCGTGTTTGAAGGCCCAGGCTTGGGTGAGCCGGTGCTGCTTGAAGATGCGCGGGAATTTCAACCGCAACTCCTCGGCAATTTGGAGGAGCAGGGGGGAGGCGAAGCCATCGCCCAGAAAGGCCCCGATATATCCGTTCTCGTAATCCTTCTTCCACATCGTGGACTCCCAACAGAATCGGCGCAGTGCCTCCAACGCCTCGAGATTCAGCAGCCCGTCGATCCAGGTCACCTCCGGTTGCTTTGCCAGATAGCGGGACTCCACGGATTCGACGTCCAGGGCAGGATGGAGTGCGCCAGCTGGGAGATGCGGGCTCGAGGGGCGATAGAGGAGCCGGTTGAATGAGGCAGCGACCGGTGCGAGGTCCTGTGGTGTGATGGGAACTCGATTGCCGGGATTGGGGAGACGGTCCAATTCGTCTCGGAGTCGTTGCAGCGCCTGGAGGTAGGGGCGATGCTCGTCGCTGAGGAGATGACGACCAAACAGATGCTGAATCTGTTCGAGATCATGTTTGATGCGTGAGCGATAGACGAAGGAGTCGGTCACAGGCCGGGCATGGTCATGCTTGGCCGTGGCCGCGCGTTGGAGACAGTCGACTGCCTTCTCGTCCTCTCCTGCCCACGACCGGGCGATGCCAAGATTGTAGAGGGCCTTAAGATAGCCTGGCATGATCGTGAGGGCCTGTGTGAATGAAGCAATCGCCTCGTTCAGCGATCCGGTTTCCATCAAGGCGAGCCCCAGATTGTTGAGCGCTTCGACATGCGTCGGCTTCAACTGAATGGCCTGACGATAGGAGGCGATGGCGCGTGGCACCTGGCCCTGTTCCTTCAAGGCGACGCCGAGATTGTTATGGGTATCCGGATGGGATGGATTGAGTGCGAGGGCCTTGTGATACGCGTCAATGGATTCAGGGAGAGCGCCGCGGTCTCTGAGCACATTGCCCAGGTTGCTCCATGCTTCAAGGTGCCGTGGATTCAAGGTGACGGCCTGCCGGTAGGCGCGAATGGCCTCGTCCGGACGAGCCGCCTTCTGGGCGACGACGCCAAAGTTAAACCAATAGAGCGGCGCAGAAGGAGCCTGTTCGATGGCGCGGGAGATCGTAGCCATGGCGTCGTCGAATCGGTTGAGTCGATAGAGCGAGAGGCCGAGAAGGTGTAACGCTTCTGGATGGTCCGGGGCCATGTTAAGGACGAGGCGATAGGTCCGTTCTGCCTCCTGCAACCGCCCGCCTTGCAGGTGTGCGCTGCCTTCATTCAGCAAGGCGCGGACCGCCGAGGTATCCGGTACTCGATCGGTCTTGGTTTGCTGCCTATCTTGGCGTCGACGTCCGGCTGGCCTCATAAAGTGCCTGGTCTTCCCTTCCCCGGGGTGCGGTACAGTATGAGGGTATACGAAAGTTGGAACGGTGGTCAAAGGGAGGAGACCTAGGCCCTTGAATATGACAGATGAGACGGTTGACTAAGCATATTGAGAAGGTCGCCCCGATCGAACCGATCAGATGCCACGCACGGTGACTTTCCGAAAGGCGGAAGTTATACTTCGAACGGTATGAGTGCGTCGGTGGGATGGAGGCGATTTCGATGAAGAATAATGTCGGAGTGTTGTGGGGGATCGTGGGAATAGGGTTGCTTACCCTACCCGTTATTGTCGCAGCCGGAGCGTCAGATGGGCGCGTAACGGGTGGCACGGTTATCCGCGAAGCGCAGGAGGCGGTGACGGCCACCAAGGACTATACGATTCAGCAAAAAGATGCGTTTCAACGAAAGGTTCAAACAGAACTGGATGAAATACAAGCGCGCATCACGCAGCTGCGCGGACAAGTCGAGCATGCATCGGGGGAAGCAAGAGCGGACGCCCAGAAGGCGATCGGGGAATTAGAAAAGAAAAAAGACCTGGCCAATAAGAAAGTCGAGGCCATTCATTCCGCAACGGCCTCCTCCTGGGAGCAGGTGAAGTCGAAAACGGCGGCTGCAATGGACGATCTTCGAGATTCTCTCAAACGGGCCCTGTCCCATCTCCCGTCACGGTAGACCAATGAAATATGCCCTCTACCCCGGTTGTGCGGCGCAAGGGGCGACACCGGAACTCTATCAATCGACGAAGGCGATCATCGGCCGATTGGGGATCGAAGTCGTCGAGCTCGCTGCCGCGGCCTGTTGCGGCGCCGGTGTGGTGACGGAAGCGCATCCCGATATGGCGTTGGCGCTCAACGCCAGGACGTTTGCGCAAGCTGAACGACTCGGACTGGATGTCATGACGATCTGCGGAACCTGCCAAGGCGTCATGAGTGCAGCCAATCGACGATTGAAGACAGAGCCAGGGACTCTGGACCGCATTAATGCCCTCCTGACGCCGGAAGGCTTGGCCTATCAAGGTCACGTCCAAGTCAAGCATCTGTTGTGGATTGTGGTGCGAGACATCGGGCTGGCTCGCCTGGGTGCCCTGGTCTCCCTTCCGATGCGAGACTTCCGCGTCGCGCCGTTTTACGGCTGCTACATCCTGCGTCCGTCGTGGGATCTGGGCTTTGACGATCCCGAGAATCCACAATCCCTCGAGCGCGTCATCAAGGCCGTCGGTGGTGAACCGGTGGCCTATGCCGGGAGAACCAAATGCTGCGGGTTTCCTATCATCCTCGAAAAGGAAGCCATTGCCGTAGCAATGGCGGGGACGCACATGAAGGAAGCGAAGGAGCAGGGAGCCGATTTTATGGTGACGCCCTGTCCCCTCTGTCACATGAGCCTGGATATATATCAAGATCGGGCCGGTCGTGCGGTAAACCGCGAGCTCCACTTGCCGATCCTGCATGTGCCGCAGTTGCTCGGTCTGGCGATGGGGCTTCCGGCCAAGGACTTGGGGCTCACGCATCATTTGATCTCGGTCGATTCCATTCTCGCGACGCTTGAGCGTCGTCGAACGCATCCTAACCATCCTGAAGGAGTTGGCGAATGAATGTGGTGAATCTATCGGACTATCAGCAGTTTAGTAGTGAGAAGATGAAGAAGAACAACATGTTTCAGACCCCACGATTCTTCTGCGACATCTACTGCTTCGAACCAGGGCAGGAACAGAAGGGGCATATCCACGGCGAGCAGGATAAAGTCTATCTCGTACTTGAAGGCCAGGGCACGTTTCAGGTCGGGTCAGAGAAACAGGTGCTGGGTCCAGGGCAGGGGACCATGGCGCCGGCCGGGGAGGAGCACGGCGTGAAAAATCACACAGGCCAGCGCCTAAAAGTATTAGTGTTCGTGTCGCCGAATCCATCGTAAACGCTCGTTACTCTTCTGTGATCTTTTTGAGGCGCCGGTCCAGTGCAAACCGGGTGAGTCCGAGATACCTGGCGGCAGTGGTTTTATTGTAGTCCGACAATCGAAGCACCTCCTGAATGATCGCATGCTCGATATCGGCCAGGGATTGTTTCCCTAATTTCGATTCGAGCCTGAGCATGCGCTCCTTCCCATCCACAACGGTCACTGCCACTGCATCCGGTCTCTGTCGCAGTTCGGCAGGGAGGTTGTCCACTGTCAGCATTTTGCCATGGCAGAAGATCATGGCCCGTTCGATGATATTGTGCAGCTCACGAATGTTTCCTGGATATGCATACTCCTGCAACAGCGTCATGGCATCCGGCTCGATATCGACGACTTCTTTGCCGAACTCCTTGCCGTATCGGATGACCGCCTTTCGACATAAGGGTTCAATATCCTCTACTCGTTTCCGCAACGGAGGCAGCTCGAAGGAGACCACGTTTAGACGGAAATAGAGATCTTCCCGAAAGCGCCCTTCAGCCACCGTTTTTTTGAGGTCACGATTGGAGGCGGCGATGAGCCGAAAGTCCACCTCGATATCATCTGTTCCTCCCAGACGTCGAATGGTGCGCTCTTGAATCACCCGTAACAGCTTGGCCTGCATGATCAGATCCAGGTCACCGATTTCGTCGAGGAACAAGCTCCCCCCCTCCGCCTTTTCGAGCAGCCCGATCTTTCGCTGGACCGCCCCGGTGAAGGCCCCTCGTTCGAAGCCAAACAATTCGCTCTCGAACAGGTCTCGTGGGAGGGCGGTGCAGTTCACGCCGATAAAGGGTCCCGCGGCCCGCGCTCCATTGTGATGCAGGACACGAGCAAGATACTCTTTTCCCGTTCCGGTCTCGCCCAGGAGCAGCACCGAGGACTTTGGATTCGTGGCCACATCCCGGACCTGGGACAGCACCTGTTGCATGGCCGGACTATGTCCTTCCAAGCTGGATAGCGCATATTGGCTGTCAAGATGCTCGGTCTCCACTGCAAGACGCCGGCGTAGGCTTAAGAGATCGATCGCACGATCGAGCACCGGCTCCATCGCATCCATATCGACGGTCTTGATGAGGAAATCATAGGCCCCGAGCTTCATGGCATCGACCGCGTCTTGAACGGTTCCATATGCCGTGAGCAGGATGACCAGGGTATGGGGGGCCAGCGGACGAAGCCTTCTGAGGGTATCCAGCCCGCTGAGACCCGGCATCTTGAGGTCGAGAAGGATCAGATCAGGAATCTCCTGAGGCAGCGCAGCCAGCAGCGCGTCGCCCGACTCAAATCCGACAACCCGATGTTGTTTTCGAGTCAGGCGCTTGATGATCGCGTTGCGAATGGCCGGTTCATCATCGGTCACAAAGATGGTCAGTTGCATGCGTTATCCCTCGATGAATTGGAATTCCTGGCGAAGTGGGAGCCAGATTCTAACACTTGTCCCTTTCCCGACTTCACTGGTGACCTGGATGTCGCCACCATGTCCCTCGATGATATTACGGCAGATGGCCAGCCCCAACCCCGTCCCCTGCCGCTTCCCTCTCGTGAAAAACGGCTCGAACACGTGCGCTAATGCGTCATCGGGAATCCCGACTCCATGGTCCGTCACCTTGATCACGATGCCTGCATTCTGCCCGCGGGGGAGTTCGAAGGCGGTCACGTCAATGGCTGTTCCATCATGGGAGGCGTCAATCGCGTTTTGAAAGATATTCAGGAGCACTTGCTTGATTTGGTCATGATCCGCATGGAGTTGAGACAAGGTAGGCGAAAGAAACTTGTCCACCCGAAGATGTTTGGCAGCCAGCGATGAATCGAGTAACTTCGCAACCTCGTCAACAAGTTCCCTCAGAGGGCACAGCACCGGAGCAAGTTCCCGTGGGCGAGCATAATCGATGATCTGATTGACGATGCGATCCAGTCGTTTGGTCTCTTTCAAAATCATTTCCAAATCGGCGTGCCGCGGGTCTGTCTTGTCAAATTCGTCCAGTAAGAGAAACGCGTTGGACCCGATCCCCACCAGTGGGTTCCTGATTTCATGGGCAATTCCGGCTGCCACCTGGCCCAGCGTCGCCAACCGCTCGGATCGACTGAGGCGGGTCTGCAGCTGATCCAGAGCCGTAATGTCGATGTTGAATCCGATATAGATCGGCAGTTGGGTTGTTGTCCCAAGCTCGAGAGGAATCCGGCGGCTCAATACCTTCCGCAGGGTCCCATTCGCATGAAGAAAGCGAAAGACCGTCTCGTAGGGTTGGGTGTTCGCCACCGCCTGGGCGAACTCAGACATCACACGTCCTCGATCTTCCGGATGAATCCACTGGCGAAACGCATCCGGGTCGGTGAGGTGATCCGGATCAATCCCGGCGAGGATCTGGTTGTAGCGGTTGCTGAACGTAATATCCGTTCCCTTGGTGGTGAAAATTCCGAAGGGGGCGTTGTCGACCAGTCCGCGGTACTTAGATTCCGACGCGGATAGATTCTCATTGAGCACACGGAGGGCCGCTTCCGAATTCTCCACCTGTTCGAGGTGACTCTGAATCTGAACGCCCATCTGGTGCATCACCCTGGTCAGATATCCAATCTCATCCCTTCGTCCAAGCACTGGGATGCCTGAGAGAGACCCCGTAGGCGAGGATCCGACCGCTTTGGCCAAGCTGACCAGTGGGCCGGCGATCGATCGGGCGATCAGATATAATGTCGAGGCCACGAGCGCCAGGGTGAGAATCCCCCCGACCAATATCACCATGAGTGTGGCGGTCCGGTCTTGACTCAGTTGGCCAAGCCTCGTCACCACTCGTTGCTGTTCGAGCTGGTCAAACGTCACCATCAACTCACGAATCCTGACCATGATCGTCCGGCCGCGTCCTTCTTCGACATATTGGAGCGCCCTCTCGCGATGCCCTTTCTTGGCCTCTTCGATCAGTTCCACTTTGTCAATGATGAGTTGCTTCACCAGCGACTGAACTTCCAAGAAATGTGAGCGGTGGGGGACTTCATCAGAGACCATCCGGGCGAGTTCCTCTCCGACGGAAAAGATGCCTTCTTGCGCCGTGCGAAAGGGGCGAAGATAGGGGCTCTGGAGCGTCAACACATATCCGCGAAAACTCGTTTCGAGATCGACGATCAGCCGCATATATTGGGCGGCCGATTTCTGAGC
This sequence comes from Nitrospirota bacterium, assembly GCA_018971525.1. Taxonomy (GTDB): domain Bacteria; phylum Nitrospirota; class Nitrospiria; order Nitrospirales; family Nitrospiraceae; genus Palsa-1315. The sequence goes on from JAGXAR010000003.1 coordinate 38,011, forward strand.
GAGGTATAAACGGTTGAGCTGCTCTTCATCCCGCTCGACCGTTTGCACACTTTGAAACGTCATGAAGCTGAGCAGGATCAGAGCAGTCAGTGGGATGAAGGAAACCAGCAGCAGCTTCCGTCCGATTGGAAGATCGTTGAACAGGCGAGTCAGATATTCCCGCATAGGCGCTCCAGGGTCCTCAGAACATCCTAAGATCGAGACGTTTGATTGTCAAAAAAAAGAACTCGTGCCTGCCCGTATTCGACTCCTCGAAGCTCACGAGTTCGTTCACAAGGTCGTCGAACCGGAGATGACGCGGTAGACCGAGCCTGCGATCGTGCCAGGGGAGGCGGTTCGAACCAGCAGCTTTGTCTCTCATGGGGTCAGACCTGTGCAGCGCTACGGCTGTGTTCTGACAGGTTGCGGAAAACATCCGTCAGTGGCGTTGTTGCTTCCCTCGGCAGCTCAACGAACCGCAGCGTACGTTTCATCCCGTCACCCGCTGCGACCTGGAAAGATTGATGAGCACGGTGCTTCCTATCGAACCGTCACGAGAACTCGCGTCCTATGCGACCGGCGCCGGCGCAGTAGCTCCTCGCAATTCCCAGGGAAGGTCGCCGGAAATCAAGATTCTCCCCTTGCACAAAATCATCGCCCGCTCGATGACGTTCTGCAGTTCGCGCACATTTCCCGGAAAGGGATACCGCTCCAGAATGGCGATGGCTGCCGGATCAATCTCTACCACTTCCTTGCCGAGCTCCATACCGAATTTCACCATGAACCGTTTGCTGAGTGGCGCAATGTCCTCCACACCGTTCCGGAGCGGGGGCACTCGAAATGCCAAGACATTTAGACGATAGTAGAGATCCTCTCGGAACCGCCCTGCCGTCACCTCCTGCTTCAGGTCTCGGCTCGAAGCGGCGATCACACGAAAATCCCCTGTCATGTCTTCGGTTCCTCCCACACGACGGAACGATCGATCCTGCAGAACCCCCGACAGCTTCGCCTGCATCGCCAAATTGAGATCGCAGACCTCGTCCACAAACAACGTGCCGGTTTCTGCCTGCTCCAGCAGACCGAGTTTCCGCCGCTCCGCGCCCGCGAAGGCCTCACGTTCGTATCCGAAAAGCTCACGCTCGAACAATTCAGGCGAAATGGCAGTGCAATTGATCTTCACAAACGGACCCTTTGCGCGCGCGCCGTTATGGTGTATCACTCGAGTCAGAAATTCCTTCCCTGCCCCGGTTTCCCCCATCAGGAGGACGGTCGTCTTCGGATTCTGTGCCGCGTCGCGCACCTGCGCGAGGAGATTTTTCATCGACGCGCTACTCGCTACGAGTCTGGCCAATGCATATTGATCGGCGTCATACTCGGCTGCATAGGCCACCCGGCGGCGCAGTAAGAGATACTCTAACGCCCGGTCAATGACCGGTTCTACACCCTCAAGGTCCACGGTCTTGATGAGGAAATCATAGGCCCCCAGCTTCATGGCCTCGACCGCATCTTCGACTGTTCCATAGGCAGTCAGGATGATCACCACCGCATCTCGCGCTTTCGTGCGCAGTGCCTCCAGGACCTCGATCCCCGTCATCCCGGGCATCTTGAGGTCGAGGAGAATCAGATCGGGAAAGTCTTGCTCCACCGCGGCCAGGAGCTCATCTCCGGACTGGAAGGCCCTGACCCGATGCTGGCGCCGAGCCAGTCGCTTCACGATCGCATTCCGAAGCGCGGGCTCATCATCTGTGACAAATATACTGGCTTGCATGCGGCACCTCCTTTAATCGCCTGGATCTATTGGCCTGCTGTTCGGGCTACGCAGGGATCAATCATCACCATCGCCCGCGACTGCCAGGCGATTATAGCGGTGCGCACCTGCATCTTCTCTGCCGGTTTCGTGATTTCGGTGCGGATGACGTCGGCAGCGAATCCAGAGAGGAAGCCGCTCTTGAGTCCGGCGCGAGCACGGTCACTGCCGATTTCGTGGTTAGGCGCCACGATGAGCAGCAAGAAGCCGTCGTCTGGGATACGGCCAGCGTGCATATTGGCCTCAATGATACCGGCGGCCTTGCGGATGGGGTCGGCGAGGTCGGGACTGTAGGGCCCCATGATGTGCGCCAGGTTGGGCATGTGCAGCCAGTCGAAGCCGCGCCCGATGCAAATCATCCATTCGCGATGTTCGATGTTGAGTTCTCGGTTGGCTTGCCTGATTCCGGCGATGCGGGTGATGTTGCCTCGCACCAGGTGCAACAGATCCTGACGCATCTGGTCTGGCATGTCAGGATAGAGCCGTGCCGGCAGTGATGGTAGATTGTCGCGGTTTGTGGAGGAGACAGTGGAGGAGAGGTCCAGGACCTCTCCGTCGCTGCCGTGGAGCACGGGGGCGGCTTCATCGGTCTCGAAGCAGCAGACCACTGGATACGCCGTGCCGTGACCGGTGCTGAAGAGCGCCTCCACCTGTCGCTGGATCCCGAACGTGAGGCTGTGGGCCGCGTCGGTGCCATAGTTAAAAACGGCATAACCGCGGCGGCAGTTGCCCTTGGAGCAATGGTAGGTGATGAGCGCCAGAGTGAGTCGTCCCCGTCCTGCCACGCCCGGTACATGGTCTGCTAGTACCTCCACGAGGTGGGGCCAACCTAGGTGGAAGCGACTGCCGGGATTGCGGAATTGCAGGATAATGCCGTGCGGTGTGTTGGTGGCCACCTGGATGGTGATGTGTTCGTCCATGCACTTGAACGCGACGATGGCGGTTGGATGTTTCGCATGGTAGCGGCTGCGCGCCAGCCACGACTTTGGACTCTTGAACTCCTGGGAGTGATGGTCGGAATGATGAATCAGCCATTCGATCCGTTCTTGGACGGGCATGCCATGAATGATTACGTCGTCTTTGCTCGCGTGCGGCAAAGTTGGATTCGTCATTGTTGCATTGTCCCTCATCGTTCGGAGTCCACGATCTCTGGTTCGGCCAATAGGGTCATCGATTGGCGAAGCACTGCGACCACATGAGTAGTAGATAGGATAGGCATCATCTTCTTCCGTCTATGGATCGGTGCGAATCAGCCTGCAACAATCTCGGAGGCGCCGTTTCCCAATGATACAGGCGTATTCGGGCATACATCTGTGCACAAGCCCGCGCCCTCACGCGAAAGCCATGAGGCTGGGGCGGGGATGATTCACGCGGTAGGCCAGTACGTGCTCGGAAAACGAGCTAAAGTGCTGCATACCGACGATGGCGCAGGTATGGCCGGCCTCGATGCATTGATCCTGGAAATGGTGCACATACTCCATTGCCGTGTGGTCGATAATATGGCCTGCCACGATGACCATGAAGTTGGCTTTGGAGTTTGGGGGAACGACGATCTTGCTGAGCGCCTTGTCTAGTCTCATCAGATTCATGCAGGTGACCGAAGACAGGTAGATTTTGTAGGGGTTCTTCATCTCTCCGACCGTACCCCGTATCACGCTGCTCGCGACGCTCATCACGCTATAACGTTCACGCGAGCCGCGGCCGTCTCCGATTCGAATGACTGGATTGCCGAACAATTCTGCGAGTGCAGCCCACAGCAGGCTGGGGGTCCATCTGAGGAAAGACTCGCCTGCCGGGATCTCCCGGGCTGAGGCCCTTAACAGATCAATACAGAGCACAACGATCTTCGTCAGCGTGCCCAGCGCCACTCCTTCCAACAGGTCCGAGGTATATAACGTGACCACGATGGTGACCACACCGATCAGGAGCTGTTCCTTGCCGACCGCGAGGATCTTCCGGAAGATTCGGGGCTCGCACAGTCGCCATCCGATGTAGATGAGCAAAGCTGCCAGGACCGCCAGCGGGATCCGATTGATCAATCCAGTCCCGAACCAGAGGAAAAGCGTGAGACAAACGGCATAGTAGAAGTTGGCCCAGAGGGTTCTTCCCCCGGCAAGGATGTTGGTCGTACTTTTCACCCCGCCGGGGATGATCGTCAACCCACCGGCCAGACTGGATAGCATGTTGGAGACCCCCATGGCACGCAACGTCACGTTGGGATCGGATTTTCTATGGTAGGGGTCGATCTTATCGATTGCGGCGATCGTGGCCAGCGACTCGGTGCCGTCGATGAGAGTAAGCGTGATGACGATGAGCAGGAGGGCCATCCACAAGTCCTGATTCTGCCATGCTTCTGAAAAGTGAGGAAAGTGAATGCCATGTTGCAAAATATCGTGTGGCACATGGACCAGGTATTCCTGCGGGAGTTGCAGCAGCCAGCCTGCCAAGCCGCCCAGGACGACGACCAGGAGTTGCGGCGGGATGAGCGTAGCCCAGCGTTCTTTTCTGGTGGAAAGGAAAAAGAGGAGGGCCAAGGACAGGGCTCCGATGAGGAAGACCTCCGGATTCATCCCGAGGATCTCTTGAGGAATATGGAGGACGGCCTTGGGAACGGAATTGACGGGGGGCCCCAGGTGACCCAGCAACAACGGGATTTGCTTGACGATGATCAACATTCCAATCGCTATCAACATGCCTTCGACCACCGAGATGGGAAAATACATGGCGAATTTCCCGGCTCGAAGGAGACTTAGCAGCACCTGCACCAGGCCGGTCAGACAAATCGCCACCAGCAAGAGAGGATAGCCCACCGTTAAGTCTCCGTGGCCGAGCACGATCATGCCGGCCAGCAGCGCTGGCGCGAGGCCGGCGGCCGGGCCACTGATGGTCACATAGGCTCCGCCCAGGAAGGGGAAGACAAACCCGGCGATGATAGCCGAGATCACACCGGTGATGGGTGGCGCACCGGAGGCCACCGCGATACCCAGCGAGAGGGGAAGCCCAATGAGTGCGACCTGCAACCCTGCTAACAGGTCGTAACGCCAATGCTTCAGTCCACGCACCCCGTTCTCGGGTTTTACCATGGCCGGGGCTAGCGTATCATGAGACGACATGGCATTCCTCCTGGATGTCCGGTTTCTCTGCGATTACTAGCAAGTATACGATCTTCACAATTTGCCGATGTGGAGGTTGGTTCACTGTTCTTTCTGGTTGCAGCCTTCGCCCAATGAGACCACACATGCTATCCGCCAGTGATCGACATGAGTGCCCGGTAAGGAAGATCGGATGAGAAGAACGAGGCGACTAGCAAAAGTGCGAGCGTCCGCACGGCGGTCACGATCGTCATCTTGACGGCGCTGACAAGCAGATCGGTAGCCTCTGCCAGGACTATCCGCAATAACGGTGGTATCGTCACTACCCTTGTTTGCTGTTCCATGGTTGTCCACTCATCTCGCTAGAATGAATCACCTACTCTAATGCATAACTAATGCCATTTGGGGCAGCTCCTTCTAGATGCGAAGAGAGGAACCCATTGTGAATATGGCAAACAATAGGAGGTTAAAGAAACTCATGAGCTGCCGAGTGGGTAGTGTCACTGTCTCGGGTATTGGTGGAGCGGTATCGCACAGAGCGCACAGTGCGACGCTGCTCTCAATGACAGATGGGTTTGGCGTTCATCACTTATGTATGAGAGTGAGCAGAAGGGTGGCGTAAATGGGGCCAGGGCGAGCTTCAGTTCGCGCGCATTGCGTTTAGACCGAAGACCACGCTGGCGGCCAGGGGACTGTTCTTAAGGTTAGGGATTTGATCGGGATCGCTGAAGTCAGCGCTTGATAACCACCTTGAACAGGCTGCATGTCATGGTTGAACCGGTCTTCAAATACAGTTCAGCAAACATCACGCGCTGTAGAGCATATCCCTCTCACTTTGACCTCTCCCTCAGGATGGTCCTGCCCTATACGCCCGATAGGCCGCCTATTGTCTCGGATCTTGATGCCTGCTATTCTCGTACCGTTTGTTCACATTCTGGTACATCACCCTTCTTGCTGAGACCTGGCATGCAGATTTTGCGTGTGACCCATCAGCACATCCAGCACATCTATTTTTGTATTCCACCCGCTTTCTCTTTGAACCGCCCTTCCTCGAAACACGTTCCGACAGTGGCACCTATTCTCGTCTCTGCCAGGTGCCCCCGAAAAATCCCTCCCAGCTACCCGTAACGGTCTCATGCCGACGATCTCAGGGAGCAGGGCTACATTTTGATAGAGACAGAGGAAGCAGGAAGTTTGACTCTTAAGGCACTATTGGCGCACGACAGACTCTGGTGGTCGGGAACTTTCCTCCCCCTGGCGTTACTCCTGTCTTTTGCGATCGCAGTCGTGGTGGGAATCTATTCATTGGTTTCCTTGAGAGCTCTGTTGGTCCAGGAGAAGGGAGTAGATCTCGCGAGAACGGCTGCCAGGACTGCGGACACGCTTGATCGTGTCTTGTTTGAGCGGTTCGGTGATATCCAGTTGTTTGCTGATAACAGAGCTCTAGTTGAGGGCAACCCGGATGAAAAGACTCAGAAGTTACTGCAATACAAGGAGCTGTACTGGTACTACTCCTGGATAGGGGTGACCGATGCGACCGGTCGAATCGTCGCCGCGACCGACCTGTTGGCCAGGCCAGATACAGGTGGCACGACAAAGGATTCGGCAGAGGGCGGCCCGGGTGTCAATCAGCCAGATTGGTTTAAGAAGGCGAGACAGAGGGGGCAGGTGTTTTTGTTGGAGGCTCAGCTTTCACCAGAATCAGGGGGGAGGATGGCGGTGGGGTTCTCGGCTCCGATTTATGGGCCACAAAGAGAATTTCTCGGAGTGGTGACAAGCCGGGTTCCGCTTGAGAATCTACGGACCATTCTTGAGCAGGAAGGGAATCTGCAATACGGAGAGGCTCACGACTGGTTGCTGTTGGATCGTCGAGGTATGGTCATCGTTGAGAAGAGCCAAGTGAAGGGAATGGACAGCAATCTGTCTGAGATGGAGCTGCCCTCTGCAAGAAGAGCGGCAGCGGACCGTGACAAGTCCGGCTTTGTGGAAGAACTGCACCAGCGCCGGCAGATTCCTGTGGTAACCGGCTACGCGACCACCAGCGGCTACCGTGACTTTCCTGGCTTCGACTGGACCGTGTTGGTTCGGTTGGACCGTGAGCGTGCCTATGCTCCGGTCAACCGGCTTATCTGGACAGTCGTCGGAGTTGGGGGCTTGCTCGTAATGCCGCTGGCCGGCTTCGGCGTGTGGGCGTCATGGCGACTGGCTCGGGAGCACCGAGAGCTGGCTCTGTCGCGGAAAACCTTGGAGGAGTCCATCGCGGAGCTGGCTCGCTCCAATGCCGATCTGCAGCAGTTTGCCTATGTCGCCTCACACGACTTGCAGGAGCCGCTACGGATGATCGCCAGTTACACGCAGCTCTTGGCGAGGCGCTACAAGGGCAAGCTGGATTCCGATGCCGACGAGTTCATCGGGTACGCCGTGGATGGGGCCAACCGCATGCAAAGGTTGATCAATGACCTCTTGGCGTACTCGCGTGTGAGCACGCAAGGCAATGTCTTTGAACCGGTGGACTGCAATGGGCTTCTGGAGGAGGTGCTGAGCAATTTACGGCTTGCGGTCGAGGAGAGCCGGGCGGTGGTGACCCACGACCCTCTCCCCACCGTGATGGCCGACGGGAGACAACTGGGGCAGCTCTTTCAGAACCTGATCAGCAATGCCATCAAGTTTCGCGGCGAGGAGCCACCAAGAGTTTATGTGTCGGCTGAGCGGCGGACCGGCGAATGGCTATTCTCGGTTCGCGACAATGGCATCGGGGTGGACCCCCAGTATGCCGAGCGTATCTTTGTCATCTTTCAGCGCCTGCACAACAGAGAAGAATATCCCGGCACCGGCATCGGCCTGGCGATTTGCAAGAAGATTGTTGAACGCCATGGCGGACGAATCTGGGTGGCATCACAGACAGGTCAGGGGACAACCTTTTATTTCACCCTGCCGATGGTCGGCCAAAGCCACATGATTCATGATGCTTGAAACGATCCGTAGAGCCCATGTGTCACGTATAACTTTCACCCAAGGAGACAGGACCGCATGCAGACGTCCAAGAATGTCAGGCCAGTGCAGATTCTCTTAGTAGAAGACAACCCCGGTGATGTCCGTCTGACGATTGAGGCCCTCAAAGAGGCCAAGGTGCTCAACAAGCTGACGATCGTCAAAGACGGCATAGAAGCCTTGTCGTTGCTGCGCCGGCAAGGGCAGCACGCACGCGCTGTGCGCCCGGATCTCATCCTGCTCGACCTCAACCTTCCCAGGAAAGATGGTCGAGAAGTGCTGGCTGAGATCAAGGCCGATGACAATCTAAAACACATCCCCGTGGTCATTCTCACGACCTCTCAGGACGAACAAGACGTGTTGAAGACCTACAACCTCTACGCGAATTGCTATATTACCAAGCCGGTGGATTTGGACCAGTTCATCACCGTAGTGAAATCGATCGAGGACTTCTGGCTCGGGATCGTGGTGCTGCCGAAGAATGTGAAGGGCGATGCCGTGTGAGTGGCACGTATGCAAATCCTACTTGTTGAAGACAACCCCGGCGATATCCGGCTGCTGCAGGAATACCTGAAAGAGGCCAGCGCCTACCGGTTTCAGCTCACGCAGGTGGACCGGCTTTCGACGGGGCTTGAGCGTCTGGCTGAGGCACGTTTTGATGCGGTGCTGCTGGACCTGTCGCTCCCCGATAGCCAAGGGCTGGACACGCTGGTCCGATTGCATGAGGCCGCGAAGGACGTGCCGATCGTCGTCCTGACCGGCATCGAGGATGAAGCGCTGGGGGTGTGCTTAGTCCAGGCCGGTGCGCAGGACTATCTGGTCAAAGGGCAGGTGACCGGCCCTCTGTTGACGCGTTCCCTGCGCTATGCAGTTGAACGGAATCGGACGGAAGCAGCCCTGCGTGACTCGGAAGAACGGTTTCGCAACCTGGTGGAAGGGGCAAGGGACGTCATCTTCACGCTCTCCAAAGAGGGAGTCATCACATCGCTGAACCCGGCGTTCGAACGAATTACACAATGGACACGCGATGCCTGGGTCGGCCAACGCTTTGAGGCACTGCTTCATCCTGAGGATATGCCCCTCGCGATAGATCTCTTCCGGCACATTATGGAGAAAGGAGAAGCGCTCACCGCTGTCCTGCGCATTCGCTCGAACGAGCGGGGCTATGTCGTGGGAGAATTCGTCGGGGTGCCGCACGTCCAGAACGGGCAGGCCTCCGGCGTGCTGGGAATTGCGCGTGATATTACCGAACGTAAACGGGTGGAGGACGCCCTTGAACGACTCCGGCATCTCTATGTCCTCCTCTTGACCTCGGCCCATGATGGGATTTACGGAGTTGATCTGCAGGGACGCGCGATATTCGTGAATCCGGCCGCCGCGCGAATGATCGGGTCCTCAACTGAGGAATTGGTCGGTCGTCACATGCACGCCATCATGCACCATACGAAACCGGATGGGACCCTGTACCCCATAGATGAATGTCCGGTCTACCGGGCGTCTCATGACGGAACGGTTCAGTACGTGGCTGACGAGGTGTTCTGGAGAAAGGATGGCACGAGTTTTCCGGTTGAGTACAGCAGCACTCCGATTATAGAGCGAGAAGGGATTGTCGGAGCGGTAGTGACGTTCCGGGATATCACTCAACGCAAACGAGTCGAGCGAGAACTCCGCGAAAGCGAAGCACGGCTCCGGGCCATTCTTGATAACAGCCCGAACCTGGTCTTTTTGAAGGACCTGCAAGGCCGCTATCTGCACATCAATCGCCAGTTCGAACGAGCCTTCCATATCAGTCGTGAGGCCATCGCGGGCCAAACGGACAATGACGTCTTCCCGGCAGAGCAGGCAGCCGCGTTTCGTGCGAATGACCTCAAGGTGTTTCAGGCAGGAGTTCCGCTCGAGTTTGAAGAGGTCGCCCTGCAGGATGACGGTCCTCATACGAGTATTGTCTCCAAATTTCCGCTCTACGGTGGAGACGGGAAATCCTATGCTCTGTGCGGCATTACCACCGACATTACCCAGCGCAAGGCGATGGAGAAGGCGTTGCAGCAGGCCGAAGAGAAATACCGAGACATCTTCGAAAACGCCGTAGAGGGTATTTTCCAGTCCACCCCTGATGGCCGGTACCAGAGCGCCAATCCCGCGCTGGCACGCATGTATGGCTACGCATCGCCCGAGGAGTTGATACAGAGCGTGAGGGACATCGCGCAGGAGATCTATGTCGATCCGGACTGCCGCCGGGAGCTCATTCGATTAGTGGAATCACGAGGCGTCGCCCGAGGATTAGAGCATGAGGTGTATCGTAAAGACGGCAGTAAGATTTGGGTTTCAGTATCTGCGCGGGCGGTGCGAAACGAACAGAAAGAGATCCTCTATTACGAAGGCACCATCATCGACATCACTGAGCGTAGGCGGGCAGAGGAGGAGCGGAAGCGTTTGGCGGCGATGATCGAGTATTCGAACGACGCCATCATGAGTCTCACCGAAGGTCTGGTCAGTTTTTGGAATCCGGCCGCGGAGAAACTCTTCGGCTATTCCAGCGAGGAGATCCTGGGCAAACCTGTGAACATACTCTTGCCGTCCCACCTGCGCGGCGAAGTGGAGCGCAATGTTGAGAAAATCCTCCGAGGAGAACGGATTCAGGACTATGAGACGGAGCGGGTGAGAAAAGACGGAAGTATCGTCCATGTCTCCCTCACGTTGTCCCCCCTCAAGAACGCGCAAGGGAAAATCATAGGCTCTTTTGCCATCATCCGTGACATCACTGAGCGTAAGCGGGTAGAGGAAGAGCTGCGAAGGAGCTTGGAATATCTGGAAATGGCACAAGCCGGTGCTGAAGCCGGTCTGTGGGATTGGGATATCAGATCGAATAGAGTCACCTGGTCGGAACAACACTATCGCCTGTACGGTTTATCCCCTGCGACCATTCCGTCATACGAAAATTGGCTTGCATCGGTGTATGAGGAGGATCGGCAACGTGCGGACCTCAACGTTCGCGAGGCAGTGAAGCGATGTTCAGACCTCAATCACGATTTTCGCATCATCCATCCTGAACGTGGGCTGCGATGGCTCGTGGCGATCGGCCGGACGATCTGCGATGACAAAGGGGCGGCGTTACGTATGACTGGTTTCGCATTCGACATCACCGAACGCAAACGGGCAGAGGAAGAGCTGCAACGCACGTTGGGTCAAGTGCGCACGCTTTCGCGGCGGCTGGAAGTCGTGCGGGAGGACGAGAGGACCAGGATCGCCCGTGAATTGCACGATGAATTGGGAGTGAGGCTGACCTGTTTGAAAATGGACCTCTCGCGCCTCCAGCCCGGCATGAGCGAGGCGAGTCGTCTCAAACTGGAGGAGAAGGTTCTGTCGATGATCGAGCAAGTGGACACCACCATCGCAGCCGTTCAGGGTCTGGTCGCGGAACTGAGGCCCGGGGTGCTGGATGATCTCGGGTTGGTGGCGGCCATCGAATGGCAGTGCCGGGATTTTGAACGACGGAGTGGAATCCGCTGTCTCTTTGACTCCAAGGAAGAGGATATCCCGCTGGATTCTGCCCGGGCAACGGTTGCCTTTCGCATCTGCCAGGAAGCGCTCACAAACGTCGTGCGGCATGCCAAGGCAACGGAGATCCGCGTGCATCTGGAGAAGCTCGATAGAGAGCTGCTGCTGGAAATTCACGATGACGGTCGGGGAATTCTGCCGGAGAACATCACTGCTGCGACGTCGTTGGGTCTGTTAGGGATGCACGAGCGGGCAGGCGCCGTCGCAGGTGCTCTCGAGATTATCGGCCGACCGGGGCAGGGGACGACTGTGAAGTTACGACTCCCCTCCGAATAAGCCGGGGACCCACATAGGGGGAACAGGTGTTGAGAATTCTGATAGCCGACGACTTTCCGTTGTTTCGGCGGGGAGTGAAAGAATTGCTGACCGATGGCCTGGAGTCGGTCACGGTCGGCGAATGTGGCAACTCGCATGATCTGCTGGAGCTGGTCAGACGCAATAAGTGGGACGTGGTTATTTTGGATATCACGATGCCCGGAAGCAACGGAACGGAGACGCTCAAGCAGCTGAAGGCCGAATACCCGAAGCTGCCGGTCCTTGTGCTCAGCATGCATCCGGAAGATCAGTACGCTGTCCGCATGTTCAAGGCAGGCGCGGATGGGTATCTGACGAAGGCCAGCGCGCCCGATGAGCTTGTGGAGGCCATCAAGAAGGTGCTTGGCGGAGGACAGTATGTCAGCTCCACATTGGGAGAAAAACTGGCGCTGACGTTCAAGGCCAGTACCGGAAGCGTCCCTCATGAGCACCTCTCAGACCGTGAATATGAGGTCATGTGTCTCATCGCATCCGGGAAAACGGTCTCTGAAATCGCAGAGACGATGCACCTCGGCGTGACGACCATCAGCACCTATCGGGCGCGTATCCTTGAGAAGATGAATCTCAAGAACAATGCTGAACTCACCCGCTACGCTCTTAAACGCGGACTTGTAAGCTGACCAGCCTGTTCCTCTCTCGTCCCTCCGGGGTCTCAATAATAAATACATGCATTTTTCTGTCGTTCAAACCACGACAGAAATTTCGAACTGCCGCTGATGGTGCTCCACGCGTCAAGACAGTATAAGACACGCGAACATGTCGGGAGCCGAACTACCTCACGTAAGTGAGAAAATGTCGGGACGTGGCAAGGAGGGATCCATGATGCGTACACAGGATATCGATCAGGCGATTATCCACGATCTCACGGCTCACGGGACTTGTCAGGTCGAGGACATGGTCGAGAGGCTGGCAGGATTCACCTGGAATCAGGTGTTCTCGGCCATCGACCGGTTGAGTCGAGACGGGACACTGGCGCTTCAGCGCCCTGCCAGATTCGGCTATGAAATTTCGATCACCTCAGGGCGGAAGAGGACCCCGGAAGCGGGAGTCTATCGATGAAGGCTCAAGAACGAAAGTGTTGGAATCGGGAGAAGCCGCAAGGACGGACTAAAAAATCAGAGGCGCCGCACATGGCTCAACGGGTGGAATCGAGGCTCCAATCCCAATGTCTTGTCACCTGGACCGCGTCGAGTCACTGTGGGCGGTGTCGTGGCCTGATGTATCGGATTGAGTTGCGGGATTGGCGGGGAAGCCGAGGACAGGACGGTCGCGATGCGCTGCAATGTATCGTCTGTGGGGACATCATCGACCCGGTGATTATGAGGAATCGGCGACGTGTCAAGCAACCGCCTGGAGTCGGTAGAAAGGTTGAGGGGCGGCTTCGCGTCGCCACGGTTCTGCGATCCGGACGGCGTACGAGGGACACCCGCAGTCGCATGGAGGAGAAGGGGGGGGAACCATGAGATCGATCGTTGCGATGTGTTGTTTCTGCGAAAAAGTTCGTGACGACACAGGGACTGAACCTGGCGGGGGCCTGTGGCAGGATTTCAAATTCTATATGGGCACTCACATGCTCAGGCCTGAAGAGGTGATGTTTTCTCACACGTACTGTCCGGGCTGTCTCTCGCACTACAGGGACTTCCTGACGTCTCCGAAGGGGGCGACTAAAGGACCGGGGATCGAGAAGAGGCCATGATGGATTCACGAATGTCTAACCGGATCTGGTCGATCGTTCAGGCCGGAGGCGATGGTGGTGGCATCAGGCCGTTCATTCAACGCTGGCTGGGTCGTCCCAAGCCGAAACAGTATTGCGCCTTTGTTGGAGGGCGGTCACCATTCCAGCATACCCTTGACCGAGCAGCCAGGCTCTGTCAGCAGGAGCGGATCGTCACTGTCATCGCCCGCGAGCACCAGCGAGAGGCGTGGTCCCAGCTCGATGGACGATCGGACGGGACGGTGCTGCTGCAACCGAAGAATTGCGAGACGGCAGCCGGGATCTACTTGGCACTGACCTATGTCAGGGCCAGGGACCCCAAGGCGACAGTGGTGTCCTATCCTTCGGACCATTTCGTGTACCCCGAGGATCGGTTTCTCGACTCGGTCCAGCGGGCAGTGTGGACTGTTGAGTGGCTCCCGGATCGGTTGGTGTTCCTTGGTGTTTCCCCGGATCGTCTTGAGTTGGATTACGGGTGGATCATGCCGGGCGAGAGGCTCGACGGGTCCACCACCTACCAGATCAAGGCTGTCGATGGGATCTTGGAGAAACCGACCGCCGCCCAGGCCGATACGGCGTTGGCCGGAGGGGCCCTGTGGAACACGTCCGTCCTGGTGGCCAAGGGAGAGAGGCTCTGGGAGCTGGGATGGCAGTGTTTCCCCGACCTGATGCGACTCTTTGAAGGCCTGAGCGGGGCGATCGGGACTCCACAGGAAGAAAAAGCTCTCGACGCGATCTATCGGGAGATGCCGGCCTATAACTTTTCCTCGGATTTAGTGCAGCGTGTACCCGAGCACGTTGCGGTGATCGAAGTGACCGGCGTGCTTTGGAGTGACTGGGGTAAACCAGAACGCATTGCCAACACACTACGGCAGATCGGGCGGCAACCGGTATTCCCCTTGGAGTGTCTCGGGAGACCGTTTGCCCCGATCCCGACTCTGCAGAGTGGAAACGGCATGACGGTACAGGCTTAACGCGAGAAGGAGGCTGGTGGAAGATGAAGTCAGGACGATCAGGTGCGGGCGAAGGAAAGGGGCAACGGACCGTTCGCGATCGAAAGACGATGGTCACACGTAAGCGGGAGACGCGACAGGATCAGACGCTTCTCTCCGGTGATCTCCGTGCTCGCGTTGCCGCGCAGGCCTATTCCTTCTATGAGCGACGCGGTTACGAGGATGGTTACGACCTTGAGGACTGGTTGGAGGCAGAGCGGAGGATTTTGACCGAGTAGCACTGAACGGCGAGCTCTGATGATCGTTTTTCTGTCGTTCAAACCACGACAGAACTATCATGCTGCCACCGATGGTGCCCTACGCGTCGAGACAGTATAAGTAAGGCACCCTGATGCCAGAATTGTGAGACATATGATGGGCTGCTGCTTCTACTCGCCGGTTCCGAGACGCAACACCGTGCAACGGAGGGAACCATGAACTACGAATCCACCTCGATCATTTCACGCATCGAATGGTGCCGACTCCAACAACAGCTCCACTCGGTCACGCGGGAAGAACGCGCAGGCTGGCGGGCAGAGGAAGCCGGCCTCGTGGATGCCTTGGGCGGCAGAGATCGGATCGCCTTCATGCGAGAGGAACACCGGTCTCAGTTTACGCGCTACCAACGCGGTCTCGAGGATGGGAAAGTCCTCCTCCGTCTCAGCAGGTCAACTCCCTCTGGCATGACACGTATGGAGGGATCGAGTCCGGCCACGCTCACGACCTCGACCCGGGTGAACAGCCGTCCCGTACAAGCCTCTCGGCCGGTGCATGTGGAGTCTCGACGATGACCTGCCCGATCCTCGGGAAGGACCTGTCTGCCTGGTAAATGAAAGAGGTGGCGTATGTCTCTTATAAAATTGGTCGCTCAGACCACTCGGAGGGCGCCGTCCACTCTAACGAGGGAGATGTTCATCGCCCCGACGATGCTCCCTGTCTGTTGTGTCTGCGGGCTCATTCGAGAGGAGACGGGATTTCGTGCTCATCACGAGCGCTGGGTGACGCAGCGAACATATCGACGGACACATGGCGTGAACCCGACCGATGTTCCCCTCACCCACACCTACTGTCTAAAATGTTTCACGAAGGCCCGGGAGGCGATGAAGCAGTACTTCCGGGATATTGGAACGTCGGCATGATCCTGCTTGCCGGTTCTCCGCATCTCGACGCTTCTCCCTTCGCCCTGAATGACGCATCCCGTCGGGCCCCAAACCGGGAGAGGGGCCTGCACAACCACCCGGTGGCTCGGCTTGGCGCATTCTGCCCGCGCTGTAGCGGATTGCTGCTCCCCAGCGATACGGCGTCTCTGGAACGGGACGTTACCGGCGCACCGGTGAGGCTATGGCGCCATGTCAATTGCGGCGACTGCGTGGATCACAACATCTCAACCAACCGATGGAAGGGCCCTGGTCCTGCACGGCGGTGTGCGAGACCACGGAGAGGGCCTCAACACACCGGGCAGCCGAGCGGAGTGGGAACAGGCATGACTCGGTGAGTAGTGCTCGACTGTAAGAATAAGGGAGGTCGGGAATCGTGAGCCCAATTAGCACATCAGTTCAGCTCTGGTCGATTATCCTGGCCGGCGGTGAAGGCACGCGGCTGCGCGCGTTGGTGCATCGCTGGTTGGGCCGCCCCACACCGAAGCAGTACTGCGCATTCGTCGGCACGCGCTCCATGTTCCAGCATACGCTGGACCGGGCGGCCAGGCTGACGCCGCCGGATCGCATCGTCACGGTGGTTGCGCATAGCCACCGCCGCGATGCGTTGGCACAACTGGAAGGAAGAAGGGGCAGCACGATTCTCTTTCAGCCGGCCAATCGCGACACGGCAGCCGGTGTATTCTTGCCGCTGACCTATATCCGAGCCAGGGCCCAGCAGGCTACGGTGGTGCTCTACCCGTCGGATCATTTCGTCTATCCCGAAGACCGGTTCCTCGACGCGGTCCAACGTGCAGTCCGGATCGCCGAGTCGCGACCAGACCGATTAGTGATGCTGGGCGTCGCCCCTGATCGTCTGGAACTGGACTACGGGTGGATCCAGCCATGCCCGTCCCTCGCCGACCTCCCGGGCGAACCGGTGCAGGCCGTCCACTCATTTCTGGAAAAGCCCGACGCCGCGCAGGCTGATGCCGCCTTACGAGCAGGCGCGCTCTGGAACACACTGGTGTTCGCCACCAACGTGGACCTGCTCTGGACGCTGGGCTGGCAGTGCCTGCCGGAGATGATGCCGCTTTTTGAACGGCTGAGCCAGGCCATCGGAGGACCGGAAGAGGGCCGCGCCCTCAAGGCGATTTATCAGGACATGCCGGCGAAGAATTTCTCGTCCGACCTGCTGCAGCGCGTCCCGGAGAAACTGGCGGTCGTCGAACTGACCGGCGTGCTCTGGAGCGACTGGGGCCAGCCGGCACGTATTGCCGAAGCCTTGCGGCGGATCGACCGGCGACCGGCGTTCCCCTTGGAGTGTCTCGGGAGACCGTTTGCCCCGATCCCGACTCTGCAGGGTGGAGACGGCATGACGGTACAGGCTTAACGCGAAAAGAAGGCCGGTGGAAGATGAAGTCAGGATGATCAGGTACGGGCGAAGGAAAGGGTCAACGAACCGTTCGCGATCGAAAGACGATGGTCACACGTAAGCGGGAGACGAGACAGGATCAGACGCTTCTCTCCGGTGATCTCCGTGCTCGCGTTGCCGCGAAGGCCTTTTCCTTCTATGAGCGACGCGACGAGGACGGCTATGACCTTGAGGACTGGCTGGAGGCAGAGCGCAGGATTCTGACCGACTAGCACTGAACGGCGAGTTCTGATGACCGTGCGCGAGAGAGGAGGGGAGCGTCGTCGCCTGGAGTGTTGACCCGGAAGGCGAAGAGAAGAGAAGAGAAGAGTCGCGACCCCCTGGGTGGCCAGGTCGAATGGAGAGGAGTAAACACTGTGACTCCAACATGCTCTTGTGGGTCGGATGCAGATGACCAGATGCCGGTCCCCGCTCACGATCCTGTGGGGGTGGGCTTCGCTGTGTTTTCGTCCTCAGCGCAGGTGCTGTACCTCGACCGGCCTGCTCGTCGTTTGTTGAAACGCATCAATTTGAGTGAGAAAGGGCATGCGACCGATGGTGCACTCCCGCTCATTCTGACAGAACTCTACGACGAGCTTCTGACGGTGGTCTGTGACCGTTTGAAGGCGCAATGTTGGACATGCGTCTCGGTCAAGCGGGTCATCCCTATGCAGGGGTTCCGGATGGTGCTCCGGGGTGTTGGGCTGCCGGACAGACGTGGGATTGAGCGCGCACGGATTGTACTCGTCATGCAAGAGGTCGATCCCTCTACCGAGCCCGCTCAAGCGCGTCGGGCTGAACAAGGATACCCAATAGATAGATTGCTTCTGTCCGACCGCTTCTCACAAGAGCCGCCAAGATTCCCTCCGAGGTGAGGCGGCGAACCAGACCTCTCCTAAATTTGGATGGGGACTGAAGTAGAGTCGGACGCGACCTCGGACTGTGATATCTCGCACAAATGAAACCCCAATCCAATGGGTCTTTATCTCCGGCATTCTACCTGCTTATCCCCATCACCAAGCTCCGACTTATTATCACTGCCGGCGTTCCGATCATTTCCGCTTGTGGGTGATTGGCCGGTTGACCGCCCGGCTGCAAAAAGACTGGTGCCAGGTCATCGAACCAGTTATTGAAAAGGAGGGGATCAGGTGCAACGTCAGAACATCTCCCAAGCAATTGCGAAGAGCTGGTTATTATTGGTCGAAATATAACAACGCCAATTCCATAAGTGCCGCGCCTTTTCACCCATGTTTTATGAAGGCTAGCAGGATGCTGAAACAATCCGTCAGCGGTGGTCTCGCGTCGTTCAGACCCTCAACGAATCGAAGAGAACCGATCGGGAGTCGGAGTCGCTCTGGGAGCTTTTCCGTTCGCCAAGATCCATTCTAGGGGCGAGCCGCCCACAGAAGCGAGGTTTGTACCGCGCCTCGGCTCTGCACTCGCTGCGGCCTTGCTGGACGGGCTTTTTGAGCATCCTGCCACAGTAGTATTTCCGCATCCCCGTATGGCGAGAGAGAGGAGGAGATTGGCCTCTGGATCGGTGCATGGATCCTGGTCGTGAATTAGTAGCTTACGGCTGTTCATAACAGGGTAGCGCCTTGGAGCTGTTGGCCGGTTTTTCCATCAAGCTTTTTTGCTGATCAATCTGTGCACTGCCTCGGTGACAGCTTCCTCTCACACACAAGTGATACTCCAAGAGTTCCAGAATCATCTGATGAAGGGACAGTCCCGACTGCTTATGCGATGTGCGTTTGGGCGGGGTTTGACCACGAAAGCAATGTGAGTTGTGTGGAACTCTGTCATGGAGTTGAAGCTCCTGTATTGAGAGGCAGTGGCATGTCACTCTCCTCTCGAATGGCCACATTGTTGAGAAAGCCGCCGAGTTCGGGATCCGCATAGACACCAAAGGCGTCAGCGATGATGCCTTTGGTTCCATCATCACTTTCTACGGCATAGACGACGGACATCTCATCCGGATCGCTTGTCCCCTCGAATCGGTAATGCTCCACGATGGTGAGTTCTCCTGCCCGGAAGGTTCTTCCACTGTCTACATCCCGGAATGCTTTGTCGAGAAACTCGAAATTTGCGATGAACCCTCTTTGTATTAATTCCCGAATGGCTTCGGTCATACTTGTGTAGAGCTTGTACGGAGGGGATTTCGTTACCATACGAACTGGTAGCCTATCCCTGTTCGCAGGATGAGTCGGCTCGACGTTTGCTGTCTCCTTCCCACCCGATGGGCTCTCCTGCTTTGGCATATAGTCATGAAGGCCGCGCCGGATGATTCCGCAGGAGAGCGAAGGGTACTTGCCGCTGAACGCGTTCTTTCCGACGACTGCCACACGTCTGTCGCGATTGTGGATGAGCCCGAGAATGTTCACATCGATGCGCTGGCTGGCATTTCGATACAATTCTTCTGCCAGGTCCCAGAGTTCCTGGTGCCCGGCAGTCCGTTCCTGGCTCTCGGCGGAGAGGGCTGTCGCGGCGATAGTGAGTAAATCTTCGCCAATGGCTTCGATCCGGTTTTGGCGTCCCTGATCGTCCCGAAGAGCTTGCCGATGACATAGCATGGCATAGAAGATCGTCCGCGCGAGTCGTCGGCTCGTCCGCTCAATAAAGACCAGCTTGGGTTTGACTCTAGCGTGTTGAAGCTCGGGTCGGGAGGATAACGTCATGCCTCTCCATTGTTTCCGATACCAGGGCACGTAAAATTTTACGAGCTGCCATAACTCCGTGATCCGATGGGTGCCTGCCCTTCGCTCGTCGAATAAGTTCCTGGCCCGTTCAAGATGGGAGTTGAGCCCCTCGCGCGCCACGTAGGGCCTCAAAATATCGGTGGCGCCTTCTCCTATTCTGGCCATTTCGGCATCGCGCACAAGCTGTTCGATACCAAAGGCCGGTTCTCCACGGACGGCCTTCGACTCAGCCGTCTCATACCCCATGCCGCCAAAAATGATCTGTGCATCCTTGAGGAATCGGATGGTCTCTTCGGAACAGAACATTTTAGCGATTGCCGCCTCGATGCGGATGTCGTACCGTTTCTGATCCGCGAGGTGCCACACCAGTTGCGCCAGAGCTTCCATGGCAAACAGGGTGGTGGCCATATGGCCGATCCGCATTTGTTGTGTCTGGCGCTCAGCCAGAGGTTTCTGAAACGTATAGCGTTCATTCGCCCGGTCGAGGGTCGGCTGCCAGGCCTGTTTGGCCATGCCGAGACAGAGTGCTGGAATGCTGATCGCACGTCCGACGTTGAGGATCGTCAGCGCATAGTTGAGCCCTTTGCCGATTTCCCCGATGAGGTTGTCAGCCGGGATCCGAACGTCCTGGAACGTCATGTGGGCATTCTCAACCCCGCGGCAGCCCTCGAACTGACATCGTTGCTTGATTTGGACGCCCGGCAAGGTCATATCGAGGATGAACGCAGTATGAACCAGGTTTTCTGCCCTGGCCCCTTCCGGGACAGGAATCCACACGCGTTTCCCATTCTGCTGTAATTGTCTGGCCGGAACTCGTGCGATCAACGTGACGTAGCGGGCAATCGTCCCGTTCGTGCACCAGAGTTTTTCCCCGTTGACGACGAAACTCCGGCCTGTTGAATCGAGTACTGCCTCGGTCCGGATATTGGCGGCATCAGAGCCGGTCATCGGCTCAGTGAGCGCGAAGGCGGACATGTCCTCTCGTGCGACTCGCGGCAGAAATGTCTTCTTCTGCTGCTCGTTTCCGAACAGCAAAATCGGCATCGCGATTCCGATGGATTGGGGGACGGCGACCGTCAATGCCAGGGCATGGTTCCAACCAGCCATCAGTGTAAGGACGCGGCCATAATTCTTGTACGAGAATCCCAGCCCCCCATACTCCTTCGGGATCTTCATCCCGAACGCTCCCAGCTTGAAGAGCCCCTGAAGGACGGAGTCGGGAATTTTTCCGGTCCGCTCGATCTCGTCAGGATCAACATGGGCGGTGAGAAAGGACTGGATGGTCTTGCAGTACGCTTCTCCAGCCGCTCGTTCTTCGGCTGGCTCTTCCGGGGGGAGCAGCAGATCGAAGTCAGGTCTGCCCTCGTAGAGGCCTGCCATGAAACTCGCGCCGGCGATCCGTTCACGGGCTTCTTCAAGCCGTTCCAAGCCTTTGAATAGTTGAGACATGGCCTCCTCCCTCCGTGATGAGATGAATCAGGGTGCGAGAGGTAACATGCGTGCACTTGGCTGTGAGCCCCTTCTTGGTATTGTGATGACGCGTCATACTGCCCTGAAGCTGAGGCAATACCCGACGGGCCACGCTAGGTCTGGTCCTTAAATTGAACGTCGCGATATGCCGCTAGCGTCGCTGCAAGTCGCGACTTCAGCTCCAGGCGTTTGGGTTTCCCCGTTGAGGTATAGGGAACCTCCTCTCCGAAGAGAATAACCTTCGGGCGTTTTGCGAAGGGAAGCATGTGTCCGCAATGGTCAAGCAACGTTGCGACAGTGGGCGGGGCTGTCAGGTTTCGTGGAACGACGTAGGCAGCGATCTCCTCCCCGTAGTATCGATTCTCAAATGGTACCGCCATGGCAAATTTCACGTCGGGGTGACTCTTCAACGCATCGTCGATTTCCAACGGCGAGATGTTGACCCCACCGCGGATAATCAATTCCTTGAGCCGTCCGGAAATGAAGAAGAACGGGCGTCCTTGCTCGTCGCTGGCGTAGTAGCCTTCGTCCCCTGAACGAAACCATCCCGATTTGAACGCGGCTTCATTGGCGTCGTCCCGTTTGAAGTAGCCGGCACAGACCGTCGCCCCCCGAATGCATATTTCCCCGCGTGTCATTTCCGGAAGAAGTTTTCCTGTGTCGTCAAGGATGGCCATTACATTGTGACGTAGTGGGACACCAATGGATGGAAATTCGAAATCGGTCAGCCAGTGGCGATGCTGCGCTCGCGACAGATCGTTCGGCAGGAAGCACGAATAACAGGTGGTCTCCGAGAGTCCATAACCATGCCGGATGGGGCAGTGAAACCGATCTTCAAACCGGACGGCGGTCTCTTTGAGCAGGGGACCGGCACCGCAGATCACGCCCTTGAACTGATTGAGTTGATAGGCCGTGGTGTCTTCATTCGCCTCCAGCAGAAATTCCAGCAAGGTCGGGACGACGCTTGCACAGGAAACGTGCTCCTCATGGAGGCGTCTCCAAAACAGACCTGTCTTGAATTTTCGGTTGAGCACTGTGCTGCCCTTGCAATAGAAGGGCGTGACGAGCGTGACGACGGTTCCGTTGACGTGGTGGATCGGCAAGACGCACATCAATCGATCGTATCGCCCAAACGCATGCCATTCTGCGATGGCGTCGGCGTCGATGAGGAGGTTGTATGCGGTGAGGATGACGCCCTTCGGAGGACCGGTCGTGCCTGATGTATAGACGATCAAGGCTACGTCGTCCAAGCTAGAGGGCCGAGCCTCGAGGCGAAAGGCGGCGGGAGCCCGTTGCTTCATGCCTCTCGCCACGTGCCACTTACCCTCACTGAGTCCCTCGTCCCCCACGGAAATAATGTGGCGCAGAGCCGGCAGTGCTGATTGCAGGCTCATGATTTCATCGAGATGCTCGTGCCAGCAAAAGACCGCTGACGCTTCAGAATGCTCGAGGATATAGCGCTTCTTCTCCGCCGGCTCCTCGGGATTGATCGGCACGACCGCAATACTTCGCATCCAGGCGGCAAAATACAGGATGACCGTCAGGTCATGGTTAAACAAGACGGTGGCGATTCGGTCGCCATGTGTGAGACCCAGCCGATCGTGAAGAAAGGCCGCGGTTCGCTCGACCACCGCCCCGAATTCCGGGTAAGAATAGGTGCAATGGATCTCTCGGTCGTCATCATAATAGGTCAGGAAATTCCGATGTACGAGGAGCGGATCGTAGATGCGGGATCTGAAGAATTCGACAAACGAAATCCAGGGCAAGGCAAAGGGTTCACCATCCATCTGCCGGACCTGTGCAATCCTGTCATGTGCGTCGATCGATGGGGACATAAGCTCTCGGGGGCGGTCCTGTGTAACGCGCCCGCGGACTTATCAGTCGGTTATGGTCCTGTTGTTCGATCACATGGGCACACCAGCCCGCCATGCGTGAACAGACAAAGAGGGGAGTGTATAGCTGGCGCGGGATCCCCATGAGCAGATAGGCGACGGCTGTATAGAAATCCAAATTGGGATACAGGCCTTTCTCCTGGTGCATCACGCGATCGATGATCGTGGCGATCTCATACCATCGGGGATTGCTGCAGATTCCGCTCAATTCCTGCGCCTGTCGCTGAACGATCGCGGAACGGGCATCTCCTTGTTTCAACACACGGTGACCGAAACCCATGACCCGCTGTTTGGCGGCGAGCGCATTCTTTACCCATTCTTCAGCTCGATCAGGGGTCTGGATCTCCAAGAACATGGCCGCGACTGCTTCATTGGCTCCCCCGTGCAGTGGTCCCTTGAGGGTTCCGACCGCTGCCGTGATAGCCGAGTGAAGATCGGTCATCGTTGATGCCGTCACCCGTGCGGCAAACGTCGATGCGTTAAATTCATGTTCAGCATAGAGAATCAAGGACACGTCCAGCACCCTTGCCATGGCTTCTGTGGCCCGGTCTCCGTGGCGGTCGGTCAAAAGATAGAGAAGATTTTCGGTGAAGGTGAGGTCTTTCCTGGGTAGAAGGTGACGTTTGGCGTTGGCGAACCGGTATGAGGTGGTGATCATCAAAGGGACTTGGGCCAAGAGCCTCACAGATTTTCGAAGATTCGCCTCATGAGAATTGTCAGCGGAGTCGGGGTCTGTCATCCCCAAGAGCGAAGCTCCGGTCCTGAGAATATCCATGGGATGGACCTTCGGCGGGACAACGCCGACGAAGGATTCAACGGGACCTGGGAGCGTCCAATTGGCGGTGAGTTGTGTGCTGAACTCCTCGAGCTCTTTCCGTGCAGGCAGCCTGCCGAACAGCAGCAGATAGGCCACTTCTTCGAATGTCGACTTATCCGCCAAGTCAGTGATGGCGTATCCCCGGTACCTCAGGCCGGCCTCACCTTCATCGACTTGGCAGAGCGCTGACTCCCCGGCGAGCACGCCCTCAAGGCCAGGGTTGTAGGTCGGAGTCTTTGTTGTCTCAACTGGCGGCATGGTCATCATCCGTCGAGTGAAATTGCCGATCCCGCTGCTCATACTCCGCGTACCTGAGCAGGTCATAGAGTTGCTGCCTGGTATGCATCTGGTCCAACAGTTCGCGCTGCGAACCATGAGTTCTCAGCTCAACCAGCATCTGCTCGATAGCCTTTGTTGTCATCCGGAGGGCCGTGACGGGGAATAGCACCAGCCGATAGCCGAGATCTTCAAACTCGCTTACGCTTAAGTAAGGAGTCTTCCCGAATTCGGTCATGTTGGCGACCAGCGGCGCTTTGCCGCCTTCCTTGGCGAGTTGTCGGGCAAATGTGCGGAATTCGTCGGCAGACTCGAGGGCCTCAGGGAAAATCGCATCGGCGCCGGCATCGATATAGGCCCGTGCTCGTCGCACTGCTGCGTCCACTCCCTCAACGGCACGGGCGTCCGTACGGGCGACAATGAAGAAATCAGGGTCTCGTCGCTCATCGCTTGCCGCGCAGAGCTTACTCACCATCTCGCTCGTTGAAACCAGCCGCTTTCCCGGCAGATGCCCACATCTCTTGGGCAGTTCTTGGTCTTCGATCTGCATCCCTGCCAGACCCGCCTGTTCGAATTCCTTCATCGCACGCATGACCGCGAGGGGAGGGCCGAACCCTGTGTCGGCATCCACGATAGCGGGGATCGTCACGGCCCTGGTAATGGTGGCTGCATCGGAGACCACCTCCGTCAGTGACAGTAAGCCTATATCCGGCAATCCTCGCGCAGCCGAAAGACCGGCGCCTGAGATGTAGAGGGCGTGGAACCCAGCGCGCTCAATCTGCATGGCCGTCAGGGCATTGAAGGCTCCCGGTAGCACCACCGTCTGCTTGCTAAGCAGCTCCCGCAGGCGCCGCGCCTTGGATTGGTTTGGTCGATCCATTTCGTGTTCTCCGGAAACCGAGGCTGAGTCTTAGGTACGACCAGGGTTATCTTTTCACCAACCTCATCCTCGGCCTCAACCTGAGCCTCGACCTTTGCGCTTCAGCAGCGGCATCAGTGTGCTGATATCTTTTACCCGTTCGAGTTGCCAGATCAGGTCGATCAGGTGCTTTGCCCGTGCGCGATCTAAGTGTCCGGCTGCCAGCCTGAGGAATTTTTGCTCCACTTCGTGATCAGGCATCGGATTGCGTGGATGACCAAGCGGATAATCCACCTGCTTCACATATTCCTTGCCGGATTGGGTCCGTACGGTGACGCGGGTGGGCATGGCTTGGGGGTACCGGCCCACGAACTCCGGCTGCTGGATGACTCGTATCTTTTGTATGAGTGAAGACAGCGCCGAATCAGCCAACCGATGCTTGTCGAACGAGCGAGGCGTCACAGTTCCGTCCATCAGGGACACCGCGACGCAGTAAGGGAAGCTGTGGTCGGCCGTCTCTCTGGTCCGGGGATGCCACTTCTCGGGATCGCGTCCGATGATCTCGATCGCCACGTCGTAGCTGCCGATATCTACGTCGGTGATGGCAGCGAACGCCTGTTCTCCTTCCGACTTGAGTAGTTCCTCCCGTAGAGAGAGAGCTGCTTCCACCGCGGTCTGGGCGTGGTATTCGACCGGATACTGTTTGATATAGGTGCCGAGAATCTTGAACGGTACTCTTTCCTCTTGTGTTTCGTACTCGCCGCCAAAGGCTGGCAAGTCAAATGGTCCTGACACCAGGTTCATGAACCCCTTTTCACCTTCAAAGATCGGCGATGGTCCCGTCATCCCTTGCCCTGCCAGCATCGCAGCAAACACGCCGTTGCGTGCAGCATTGGAAAATGCGCAGGCTTTCCACATGGAGAGATCGCCGATTCGTGTCTGCCGCAAGGCGATGTTGGCGACGCCGGCCAGATTGACCGCCTGGAGGGTTTCGGCTTTGGAGAGTCTCATCACCTTGGCGGCAGCCAGGGTGGAGGAGAAGGGCCCATAGGTGACATGGTCCCATCCTCGTGGCCGCAATGCGGTGGCGTCACAGAGGCGACACTGCACTTCATAGGCCAGTACAGTAGCCTGAATCACAAACTGGCCGGAGGCATGGGCGGCCTCTCCAACTGCGAGGACTGCGGCAATATTGTCCGAAGGATGGGCCGGCTCCTTTGAGAGATAGGTGTCGTTGAAATCCAGATACCGGACGAGGGCGCCATTGGCGAAGGTCGCGAGGTCCGGTACTGTTTTGTAGCTGGTTCCCCAGAGCGTCGCGCCATTGGCGAGCTTGACCGACTGAGCCAGCGTGCGGGCGATCCGACAGGGGGGCGCGTTCCATGCGCCAAAGGCGCAGCCCAGGCTGTCCAACAGCCGACGCTTCACCTCATGAACGGCAGCGGGTGGAAGATCCTCGTAGCGGAGAGACTTGGTGTATTCCGCGAGGCGATCGGCGATCATGGACGTGGTCCCTCTTTTCATGTGTTAGCAGGCTGCTGAAACTGTCCGCCAGCACGGCTCTCGATACCCGTGAAGCGTGAAGCGTATCTCGTAGACATGCCTCAGCCGGTTCTATAACGAGAGACGAACGACGCACGAAGAGGACGGCCTTTTTAGCATCCTGCGGGAGTGTTCTCCTGTTGTGCCACACGTGCGGACCCTCGAAGATCTCGCTGCCCACATAGTTTTTCCGGAGCCTGCTAGGGCTCAGTGTCGAGAAATCTTGGCGACCGTTTTTCCAGGAAAGCCTGGAGGCCCTCTTTCTTATCCGGCGTCTCGCACAGTTCTCCAAATAACTCGGACTCGCGGGCAAGCCCTTCAGCGAGAGGACTGTCAAGCCCGGCTCGAATGGCCCGTAATGCCGCCTGTGTGGCGAGGCGGCCGCGCGCTACGATCATTCCTGCCAGCGCAGTGGCCTCGCTCACCAGGTCTGTGGCCGGGACGACGCGATTGACAAGGCCCATCCTCAGCGCGTCCTCGGCCGTGACGCTGTTGCCGGTCAAGATCAATTCCGTCGCTCGAGACGGTCCAACGATGCGAGCCAGTCGCTGAGTTCCGCCGAAACCGGGAATCAGCCCAAGTTTGATCTCCGGGAGTCCGAGTGAAATCCCTGCCGCTGCGATTCTGGTGTGACAGGCCAGGGCCAGTTCAAGGCCGCCGCCGACGCAGGTTCCGTTGATGGCAGCGATCACGGGTTTGTCGAACCGCTCGATGCGGTTCAGCAGGCTGTGCCCTCGCGCTGAAAAATCAGACCCTTCGTAGCTTGAATTGAGGTGAGCCAGCTCGTTGATGTCAGCCCCTGCAGAGAAAAATTTGCCGGACCCTGTCAGGATGACCACCCTGATATAGGCGTCGCCCTCCAGTTCGCCAAATACCTGGTCCAGCTCCTTCAGCACAGAATGGTTGAGCACATTCGCCGGAGGGTAGTGCAAGGTCACCCGTGCGATGCGATGGGAAACCGTCAGTAACTCGTGGGGCATGGTGGCTCCCGTTTTCTTAGCGGCGTAGCCTTTCCTCCAGGGGGCTCGGAGCCCCGCCGCGCAGATCGATCATCCTCTGGTGCTCGGCAATGGCCATGACCAGTTCTGGAATGCCCTCCCCCTTGACGCAGACTGTGCGGAGGACCAGGGGACACCACTCGCGCAGATCCCGCAGGGCCATGTCAGCACCGGGAAGGTCTCCCTTATTGAGCACGACGATATTCGCCACCTCCAGCAACCCTGCCTTCATTGCTTGAACCTCATCGCCCAGCCCCGGGGCGACTACCGCCACGACCGTTTGCGCGACATCGAGGATATCCACTTCGTCCTGACCGACACCGATCGTCTCGATCAAGATCACATCATAGCCCGCTGCCTCCAGGACCATCCTCGCTTCACGAGTGGCTCGTGCGAGTCCTCCGTGCTGGCCGCGCGTCGCCATGCTGCGAATGAAGACGTCTCGATCGAGTGCGTGCTCCTGCATCCTGATGCGATCGCCCAAGATCGCCCCTCCGGTCAGAGGACTGCTGATATCGATCGCCAAGATTCCGACACGTTTCCCTTGCCGCCGGTAGGCGACCACGAGTTGATCGATCAGCGTGCTCTTGCTGGCTCCTGGGTAGCCAGTGATGCCGATTACAGCTGAATGATGGGGGTCGGACGAAAGCTGCAGGAGGGCAGCAATTCCCTCTGGCTCATGGTTTTCCAGCAAGGTGATCATGCGAGAGACCGCACGGGTATCACGGGCTTTGACCTGGTCCATCAATGCCGGGATGTTTCCCCTATCATGCCTGGTCTGCAGGCTCGAACCACACATCGGTCACCTTAAAGGCCGGTGCTTTCGCAAAACGGGCGACCACCGGCAGGCCGATTCGCACCGCATCGGGCCTGATGCCTTTGATTCGCGACAGAAACAACGTATCGGCACCGTCAAACTCCACCAGAATCAGGGTGAAGGGCGTCTCTTTCAGGAAGACCTCTCCTCCGTAGTGGCAGGTGGTGAAGGTATGCACCAGGCCGGTTAACGGCAGCGCAAGCCAGGAGGTCGCTGCGCCGCATCCCATGCAATGGGCACGAGGGGTGGCGTAGGTGTAGCCACAGGCGGTGCAACGAGAGCCGAGGAGTTGGCCTTTGGTCAGACCGACAAAAAATGGTGAATCCTGGGCGTAGCTGTGGTGATAATCGATCTCGTAGTGGTCCAGGAGGATCAACGGATCCACTCCGTAGAGCACCGTTCCCTTGTCCATTTAGGGTGCCTCCAGGATAGATGCTGTGATGTAAGTCCCTGTGCCGGCATGGCTGTGGATCAGCCCGCGCTTCGCGTTCCTGACTTGAAGTCTCTCGTCATTTAAGTGTTTACCGATGGTGCCCTGCAATTGCCAGAAAGCAAAGACTGCCTGCATCAGTCCTGTGGCGCCGACCGGGTGGCCGCAGGCCAGCAGTCCACCGGAAGGATTGACCGGGAGCCGTCCCTGTTTGGGCAGTTCAAGGCCGTAATCGAGCCCCGGCAAAAAGGGAATGCCGCTCTCCACGAAACGGCCCCCTTCGCCGTACCGGCATAATCCGAGGTCCTCGTAAGTCTGGATCTCAGAAGACGTGTAGGCATCGTGGAGTTCGACGAAGCTCAGCTCCTCCAGCGGGTTTCGGATCCCCGCCATTTCATAGGCCAGCTTCGCCGCCATACGGCCTCCGCGGAACGAGTGGACGCCGGGATATTTGAGGTGCTGGTAGTCTGATTCCCGCTCATGCGGCAGCAGGATGACCTTGCCATGGGGACGGTCGGCCATCCGCATCGCGTCGGATCCGGAGCCAACCCCAGTGATCTTGACCGGTCGGTCACAGACCTTCCCGGCAAGTTCTTCGGAGGCCAGGAGGCAGACCGCCGCACCGTCGGACATGGTGCAGATGTCTTCCATCGTCAGCGGTGTGGCCACCATGGGGGACTCCCGCACCTGCTTGATCGTGAGACGTTTCGCCTTTTGGGCATAGGGGTTATGCAGGGCATTCGCATGGTTTTTGACTGAGACCATGGCCATCTGCTCCACCGTCGT
Source organism: Nitrospirota bacterium (assembly GCA_018971525.1). Classification (GTDB taxonomy): domain Bacteria; phylum Nitrospirota; class Nitrospiria; order Nitrospirales; family Nitrospiraceae; genus Palsa-1315. The sequence continues at coordinate 67,592 of JAGXAR010000003.1, forward strand.
GCCGAATTCGTACATGTGGCGCTGGACCATCATTGCGTAATAACCGCTGTAGAACCCGCCGACGGGGAAGTCGAAGTTCGTGTCGGAGGCGAGGGCAATGAATTCGTTCCCTTTCCAGGTGTTCACGCGTGACATCGTTTCAAACCCGAAGGCCAGGCAGCAATTCATGCGTCCGGAGGCCACCGCTTCCCAGGCTGACTGGAAGCAGAGCCCGCCTGTCGCTCCCCCGCCTTCGACTCGTTTAGACGGTTTGGGGCAAAGTCCAAGATAATCCTGCACCATGCTGGCCGCTTTCAGTTGCCGCGTGAAGTGGTCCGAGAAATAGGACCCGACCGCTCCATCGATCATGTCTTTGGAGAGGCGAGGCACATCGTGGAGGGTATAGTCGTAGGCCTCCTTCACCATGAGACGGAAATCCTTCTCCGGGTGAGCCTTGGCGAATTTCGTGATGCCGCCGCCGACCATGTAGACAGGTCTCATGCTCGCAATCCTTTCACAAAGTCCACGATGTCACTCATGGCGGTCCCCGGGCGAAACAACATTCGCACTCCGTTCGCCTTCAGTTTCGGAAGATCGTCATCCGGGATGATGCCGCCGCCGAAGAGGACGATGTGTTCCGCTCCTCCCTCCTTTAGCAGCTCCAATACGCGCGCGAAGAGGGTGTTGTGCGCGCCGGAGAGGACACTCAGGCCGATGGCATCCACGTCTTCCTGAATTGCCGTGTTCACCACCTGTTCAGGGGTCTGGTGCAGGCCTGTATAGATCACCTCCATGCCCGCATCCCGAAGCGCGCGAGCCACGAGCTTGACTCCGCGGTCATGGCCATCCAATCCGACTTTGCCGATCAAGATCCGGATCGGTGATGTTGCTACTGCCATGCTCTGACCTCTTCGAGAAAATATTTCCCCTCGCTATCTTTGCGAACATAACCGGCCTGGACCAACGGATCGTGTTCGAAGATCAGCAGCCACTCTCCTTCAAAGGCCTGATCCAGCACCCATCGCTTGGTTTCAAGCGTCTGCATCGGGTACAGGTCGTATCCCATGATATACGGAAGGGGAAGATGCGACACGGTTGGAATAAGATCTCCCAGGAAAAACGCGACTCCTCCCTCCGATTCGATCTTGACGCTCTGATGAAAACGGGTATGGCCGTTCGTCACCACCGCGGAGATTCCCGGCAACAATTCCTGGTCACCGGTCAGAAGCTCCCACTTCTTGACCTGTGCGAGTTCGGTGAAGTTATCCCGTCGATAGCTGACTTTCGTTCGTTCATTCGCGTTGGTTGCGTCCTCATATTCGCCCTGCTGGACGAAGTAGGCCGCATTCGAAAAGGCGGGGATCAGCGCGCCGCTGCTATCTCTCACCGTATTGCCGCCGGCATGGTCGAAATGGAGATGAGTGTTGATGACCATATGAATGTCTTCAGGACGCAGGTTGTATCGCTGTAGCGACTCTCCTAAGGTCGGCGTGCGATCAACGGCGAATCTCTGGTAAAACTTCGCGTCCTCCTTGTCGCCCAGACCCGTGTCCACGAGAATATTTTTCCCATGGGCGCGAATCAGGAGACAGGTGAGACTCAGCGGGATCCGGTTCTGCTCATCCGCCTGGCAGCATCGCTCCCACAAAGCCTTCGGCACCACGCCAAACATGGCTCCTCCATCCAGCCGAAACCGGCCATCAGTTACCGGATAGATCTCAAAGGCTCCGAGCTTCATGATCTCACCCGGCATTCAGCCCAAAACGGGCCACCTGAATTATCCGAGCTGACACATTCAAACTGATGGCTGACCGCTCATAGCACCATCGGCTCATGATAGGTCCCAAACACTTCCCTGAGCGCTGCGCAAATTTCTCCCAACGTCGCCTTCGCCTTGACCGCGTCGATCAGGTATGGCATGAGGTTCTCACTGCAGGAGGCCGCTTCTTGCAGTTCCTCCAATACACCGGCCATCTTGAACGGATCGCGAGACTTGCGCAGATCGGACAGGCGCGCGATCTGTTCTTGCTCCACCTCCGGCCCGATTTTCAACGTGGGAATAGGACGGTCCTCCTTCTCCGCATAGTCGGTGACTCCGACGACGATCCTTTCTTTTTGTTCCACTTCCCGTTGATAGCGTTGGGAGGCATCGAGGAGTTCCCTTTGCGGAAAGCCGCGCTCGATCGCTTTCACCATCCCGCCCATCTCATCCAGCCTGCGGAAGTAGTCCCGCGCTCCCTCTTCGAGGCGGTTCGTGAGAGACTCGACATAATAAGACCCTCCAAGCGGATCGATGGAGTTCGTGATTTCGGTCTCGTGAGCGATAATCTGCTGAGTACGGAGCGCGAGCTTGGCCGCATCTTCCGTAGGGAGGGCGAGCGTTTCGTCCATCGAGTTGGTATGGAGCGACTGCGTGCCTCCCAACACTGCCGCCAGAGCCTGCAACGTGGTGCGGACCACGTTGTTCATGGGCTGCTGTGCAGTCAGTGAACAGCCGGCCGTCTGCGCATGACAGCGGAGCTGCAAGGATCGGGGATCTTTCGGATGGTATCGGCGCTCCATTTCGCGGGCCCATAGCCGGCGGGCGGCCCGGAACTTGGCAATCTCTTCAAACAAGTCGTTGTGGACGTTGAAAAAGAACGAGAGCTGCGGGACGAAGCTGTCCACGGCAAGTCCGGCCTTTACGGCTGCCTCGACGTAGGTCAGCCCGTCATACAGGGTAAAGGCGAGTTCCTGCACCGCATTCGATCCGGCCTCGCGAATGTGATAGCCGCTGATGCTGACCGGATGCCATTTGGGAACCTGTTTTGCACAGTACGCGATGGTATCGGTGATGAGGCGCAGCGAGGGTTCCGGCGGGTAGAGCCATTCTTTCTGGGCGATGTATTCCTTCAGGATGTCGTTCTGCAACGTGCCACCTAGACATTCAACGGAAATGCCTCGTTTCTCCGCGACAGCCAGGTACATGGCGAAGATGACGGCAGCTGGTCCATTGATCGTCATCGAGGTGGTGACCCGGTCCAGCGGAATGTCCTCAAAGAGCCGGTCCATATCCGCCAGCGACGAGATTGCAACGCCACAGCGACCGACCTCTCCATGGGCACGGGAGTCATCCGCGTCGATTCCCATCAATGTCGGCATGTCGAAGGCGACGCTGAGTCCGTTTTGCCCGAGCCGGAGGAGGTATTTGAAGCGGCGATTGGTATCGTCGGCAGACCCGAAGCCGGCGAACTGCCGCATGGTCCAGAGCCGGCCTCGATACATGGTTGGATAGACGCCGCGAGTATAGGGAAATTCGCCCGGCAGGCCGAGATCGCTCTCCGGCGACCAGTTCTTCAGATTGTCGCGCGAGTAGACGCGATTGATGTCGAGTCCGGAGAGCGAAGTGAATCGAGACTTGCGTTCCTGCATCGATCCGTTCCTCCGGCTAGGGGCGAGAGTCAGATCTTGTTGCTCGTTGCCTCGTGTCTCTCGCCGCTTGCCTCATACACATAGAATCCATGGCCGGTTTTACGCCCCAGCCATCCGGCTTCGACATAACTTCGAAGCAATGGGGAGGGACGAAACTTGGGATTGCCCAAGTCCTGGTACAGGACCTCGCAGATTGCGAGCACGGTGTCCAACCCAATACGGTCGGCGAGTGCCAGTGGCCCTATCGGATGATGGGCCCCTGTCGTCATTGCCAGGTCGATGTCTTCGGCTGAGGCCACCCCCTCTTCCAACGTGAAGATGGCTTCATTGATCATCGGAATCAGGACACGGTTCACAATGAACCCCGGCACGTCCTTGGCCACCACGGGAGTTTTCCCAAGCCGCTTTGCCAGTTCGATTGCCAGATTCAATGTTCGCTCGGATGTTTCGAGCCCCCGCACGATTTCCATGAGCCGCATCACGGGGGCCGGATTCATGAAGTGCAGGCCGATGACTCGATCGGGCCGACCGGAGGCTGCCGCCAGCTTCGCGATCGAAATCGAGGAGGTATTGCTGGCGAGGACCGTCAGCGGCTGGCAGACCCGATTCAGTTCACGGAAGAGTTCTTGCTTGAGGGCGAGATCTTCCGGGATCGCTTCGATGACCAGTTGCGCGTCGTACAACCGGTCGAGCTGAACCAGAGGATGGATGAGCGCCAGCACTGCCCCGGCTTGTTGACCGGTGAGTGTCCCCCGTTCCACGGCCCGTCCCAGGCTACTGCGGATCTTGCTGAGCGCCTCCGTTAATGCCGGATCCGCGACATCGACCAGCAGAACACGATAGCCGGCCGTAGCACAAACCTGGGCGATGCCGCGGCCCATCTGGCCCGCGCCGACCACACCGATGGTTGTGATGTCATCGAGTTTCATCGTCTCACCATCCGTCATCGGTCGTAGGCCTCCTCATGAGTCACGGTTGATGATGGACTAGGCTCACCTCTCCACAATCATCGCCAATGCTTCTCCTCCCCCAATACAGAGTGCGGCGAGACCGCGACGGGCATCACGGGCTTCCATCGCATGGAGCAGGGTCGTGAGAATCCGCGCACCGGTGGCACCGATCGGATGGCCCAGCGCGACCGCGCCTCCGTTGACGTTGACTCTCTTGGGGTCGAGTCCTAACTCGCGGTTGATCGCGAGAGATACGGCTGAGAAGGCTTCATTGATCTCAAATAGGTCGATGTGGTTGACCGAAAGACCGGTCTTCTTGAGTACCAGCCTGATTGCCTCGATCGGCGCGATCGTGAACCATTCCGGCGCTAATGCCGCGCCGGCATACCCGACGATCCGAGCCATGGGCCTGAGGCCCAGGTGCTCCGCCTCCTCCTCTGTCATGACGATCAACGCCGCCGCTCCGTCGTTACAGGAAGGTGAATTGCCCACGGTCAGGACTCCATCCTCCTGGAACACGGGTTTCAGTTCGCGCAGGCGCTTCAGATCGACCCGGTTGGGCTCCTCATCATCCGCCACTGAGAGAAGCGGTCCTTTCTTCTGCGGCACGTCAACCGGAACAATTTCAGGTTTGAATATCCCCATGGCGACGGCTTCCCTGGCGCGCCGATAACTTTCCAGCGCAAAGTCGTCGAGTTCGCTTCTGGTCAACCGGTACTTTGCGGCACAGAGTTCGCCCCCATGGCCCATATGAAAATTGTTGTAGACGTCCCACAAACCGTCTTTGACCAGGCTGTCCACCAACTCCGCATGACCCAGCCGATACCCCTGCCTGGCCTTCTCCAGGAGGTAGGGCGCACGGGTCATGTTCTCCATGCCACCTGCCACAATAACCCTCGCTTCATCAAGCGCAATGGCCTGGGATGCCATGATCACGGCCTTGAGGCTGGACCCGCAGACTTTGTTGATCGTGGTTGCGCCGACTGAATGCGGAATTCCTGCACCGATCGATGCTTGCCTGGCCGGCGCCTGGCCGAGCCCGGCACTGAGGACACAGCCCATAAAGACCTCGTCCACGCGCTCGGGAGGAAGGTGAATGCGCTTTAGTGCTTCAGCAATGGCGATGCTGCCAAGCTTGGTCGCGGGCAGGGGACTGAACATCCCGTGAAAACTCCCCATCGGCGTTCGCACTGCGCTCGCAATGACCACCTGTTTCTTCTCACTCACGACAGGGTCTCCTTCCCACGACTCTCGCCTGGCGCCTCACGTGTTCCGTTCACAGGATCTGCTCCCAGTGACTCTGTTCGAGAAAGCCTTTGAGCTTTGCCATGAATTGATCCGCCGTCGCTCCGTCGATGACCCGGTGGTCAAACGACAGGCTGAGATAGCCCATTGGACGGATCACAATGACGTCGTTGATAACCACAGCTCGTTTCTGGATTGCGCCGACCCCGAGGATGCCGATCTGGGGTTGATGAATAATCGGCGTGCTGAACAGGCTGCCGAATCCGCCATGGTTCGTGATCGTGAACGTTCCTCCCTGGACCTCCTCGGGGTTCAGTTTCTTGGACCTGGCCCGCTCAGCCAGGTCCGCCACTTCTTTGGCGAGTTGCAGGAGTCCCTTTCGATCCGCGTATCGCACCACCGGCACCAGGAGCCCATCGTCCAGCGCCGTTGCAATACCGATATGAATGTCTTTCTTGACGATGATCCCTTGTTCACTCCACGCAGAGTTCACCACCGGCACATCTCGAATGGCACGGGTCACAGCTCGGATGACAAAAGGAAGATACGTGAGGCTGCGGCCCTCTCTGAATTCGGCGATGCCTGAGAAATCAACTTCAAAGTAGGTGGTCACATGAGCCGAGGTCTGCTTGCTCCTGACCATACGATCAGCGATGGTTCTTCGCATTTGAGTGAAGGGCAGAATTTCTTCACCCATAGACTGTTCACCGCCAGGAGTTGTCACTTTGGCCTGCATTCCACTCTGAGAGATGAAGTCCTGCACATCCTTCTTGGTCACTCGTCCACCAGCCCCGGTCCCGGTCACTTGCGACAGATTAATTCCATGTTCCTTGGCCAGTTGTCGTACAGCAGGAGAATGGTGATCCTCACCCTCTAGCTGCGGTTCTATTTGACGCACCACGACCCCTCCGACCCGATTCATCGCTGTGGTATCAGTCGAGATGTCGCTGTCCAGCCTGGCGAGCAGGGTTCCGACTGGAACGGTCTGGCCTTCCTGCACCAGCACCTCGCTCAGAGTTCCGGTGCCGGGAGACGGGATCTCCAGCGCCACCTTATCGGTTTCGACTTCCAAAAGCGGCTGGTCTCTTTCGATGCGACTGCCTTTGGGAACAAGCCACTTGACGACTGTGCCTTCAGCGATGCTTTCCCCCAATTGGGGCATGACGATATCGGTAGCCATCTAAAATCCGTGAGGGGTTAGGCGTGAAACGTGAGGCGGGTAGAAAGCTTCATTTGCGCCTGACCCCTCACGCCTTATGAAAAATTCAATACGCTGCCAATTTCCGCGCTGCTGTCGCGATGTCGCTGACCTTGGGTCGAAAATATTCTTCGAGCGGCGTGCTGAACGGCACCGGCGTGTCCGGGGGAGCGATGCGCAGCACCGGCCCATCCAAATGGTCAAAACAATCCTCCGCTAACAACGCCGCGATTTCGGCTCCGATCCCGCCGGTCTTATTATCCTCGTGCAGTAGGATCGCCTTGCTGGTCTTGCGCACCGACTCATAGACCCTGTCCTTGTCGAGCGGGATCAATGTGCGCAGGTCGACAACCTCCAAGTCGATGCCTTCCTGCGCCAGCAGCTCAGCCGCTTCAAGCGCCAGGTGGACCATCGCCCCATAGGTGATGAGAGAGATGTCGTTGCCCGCGCGTTTCACATCGGCCTTGCCGATCGGCACGATGTAGTCTTCGCTCGGCAATACCGCTTTAATCCGTCGATAGAGGAACTTGTGTTCGAAGTAGAGAACGGGGTTTGGATCACGAATCGCAGCTTTGAGAAGGCCTTTTGCGTCATAGGGTGTGGAGGGGGCTACGATTTTAAGGCCGGGCGAGTGGAAGAACCAGCCTTCCGGACATTCTGAGTGAAAGGGACCGCCATGCACACCGCCGCCGAAGGGAGCACGGATGACCATCGGCACTGCGGCTCCCCAGCGATAATGGTTCTTGGCCGCGACCTCGGTGATCTGATCGAAGGCGCAGGAGATGAAGTCGGCGAACTGCATTTCCACGACTGGACGCAGACCCATCATCGCCGCGCCGATCGCCGCGCCGACGAACCCTGATTCAGCCAACGGAGTATCGATGACGCGCCATTCGCCGTACTTCGCCATGAAGCCTTCCGTGATCTTGAAGGCGCCGCCATAAGTGCCGATGTCTTCGCCCATCAGGAAGACGCGTTCGTCGCGAGTCATTTCCTCGTCCAGAGCTTGCGAGATCGCCTCTAGATAGGTCACTTCCTGCTGCCTCTGCACGGTTTCAGTCGTCATGGAAGCGCTCCTTCTGAAGCTGTTGCTATCAGCTAATAGCTGTCAGCTTTCTCCGCAAAGACCCCCTCCAATACTTCCGGTCCTTCCGGCAGGGGACTCTGCTCCGCAAACTCCAGGCCGGCTTCGACTTCTTTCTTGACCCGCTCTCCAACCTCGTGGAAATACGCATCATCGCCATAGCCGAGCTGTACAAGCAGCTGCTCGGCTTTCAGGATTGGATCTTTTTTCTTCCATTCCTCTAGCAATTTACGAGGGACATATTTGGCCGGGTCATGCTCAGAGTGGCCGTGCATCCGCATCGTTTTGAACTCAAGGAACGTCGGTCCTCCACCAGCCCTTGCTAGCTCGATGGCGCGTTTGGAGGCCAGGTACACGGCCGCCACGTCGTTCCCATCCACGATCTCGCCGGGCATCCCATAGGCTTTCGCGCGGTCGACCACGTCGTGGATCGCCATCTGCAGACGTTGCGGTGTCGAATAGGCGTATTGATTGTTGTTGCAGAAGAGCACGACGGGGAGTTTTCGCACCGCTGCAAAATTCATCGCTTCGTGGAAGTCGCCGCGGCTGGTACCGCCGTCGCCGGTGCCGGTGAAGGCCACGCGGCGCTCTCCTCTAATCTTAAACGCCAGGGCGACACCGGTTGCGACGGGCAGATTGTCGGCCAGGTGACTGACAAAGCCGATCATGCCCCGCTTGAGATCGCCCATGTGGACGTTGCCGTCTTTGCCCTTGGTGGGGCCAGTGCGCTTGCCGAGGTACTGGGCGAGGACTTCGCCGGGCGTGAATCCGCGGATGAGGAAGGCTCCCATGTCGCGGTGAAAGGGAGCGATGACATCATTCCGTTCCAGCGCCGAGGCATAGCCGACTGCAATCGCTTCCATCCCGTGACTGGTGTACACGCCGCCGACGATCCGACCTTGACGATAGAGGGCAGTGACGCGGTCCTCCAGGGCTCTGGTGAGCCGAAGGTAGTAGTACATCTGGAGCAGGTCGGCTCGCTTGATGTCCCGTGTCACGTCTGCCGGGTCCATGGGCTCCTCCTCGCAGAGCAGTGGAGTCTGCGTCAGATTTCCGGCATATCTCTCCAGGAGAGTGCCGGCTGATTGTTCTTGCACAGCGGGCATTGATCCCGCTCCCACTGCGGCATGTCGAGGTCAGCGGCATAATAGAACGGATATCGGGCAGTGAGTTCCTCCATGAGTGGAAACTGATCACTGTCCCGCCGGGCAAAGACCATCATGCCGGCCAGCAGTCCGCCGTTGTCGGTGATGACCTTGCCGAGTTTACTCACGCAATTCCCGCGTGTAGTGACATCGTTGAGCGCCACGAACCGCTCGCCTGGTTTTATCGCGCCGATGTTGAGGTCCGTCCCGATCCGTCCGGTCTCGCAACTGTACGGCGTCAACGTTACGCGCAATGGCATCGTGTCGGAGAGGACATCTGCAATCCCTTCGGCGAGCAACTCCGCCGCTGACCTGGTCGCAACGATGCCGGTTATCGGCTCGCTTTTATACGTCCGTCTGATCCATTCTGCCATGTCCCGGCTCAGCAGCCTGATCAGCTCCGGGAAGCGGGCTATGGACTCGAACCGCAGATAGGTCGCTGTGTGGTGGCCTGATACCACTTCAACGTGAGTGTCGAAGAATACCGACCGAGAGGTCCGCAGGACCCGCAGGATATCCCATCCGGCGAGCCCCGTATGCGAGCCGTCGCGAATAATCGCTTCCAGCTTGGTATCGATTGCCGGTCCGTCGTACAAGGCACGGTGTCGCTGGACTAATTCTGCGATGGTTTGTTCGTCTGTCACAGGAACGCTCATGATCCGGCCCCCTTATTATTTACTCGTTCGCTACTCTTGCGATGCGCGTCTTGAGCACGCCGATCGGCTGAATCTCCAACTCCACGACGTCGCCGGGGTTCAGGTAGCGGTCCAGTTCCAGGCCGCATCCACCCCCGACCGTCCCTGAACCAAAGAGATCCCCCGGGTAGATGGTCTCGCCACGTGAGACGTGAGCGATCATCTGCGGAAACGACCAATGGATGGTTCCAAATCGTCCTTGAGACCACACTTCTCCGTTGACCCTGGCGATCATGGTCAAGGCATTCAAGTCCGGGATTTCATCCGGAGTGATGAGGCAGGGCCCGATCGCGGTGGCGAAATCCTTTCCTTTCGCCGGCCCCAGCCGACAGGCCATTTCCTGGAACTGGATGTCTCTTGCGCTGAAATCGTTCATGATTGTGTACCCGGCGATGTACTCTGGCGCCTCCCGCTCCGAGATATCTTGCCCCCTCCGGCCAATGACACAGGCCAACTCCAGTTCGTAGTCCAACTTATTCGTCTTCAGTGGCCATGTCAGCTCTTCATTCGGTCCCATAATCGTCCGGTGGTTGCCTTTATAGTAGACGGGAGCCTTGTACCATTCTGGTGGGATAGGTTGCCCCCGCTTCTTGGACGTTGCCGCAATGTGTTCTTCGAAGGCGATGAAGTCGCGCAGGGATGGCGGATTGGGAAGAGGGGAGATCATCCGGACGCTGGCGGAGTGATACCAGATTGCCTCTCCCATCGGACCCTTGACCGATGGGCCAAGGGTCACGACATAGCCGAATGCTCGACGCGCTGTCGCCATGGTTGATGGGCCGCCTTCGAGGAACTCGAGCATGGTGGGAGGTACCTGAGCGTTGGCCAATCGGTACGGCTGCGCTTCCTGCTGGTCGGCCAGGAATCTGGCGTAGGCCATATTCAGATCCACGAGGTGCTGGTCGCGGAGCGCGCCGACCCTCGTGAAGATTCCTACAGGCGTCTGCACCTGAAAGCTGCATAGCTTCATCGCCGACTCCAACTCAAAGCATAATCTTTTACTTCGACGGACTCCAACTCCGGCAGGACGGTCAAGGAATCGCGCGATTCGATCATGACCGCGATCTCGTCCGTCTCTGTTTTGTCTTTGCTCGCTTCGACTGCTTGCGGTTGCGGTCCATGGTGGATGCCCTGAGGATGCAACGTCAGCATCCCTGGTTGAATCCCGGCGCGGCTGAAAAAGTTTCCTTGGTGATAGAACAGCACTTCGTCATAGTCCATGTTGCGATGGTAAAACGGGATGCGAAGCGCTTGCGGGTCCCTTTCTAAGGGGCGTGGCGCGAAAGTCGAGATGAGGACCCCGCCGGCCTGAAAGGTCGCATGGACACTGGGCGGGAGATGATAGCGGGCGCTCGTGACTGGTCGGAAGTCACGCACGTTGAGCTTGGCGACCCAGAGATCGCCTTTCCAGCCGACCACATCCATCGGATAGAAGGGATAGACCAGGCTTGTGTATTCGCCGCGGCGTTTGATCCGCACCTCCCACTCGCCTGGTGTTCCTGCATGATCATCCGGGTTTCCGTCCAGCTCAGGGGAACTGAGGACTCCTTTGTCAAACAAGGCATGTTGCCCAAGCAGGCCCCGTTCCGGAATTTCGACCGGCTCAGGCGTTTCCACGATGAGAAACAAAGAGGGCCGTGACTCTATGATGGTTCTGTAGGTGGTGCCTTTGGGGATGACGAGATAGTCGCCTGGCTCGTACGGCAACTGTCCGTAGTCGGTCTCGAATCGTCCTGAACCGCGGTGGACAAAATAGATCTCGTCGCCGTCGGCATTGCGGACAAAGTAGGGTGTTGCCTCGGCGCGTCGTGAGAGAAACACCCGCGCATCATGGCTCCGGAGAATCTCGACCGGACGTGCGTCAGCGGAACGTTCATCTTGGGTGGGGAGTGTTGCACAGACAAAGGCGCGGGGGCGAAGGGGGCCGTCGATTCTCACCCAGTCGGTGGGAGGATGGGTCCGGTAGAGATGTGAAGATGGACCACTAAACCCGCGGCGACTGTGCTCTTCTTCACATTGCCCCTTGGGAATCCCCACATGGGCTTGCTTGGGAACGTGACCTTTCTTCTGGAGGTACATGACGGGCCTCCCTGCTCAACTTACCCTGAGAGTCCCACGCGTCCCTTCCCTCGACATGCGGACAGGATCATGAGGCACGCTCTAGCGAGGGGCGCTCCTTTTTCATGGGAACGGGAGTCGTCCTGTAATCAATAATCGTCTGTTCCACGCCGGCAATCTGATCCCGTTCGATGTCTTTGTAGAGCGCTTCGACAGTGCCACGTACGAAGGTTCTGGCCTTCTCTTCGCCATGTTCCCGCTGGGTGAGTTCCAGGAAGAGACCGCTCGCGGGAAACAGAGGGTAGGTGAACCGCTGCTTGAGAGGCCCGAACCCATCCCGACCTTCCTTTAGGGGCCCGCTGAATTGCACCCCATGAGATTCCCATTCCCGGCTGACTGCTTCAATGTCCTCGACCTCGATGGCGACATGCTGGACGCCCTGTCCATACTTCTCAATAAAGTCGTTGATCTGTGACTTCACCAGCTTGTCATTGCCCTGCATCAGAGCGATCTTCGCGTTCCCGCGCTGAACCACGACGGTATTCATGCTGGACTTCTCACTGCCAACGTCTCGGGCGGACCAAATCACCTCGAAGCCAAGAATTTTCGTGAAGAGATACTCAACCGCATCGAGGCTCTCGACGCAGAGGGTGATGTGATCGATCCCTATATGTTCCTTCATGATAAAGCCCTCCTTCTGAACCTGGAGGCGATGAGTCGTCACTCCTTCTGTTCGTTCATTGAAGTCCCTCACGTCCACCAATATAACAAATGTTGGCAATTATGCAATATGTAAATGCTATTAATTTTCCTGTACGTGATTCATTATGCCTGTTGCTGCATTTTAGATGGCATGTGAAATGCTTATCTGGAGAGGCGTTAGCTGGCAGGTGACGGGGTTGCGCGAATAATATGAAATGTATATTATTATGAGCGCTAATTTGTGGGTGGTTCTGGTAGCGGAGATAATTCTGGTGTGGCGAATGGAGGTGCATCATGTCCTTCTATCAGGAAATGCGCCAGTACGTTCTTCGCCATGGGGCTATCAACAACCTGTACTTGGATCGCTTTCAGCGGGGTGACCTGACAGACGAAGAAATTCGTCAGTTCGCAGTCGAATTCTATAATTTTGCCCGGTTCTTCCCGAAGATTCTCGTGGCGCAACTGGTCAACACTGAAGACGAGACCGTGGCGAACGAGCTGACGAAGGTCCTCTATTCAGAATTGGGTGACGGTCACAGCAGGAAGCGGCACGAGTTGCTATATCGGGATTTCTTGCGGTCTATCGGGAAGGACGTGCACGAGGCGATGACGCAACAGATGCTCCCCTCCACAAAATCCTACATCGAAGGCATGGAACAGCTCTATAGCAGTGGAAACCATGCCACGGCGCTCGGGGCGTCCTTTGGTCTGGAGAATATGGCTATCACCATGTGGGACCATTTAATCCCTGGACTCACACGTCTGCGGGCGACCCGGTATCCCGCCATGGACATGACCTATTTCACATTCCACCGGGAGCTCGAGTCCGGTCACGAAGAGGCCATGGAGAAGGCTGTGGCTGCGATTGATGGAGGCATCGACGCGGGAGCCGGGGGCTTATCGGTGCAAGAACGGGAGGATTTCCATCGCGGCGTCAAGGCGGTGCTGGACTATCTTGAAGGTTTCTGGACGGGGCTTGAAAAAGCGGGCTTTCAGCGTCGCCAAGACCTGGAGGGGGCCGCCGTTGCGCCGGGCCGATTACACGAGGGAGCCACGCAACTGACCGGATGATGGGCCGGGGGTTCGTATGCAACGGTCCTGGATCAGCCAGTATGATTCTGATGTTCCCGCCACCATCGAGTATCCGGACTGGACTGTGCCGGATCTCCTGCGGCGCTCTGTCCTGTGCTTCCCGAATTCATCCGGTCTCCTGTTCTACAGCAAGACGATGTCCTTCCGACGATCAGGGGAATTTTTACTACACCGGAGGAGCAACCTGGACGCCGAAGGGCGTTATGCTTACTCGCCGGAACGTCTTGGCCAATGCACTCCAGGGCCGCAACTGGTGTCCGGATTCCCTTGAATGGGAAGAGATCTTTCTTGGCGAAGTGCCATCGTTCCACCGTCACGGTCTGAGGACTTGTCAGAACCCGGCCATGGCTATGGGAAGTTCGATCATCCTGCTCCCACTCTTCCATGCCGATGAGTCGGTGAAAACGATTCATAAGTACCGAGTCACCATCTTTTCAGGCGTCTCGATGATGTTTTCGCGGTGAGGGTCTCGATGTAAAGGAGAGGAGAAGTGATGTCTGAAATTTCAGGTTATTTCGAAGCGGTGAAAGATCGGTACCATCTGACCAGTGATTATACGCTTGCCAAGAAACTCGGCATTGCCCAGCCGGAGGCAAACTTGATGCGGAGAGGATTGAAGATTCCAAAGCCGGAACTCTGTATCAAGATCTCGAAACTCCTCGATAAGAATCCCGTCGAGCTTCTTCTCATCGCACAAAAAGACAAGGCCCCGCCTCAGGCCAAGGAATACTGGACGTTGGCTCTCACCGCTGTGGATGTCATGCTGCATGTGCCAAAGAGTCCCAAATACATCCCGCGCAAAGTGGAAGCCATCGGGCTGGAACTGCGTCAACTCGAATCCCAAACATTGATTTACGAAGGGGCAACGGCGAATGCCGAAGCGGTACGGATGATGGAAACGGCCGAGAAGACGGTCGATTCGATCATGGAGCGATGGAACATCTGGAAGAAGGGGGAGGCGCTCTATCCAAATTATCTCTTGGCAAACCAGGCCGCGGCCCGGCGCGGGGTGAGGATCCGCCGGATCTTGATCCTGACACGTGAGCAAATGCAGCAGGAAACGTTGGTTGCGGACGCGATTGAGGTCATGGATGATCAGGCTCGAGCCGGCATTAAAATTTTTTTCGCGTTCAGAGAGGAATTGGAGCGGTCGCTGGCGTTTCAGCGATTTCAAGAAGACTATCAAAAGCAGGGGGCCGCGGAGGATGTCAACGCCGCAATGTTCGATGCCGAGATCCTGATCTTTTCCCGCACCTATGGCACGGTGCCGCTCGGTATGGTCGGTAAGCCCACGCAGATTACCATGATCAACGAATTAGAGATTACCTGGAAACCGGATCTGCTTCGTGATCTGAATCCAGATCCACTCTTCGACATGACTCGGTATGTGTTCACCTATGAAGGCGCGAAGCCGTTCAGGAGTGAATTGGCACGGTTCAAGAGGTCGGCCACATGAAGTTTCCGTCTGAACCCTTCAAGATCAAAGTTGTGGAGCCGATCCGCCGGACGACGCGCGAAGAGCGGGATCGGCTATTGCGCCACGCCGGATACAACCTGTTTCAGGTTCCGGCGGAAAGCGTCTATGTGGACCTGCTCACGGACAGCGGCACGTCGGCCATGAGCGACAACCAGTGGGCGGGGATGATGCTCGGCGACGAATCGTATGCCGGCAGCAAAAACTATTTTCATTTCGAGGAGGTCGTCAGGTCGATCTGTGGCTATCAGCATGTGATTCCAACTCATCAGGGTCGCATGGCGGAAAATCTGTTGTTCTCGACCGTGCTCAAGCCCGGCATGTGCGTGCCGAACAACATTCACTTCGATACGACGCGCGCCAATGTCGAGCACCAGAGAGCCGAGGCGCTGGATGTGGTGATCAAGGAGGCATACGACCCGCATTGCGAGATGCCGTTCAAAGGCAATATGGATCTGATCCAGCTGGCAGACGCCATCGATCGAATCGGGCGTGACCGTATCCCTCTGGTGATGATCACTATCACCAATAACAGCGGCGGTGGTCAACCGGTCTCCATGGCGAACATCCGTGAGACTCGTGCGCTGGTAAACCGTTACGGGATCCCGTTATTCTTCGACGCCTGCCGGTTTGCGGAGAACTGTTTCTTCATCAAAGAAAGGGAGCCGGGCTATGCGGAGAAATCAGTCGTCGAGATTGCGCACGAGTTGTTCAGCTACGGCGACGGCTGCACGATGTCGGCCAAGAAGGATGGTCTGGTGAATATCGGTGGATTTCTCAGCCTGAACGACGATCAATGGACGCAGGACATTACGAACTTGTTGATCCTTGTGGAGGGCTTCCCAACCTATGGCGGACTGGCAGGCCGCGATTTAGAGGCCATGGCCCGTGGCCTGCTTGAAGTGTTGGATGAGGACTATTTGAGCTTCCGCGTCGGGCAGGTACGCTATCTCGGTGAATTACTCGATCAGGCTGGTGTTCCGATTCTCAAACCGATCGGAGGCCACGCGGTGTACCTCAATGCGAAAGAATTTCTCCCGCACATTCAGCAGGCACAATTTCCCGCCCAATCGTTAGCCGTCGCCCTCTATCGGGAATACGGGATCCGGGGAGTCGAAATCGGCACGGTGATGTTCGGGAAAAAGGATGTGGGAACCGGTCGAACGATCCATCCAGAACTCGAGATGGTAAGGTTGGCCATTCCCCGCCGGGTTTATACGAACATGCAGATCACGTATGTCGCAGAATCGATCATCGAGCTGTACCGGCGGCGCCAGGGGATTCACGGCCTCGCCTTGACCTATGAAGCGCCGGTGCTGCGCCACTTCACCGCTCGATTTGAGGAACTGCGGGCAATACCCATTTTACAGCAAGCTGCATCTTAAGGGTCTACTTGTGACAAACCTGTTCAAAGGCCTCGAACGAATCGAAGAAATCCGAAAAGGGCTGGCCGGACAGGGTTTCATGGCGGGCCACTCGTGGGAAAACCTGACTTCTCACTGCTGTCGCCGACGGATGAATCGCTGGAATAAAAAGCTGTCCGAGGAGAATGCCGTCCAATTCTTACAAGACGACAAAATCTTTTTCGGACGGATGGGGTACGAAATGGCTGATTCCTAATGGTTTCGCAGAGAACCAGCGTTCGGCATCGAGCAACTCGGCCATAAGGCAGAGATGTTTTGTATCGGGCAAGGACCGACAGATGTTCGACAGGCCGCGCTCACGACATCATCCTTGAACCATGGGACTCAGTGGACAAGGGCTGCCGTGAGGAACAAAAACGCAGGGCGAAGACTTGTATGGACGCCCCAGTCCGTCATTTCCCCAGCAAAGGCACAATCCCTTCCTCTAACCAGGCATACTCGCCGCTCATGATTGTCTTCGACAGGTGGTAGACGATCGTGTCTTTCTTGTGTTTGCGGGGTCTTCTCGCCGGGAAGCAGGGAGGCTCCAGGCGGTCCGCCATGTCCTGACAGAAATAGGTGACAAGCTCATGGATGCCGGGCTTCGTCCGCATCTCTGGTTGGGATGCATACCAGAGCGTCGCGGCCATCGGAAAGAGCCAGAGGCTGTCATTCACCAAGTCTTGCAACAGGAGTTGCTTATTGTGCAGGCTCTGCCGGTGGCGGACCGTTGCGACGAGCGTCGATCGTGTCAGGCTCCGAGAGGATGACTCGATAAAGCGAACCCACCTGGCGTAGTCCTTTCCGAACATCGCAGAAGTGCGCAAGGGTTGCGAAAAGGGGAGATAAGAGCGGAGCGCCATGCGCGCGTAGTACAGCGGCGCCGCGATCCTTTGTGAAGACGAACCTTGGAGCACGGCGATGCCCTGTTCGATATAGGGAGAGAGGGCCTCGCGGGCCATCCAGATGCGCAGAATCTCACTCGTCCCTTCCCACACCAGATTAATGCGGGCGTCGCGAAGCATGCGCATGACCGGAATGGCAGGTTCGCCGCTCTTACGCTGGGCCTCAACGGTCATGTATCCGCGCCCACCGCGTACTTGAAAGAGGTCGTTGACCACCTCCCAGTACCACTCGCTTCCGATAATTTTGGCTGCCGCCGACTCCAACCGAAGATCACCTTTCTTGTTCGCCCAAGCTCCGCAGAAGGCCATCACTGCGTCAAGCGCCAGCGTATAGGCCGCGGCGCGGCAGAGTTTTTCTCCGATCAGACTGTGTTCGCCGATCGGTTTGTTCCACTGAACGCGCGTGCGCCCCCACCAGCGCATCACGGACAGGCACTGTTTGAGGCCTCCTGAACAGGCTGCGGGAAGCGTCAAGCGGCCGACAGTGAGCGTGGCGAGTGCGATCCTCAGGCCGTCCTCTTCGTTGCCCAGGCGATTTTCAATCGGGACGTAGACGTTGTTGAACGTCGGTACGCCGTTGTAAATCCCTCTCACGCCCTCGAAACGTAGGCGGGTGACGGAGCACCCTGGCCATCGGGTTTCAACGATGAACGCCCCAAATCGCTTTTGCGCCCGGGGGTCTTGGAGTTCCTCTGGCCGATCAACGATTCGTGCGATGACGATGAGCAGGGAACACAGGAACTTGCCGTCTTGCTTGGCAGAATTCGTAATGAAGAACTTCTCTCCCGTGAGGCGATATGCGACGGTCTTCCCGTTCTCTGTGACGCGGACAGCGTACGTTTCTACTTTGGAGATGTCGCAGCCCACGTTTCGCTCCGTGAGTGCAAACCCTGAGATTTCTCCCTGTGCAAGCCTGGGGAGATACTTGGCCTTCTGCTCTTCTGTTCCGAAGAGGCGTAGCGGTTCTGGAATGCCGATTGATTGAGCGGCCGACAACAAGACGGTGAGCGATGCGTCAAAACTTCCGCACAGGGTTGCGACTTTCTGATATTCATATTGGGTCAACTCCAGCCCGCCGAAGCGTCTGGGAATCTTGATGCCAAAAGCTCCGAGCTCAGCCAGGGTTTTCAGGACCGGCTCCGGCAGTTCCCCCTCACTGTCAACCCGCTCGGGATCCAGGGGCAGAAGGGCGGCCTTGAATCGTCCCAGGAAATCCAGGGCTGGCGGACTCGTCTGTGGAATGCCGATTGAGGCAAAGAGATCCCATCGGACGTCGGTTTCAAATAACCCCGCAAGAAACCCTGAATAGGAAGCCTTGTCACGAGCGGTCTCAGCCACCGCTTCAGACCCTTGAAACACATCCTGCTTTTTCATGCGCGGCATTTCCTTGACGGCGTTCTACGATGTTGTCGCAGGGGTATCTTCACAACCATACCACCATTCACGCCGTCTTTGTCCCGAAATGAGACGCCCCCCCTTTTGGGAGTCACCTATGCTTTTAGGGATGAGTCGAGTTGGCGTCGCGCCGTGGTAGGATGTGGGGTAGGTCCGGCCTGTCTGTTAGCATCGGCGAGAGACAGGTCTTCAATCCGGAATGGGGAGGACGAAAACACCATGCGTAAGGTCGTCGTCGTCGACGGGTTTCGTACTCCTCTGTGCAAGGACGGAACAGATTTTCGCGAGACGGAGGCGGAAGTACTGGGCGCCTGGGTCGTCCGTGAAATGATCACCCGTTGTCACCGCTGGAATCTCCCGCTGGAAACGATCGATTGCGTATTAGGAAGTAATGTCGCAACGCCCATGCACGCGGTGAATCCGACGCGGGTCGCAGCCGTCACCGGTGGCCTCCCCGCGATAATCCCCGCCGATACGGTGGCCGGGAAAAACTGCGGCTCCGGAGTGACGGCACTCTACTATGCGAGCTTGCGCATCAGGAGTGGTGATGCCGATACAGTGCTCGTCATAGGCATGGAGGCGATGAGCCGAATTCCGATTGTATACAATCAGACTGTCGCTGATCTCCTCTTGCAGTACGGCAAGGCCAGAAGCCTTCGAGAACGTACCGCTGGCGCTCTTGCTCTCATTCCCAAGCTTCTGAACCTCAAGGGCTACCCGCCGCGGGTCGGGTTGATGATGGGTCTCACGGATCCGATGTGCGACCTCATCATGGGACAGACGGCGGAGAACATCGCGAAAGACCCTTCACTGGGCATTACTCGGCAAGATCAGGACGTGTTTGCCATTCGATCGCACAGGCTTGCGGCGCAAGCGTGGAAGGATGGGCTCTTTGCGGACGAGGTCGTGCCCATGTACGTTCCCGAGCGGAGCACCTACGTGGAGCGAGACAACGGAATTCGTGAGGATGCCGGGCTGGAGACGTTTCGTGAGGTGAAACCAGTGTTCGACAAGCACCACGGTTCGGTGACGCCGGCCAACTCCTCGCAGATCACGGATGCAGCCGCAGCCATGCTCCTCATGGAGGAAGGCAAAGCCCATGCCCTCGGTTTGCCGATCCTCGGCTACGTGAAGGATTACGCAGATTTTGGCTATGAGCCCGCCTGTATGGGCCTGGCCCCAGTCGGGTCCATCGCCAAAGTGTTATCCAAGGCTCGCATGACCCTCAAGGATTTCTCAGTATTTGAGATTAACGAAGCCTTTGCGTCCGTCGTCTTGGGGATCAGCCGCATTCTTGGCTCGACATCTCTCATGGAACAGAAGTTCGGCCGTTACGGATTGACTGAACGTCTCGGCGAAATCCCGCCCGACGATCTCAACCCGCACGGCGGGGCTATCGCGCTCGGTCATCCAGTCGGCGTCTCCGGTCTGCGCTTGGCCATGACCTCTCTCTTCGAACTCAAGCGGCGCAACGCCGAGCGGGCGCTGATCAGCGCCTGCGTGGGCGGCGGGCAGGGGGTGGCGATGATCTTGGAGAGGAAATAGCCATGTCAAGCGGCCCCACCATCTCTCCAGGCGAGTTCACACACTTCAAGACCGCAGTCCTTGAGGGGGGGATCCTGCTGGCGGGCTTTGATTACTCCGGCAAGTCGGTCAATGTTCTCAACGGGGAGAGCATGTCGGAGTGGCAGGAGATCGTGCGGCTTGCCGAGCAGTCAGCCGCCATTAACGGTGTCGTACTCGTAAGCCTGAAAGAAGGAAATTTCTGTGCGGGAGCCGATCTGGAGCAGATGCACGACGCGCAACGGCGACGTTCCTTTCAGGAGATCGAGCAACTCGTGATCACCGCTCACAGACTCTTTGATGGGATGGAGCAGTCGCCGAAACCGTTTGTCGCCGCGGTCGAGGGCGCCTGTCTGGGTGGGGGACTCGAGTTGGCGCTGGCCTGCCACGTGCGCATTACCAGCACCCATCCGAGAACCTGTTTCGCTCTGCCCGAAGTCAAGCTGGGCATTCTTCCCGGGTTCGGCGGTACTCAGCGCCTCCCGCGGCTGATCGGCGTACCGGCGGCATTGGACCTGATCACGACGGGGAAGACGATTTTTCCCCGACAGGCACTGCGGATGGGCCTTGCGGATGGGATGGTGACGTCTATCCCTTCCACGGTCAGGACTCTGGAGAGCATTCAGAAGGAAACCCTCGTTCAAGCCGCCATTGCGCAAGCCCGGGTGCTTTGTTCCACTCTTGTCCGACGTCGATCACTCCGGCTAAGCCAGAGATTTTTGAGTGTCCCCGTGGTTCGTTCGCTCCTGTGTCGTTATGCCCGGCATCAAGTATTCAAGCGTGTCCGGAATTTCTATCCCGCTCCGCTCCGTGCCATCGATGCCGTGGAGGGTGGGATGCGGGTGAGTATTCTGGAGGGATCGCTGAACATCGAGAGGCCCCTCCTGTTGGATCTCATGGCCGGCCCAATTTCCTCACACCTCGTTGGTTTGTTCCTGGCCGGTGAGGAGGTGAAACGGAACGTTGCCACAGTTCCGATGGCGGCTATGCGCATAGGTGTGCTGGGGGCCGGATTGATGGGTTCACAGATCGCCGGGCAGCTCGCCGAAAAAGGATATGCGGTGGTCCTGCGAGATGTTTTGCCTGGTATTCTCGCGACAGCGATCGGGAGGATCCATACCACCCAAACTGCCCAGGTCCGCAAGCGGATCATTCTTCCTTCCGACCTTCGCTATCGCATGATGCGGATTGCTCCAACCATCCACATCAGGGATGTGAGGGCCGCTTCCCTCGTCATCGAGGCAGTGTCGGAGAAACTGGACGTGAAACGGGCGGTGCTCGCCGAGTTTGAAGCGGAGGCAGATCCCGATGCGATCTTCGCCACGAATACGTCGTCGTACACCTTGGCCGACATAGCAGCGAGAGCCCTCCATCCTGAACGGTGCGTGGGGCTCCACTTCTTCAACCCTGTCGCCAAAATGCAGTTGGTCGAAGTGGTGCGCGCACCCTTCACGTCCGACAAGGCTCTCGTGCAAGCCTCCAGCCTGGCCAAGCGTCTGGGTAAGTTTCCGCTCGTGGTGCATGACGGACCCGGATTCCTCGTGAACAGGATTTTGTCGCGCTATCTGGCGGAGGCTGTGATCATGGTAGGGGAGGGCATCTCCATTCGGCGCATTGACAGCATCGCCAAGAACTTTGGGATGGCAGTCGACAGCGGGCATCCTATGGGGCCTCTGGAACTCCTCGACCTGATCGGCTTGCCGGTCGCCATGCACGTGCTGACTTCCCTGGCCGTGCTGGGACCTCGAATCGAGTCGCGTGATACATTGCTGCGGAACCTCCTTCCCGAGAAGAAGCCACCGCTGACATTTTGGAAATCAGGAAAGGAGAATGAGCAGGCTGTCGACGTGGTTGCGAACTATTGTCGTGCATACCCTTCAGAAGCTGGTCCCATCTCCGACGAAATTCTTCACCAACGCCTGTTTCTTCCGATGGTGGACGAAGCGGTGCGTTGCCTGCATGACAAGATTGTGGAGCATTCCTGGCAGGTTGATTTCGCCCTGACATATGGAATCGGCTTCCCGGCATTCCGCGGGGGCCTTCTCGCATGGGCTCGACAGACGATGACGCCAGGACAGATAACCCAGGAATTGGAGTCGTTGGCGGCCAAGCATGGCAAACGCTTGGAGCCCTGTCCGAGTCTCTCGACCGGAGGGTTGTAGTGCCGGAAATTTTTTGAGCCGACTTGAACGAAACGGAGCGCCTCATGCCCGAGCAACCATGGTTCCTATATTACCCCGAGGGAGTTCCCCACCAGCTTTCTCTTTCTCCTGAGACGCTCTTGGAGATGTTCTCCCGGAGCGCGCGGCGGTTTCCGCGCAGGCCGGCTCTCTATTTCTTTGGAAAAACCCTGTCTTACCAGGAGTGCCACCGCCTCGTTGAACGATTCGCCTGCAGCCTCGCCGCGTTGGGAATTCGCAAAGGCGATCGCGTGGCCCTCTGTCTGCCGAATTCTCCTCAGGCGGTCATCGCCTACTTCGGCATTTTGAAGGCCGGGGGTATCGTCGTGGCCTGCAACCCGACCTACACGGAACACGAGCTGTCCCACCAGCTTCAAGACGCGGGAGCGCGAGCGATCGTGGTGCTCGACCTGATGTATCAGAAAATCCAGCATCTCGATCTGGAGCTGATCATCGTCACGCGGATCACCGATTTCATGACGACTATCGCGAAATATATCTATCAACATCGCAACGGTCGGCCTCCACTTGAGATTCCAGTCAGGGACAGGACGCTGTTTTTCCACGATGTGTTGGACCGCGTGACCTCCGTCGCGCCGGAGGAGCTTCCGATCGTGACGCCGGACGATATCGCAGTTCTCCAATACACTGGTGGCACCACCGGGGTGTCCAAAGGCGCGGAGTTGCGTCACCGTAATCTGACGGCCAACCTTCAGCAACTCATCAGCTGGTTTTCTCCCGCCGAACGAGTGGAGAGCTTTCTCGCGGCGCTCCCGCTCTTTCACGTGTTTGGGATGACGGTCACACAAAATATCTGTCTGGCCGTCGGAGGATGCATGGTGCTGGTCCCGGATCCTCGAAACATGCCCGTTCTGCTGACGCTCCTTCGCAAGAAAAGACCCACCGTGATCACACTCGTGCCTGCTCTCGTGCGGAAGCTTCTCGAACACTGTGACGCGAATGACTTTACTGAGGCGAGGTTTTTCATCTGCGGCGGGGCCGCGCTCCCCTATGAGCTCCTCAAGAAATTCAAAGAGCGGACCGGCCACATGATCATCGAGGGATACGGTCTTTCTGAAGCTTCTCCGGTCACGCACTGCAACATCCCCCGCGGCCTCTCGGTCAAACGGTCCATCGGATTGCCCATTGCGAACACCGAAGCGAAAATCGTCGATGAGACGGGCCAGGAGGTCCCGTCGGGGGAGATCGGCGAACTCTGGGTGCGGGGTCCGCAAGTGATGCAAGGGTATTGGAACAACCCTGTCGAAACGGCGAACGTGCTGAAGCCTGAAGGGTGGCTCGCGACCGGCGACATCGCGCGCGAGGATCAAGACGGCTTCTTCTACATCGTTGATCGGAAGAAGGATATGATCCTGTCCACCTCCGGGTTTAATGTATACCCTGGGGAGATCGAGCAGGTGCTCGTTCTTCATCAACATGTGAGTGAGGCGGCTGTCATCGGGGTGCAGCTCAGGGATGGAAGCGAATCGATCAAGGCGTTTGTCGTCATCACGGCCGACTCTGTCTCCGAGGACGACCTCCTCGCGCACTGCCGGCGCTACTTGGCGTCCTACAAAGTTCCCAAGAAGGTTGAGTTCCGCACCGAATTACCCAGATCGATTCTTGGAAAGACGCTGCACCGGGTCTTGCGCGTTGAGGAAGCGATGCGACTCCACCTTCAACGGTCATAGGCGTCGTGGGATAAAGAGCGGGAATCAATTGGGCGAAAACGTTTCTGGATGCATGGTAGGTCGCCAACATGCCGAGCGAGCGCCAAGGCGGCGGAGAGTCCGGGCGATTCAATACCTACCAGATTGATGAGCGGCGGGTCTTCTCTGTCTACCGAGACGATGAAATCGCTCTTGTGTCCGCCTGCAGCTATCACGCGGGGGCGGATTCCGGAATAGGCCCAGCGAAGATCGCGTTCGTCCAGGGCCGGGAGGAATTTCTGCAAGGCCTCGACGAACAGGCTTGGCGGCGTCTTGCGCGACGTATAGTCCCTCTTGTCTTTGATTGCCAGCTCATTCGGTCCCACGAACAACTGTCCGTTCGGGCGGGGGCTGAAATGAATTCCCTTGCCGGTCGCTTGAGGAGGCAAGGCTGGATAGACCAGGCGTCCGATGAGGCATTTTTTCTCCGGAGTGACCAGCTCGTAATACTCACCCCGCAGCGGGTGGATGGTATACTTTTTGTTGTGTAAGGCGAAGGCAGCGATATCGTCGGCGTGAAGGCCTGCGGCATTGATCAGGCACGCGGCGCGGATCCTCTGACGATCGGTGGTCACGATGTAAGCGTCGGCGTCTTCATCGATGCCAATAACCCGGTTGTTGAACGCAAATTGGGCATCGGTCGCTTCCGACTCGGTCCTAAGAGACTGTGCGAAGGCCAGAGGGTCTATGACTGAGACGCTTGGAATGATGATTCCGCCGCAGGAGCGGAGATTCGGCTCCCACGCACGCAACCCCGAGGGCGTCACGAACGACACCCGGATGTTCGTCTTCCAGGCGTTGACCCACAGCCGCCGCAGCATGGACACCTCACGCCAAAGGCCTCGACGGACATCTTCCCACGAAATGGCGATGACCATCCCCGTTCTGAGCAGCGGGATGCCATGCTGTAATGCGTACGAGACCGCCAGCGCACTTCCCTCGCGAGCCAGCTGTCCTTTCAGCGAACAGGGATCTTCGTGGATTCCGCTATGGAGCACGCCGCTATTGCGCCCGCTGGTTTCCTCTCCGACCTTCTCGTGTTGTTCGAGTACAACGATGCGGAGCGGGCTGTCCCGGTGCCGGCGCCCCAGCTCCCTGGCGATGGCGCAGCCTACAACCCCTGCGCCCACGATGCAGACATCATACGTGCTCATCAGGTCGGGTCCTTCGGATCAGGGCACAGGTCGAATGGACGGTGATCCGGGTGCCAAAACGCAACTGCGACCTTGGCAGTACCGCTGGTCCCTGTATACAGGAAACAAGCTTCTCGGGAATACAAGACGGGAGAATTCGCATGTCCGATCATCCCTCGAGTAAGTACGGGAATATCCTGTTTGTCTTTTGCGGGGGAGGGTGTAAGGCCATCATCCAGGCGGTTGCGGCTGCAGAATTGGTCAACGCCGGCTTCTGTCCCACCCATATCATGAGTTCCTCCGCTGGAAGCTGCAATGCCCTCGGGTTTGTCGAAAATCCCGGTGTAGTCGGAGCCGCGAAA
Source organism: Nitrospirota bacterium (assembly GCA_018971525.1). Classification (GTDB taxonomy): domain Bacteria; phylum Nitrospirota; class Nitrospiria; order Nitrospirales; family Nitrospiraceae; genus Palsa-1315. The sequence goes on from JAGXAR010000003.1 coordinate 93,275, forward strand.
ACCATCCACATCTGGGAAGACTATATCACCTCTCCGGAAGCAATCTATGAGGTCCACCCGTTCCTCCGGGAGAAATTGGCCCGCCTCCTAGGGGTTGTTCCGCAGGTGACTCAAGGCTGGGGGCCAAGTGGATCGATTCTTCATGATTTCAGGAGGGCCATCAAGTTTCTTCCCCTGGTCCTGTCCTTTTGTGTCCGCATGCCGTTTCGCGTGGCAGGCCGCACGGTGAGCTTCGTCTTTCGCCTTATGGATGTGTTTGCGGCCCAACACAAGTCTTTCCGACGACTCGTGCAGGCGCCTGAAGTCCAAGAAGCGTTCAATGAGGTGGATAAGTATTTTGAACTCAAGAGGATGAAAGCATTCCTTGATCCGTTCCCGCTCTTGGCCAGACTCGGCGAGGAGTTCGATCTGCAGAAGGTGCTCACAAGCCCCATCGTCTGGCACATCATCACGGAACGGTACGAAGACGGAGCGACCGTGGTCTTTTCCAATAAAGATCCCGATCTTGCGATGGACGGGAGCGAGGACACGCGAAGCCGGAAAGCTAAACACGATCTCTTCTTTAAACGCATTCGCGCGTCTATGGCCCTGTACCCTTTGTTTGAGATGGTTGAAATGAACGGCTATCGGTATCTTGATGCCGATCTCGCCAATCCTCTCCCAGTCGAGGAAGCCTTCGGCTTAGGATGCGATACGATGTTCATCTTCCTCAATATTCCAAGGCAGAGTGTTCGTATCGAGCCATACCCCCTGCGAGACGTTCTGGAATTGAACGACCTCTTGCGCTTGAACGAGCGGTACATCCACCACCGCATCAAGGAAGCACAGGTGAAGGCCAAGGAGCAGGGTGTGAACCTGTTTGTCATCCGCCCTGACGATATCCCTCCCGGACTCGGGTTGCTGGAGATTGATAACAAAGTGATTGAATTTGTGAAGACCCACGAGCGAAAACGTATGAAGGAATATCTCGAAAATCTAGCTGCCCACAATCTTCGGTTTGTACCACCGATCTGTTAGCCCGAGCTTGGTGTACTTCTTCGGCTTTGGTTCCAGGAGGCTTCATGGGGAAGGTGTTGAGAATCGGCCATCGTGGCGCCGCCGGACATGCTCCTGAAAATACGCTCGCGTCGGTTGAGAAAGCGATCTCGCTCGGCGCGGACCTCGTCGAGGTTGATGTCCAGCGGACGAGTGATGGGCATCTCGTCATCATCCATGACAAACGGGTCGATCGCACCACGAATGGAGCCGGGTTGGTCGCCGGGATGTCCTTGTGTGCGCTGCGGGAACTGGATGCTGGTGCGGGGCAGCGCATTCCGACAGTGGAGGAATTGCTCAGGATCGCTGAGGGACAAGTCGGATTAATTCTAGAGCTTAAAGTAAATGGTCTCGCTGAGCAGGTCTGTAAGACTGTTCGTCTCTCGGGCTTCACAGGTCAGGTCATCTATGCTTCGTTTATTCACGACGAGGTGCGTATCATCAGGGAGGCTGATCCTCGGACTATGACCATGGCGCTCTTCGGCCGGCTTCCGCATGACCCTGTCATGGCAGCACAGAATGCCAAGGCCACTCATATCGGCTTCAGCTACATCACCGTCACCAAGCCCTTGGTTGAAACCTGTCACCATCGAGGTCTTGTGGTCTTCGTATACACCGTGAACGATCGACAAGATATTAAGGAAGTGATGTCCTTGGGGGTGGATGGCATCGTATCTGATTTTCCCGATAGGCTCTAAACGACATTCTTCTCTGGTAGAGTCGCGGTCACGATAACCGCGACTGTTTCGTCCCGATCTTGTTGTGCCGGCCTGGTCCGGGGACATCATTGGGGAGTCCAGCCACGCTGGCTTCGGCGATGCGCTGTCTTCAACGCAGCATCTTCGGACGGCTGATCCCGGGCTCCTGAGCGAGTCGATGATTCGCGTGTCCGTAAGCGGCGTCGAGAATGATGCCACCGCAAAGCACGGCTCGCTGCGGAGTCTGTCCGCGACGGACTAAGGCGTTGAGCAGCTCTCGGTCCCGTTGACTGAGACTACGCTTGAGCGGCCTTCCGATGGTGGCGCCATAGCAGTCTGAATCCCTCTTATGTCACGGTATACATATGATTCACTAGGCTAGGGGGCGAGTGTCATGAGAAAGATGTGCGGCTTTCCGTCAATGGCGATTCCGATTCAGGCAATCTGGCCGCGGTCATTGATGCAGCGGGGAGTCAGGGCCCTCCACCCGGATCCCTGCGGAAGGAGTGTGTTGAGGTCGAGCATTTCCCCCAGGCTATTGAGAAACCCGCGCGAGCCACTGGTGCCGACGATTTGCCCTGCTTCGTTGATGGCAAGAGCCGTACGCTCTTGATCCTCCAACGTTCCCGGGTCCATCATCCTGCCTTGCTGATACAACCACAGGCGGCAGGTCACTTCGTGACTTGGTTCGCTTGCTTTTCTCGCTGTTACTTCGTGACCGCCTGCTCGTACTCCTGTTGCGTGATGATGCCTTTGTCCAGGAAAAGTCGCACCGCACGGAGGTCGTCCCCCCCCTGCTAGACTAAGCTGAGAGAGCAAGAGTGTTACGAGCAGAGCAACCGCTCCCGCTAGGAGCTGTCCCACAGTGATTCGACCCCCGCACGTCACCGTCATCAATTTCCTCCTGCAACGACTGGTGGTTGATGTAAGTGAAGAGGCTTGCAGCAAGGACAATTCCGCCCAAGAGCGTCGGCGCGGAGAGCAGAATTCCTTGTCCGGTGGAAGATCGAAGTGGGAATCGCGCGAATCCGCACGGCCCGCACTGCGCGAAGCAGCAGGAGAATGGGACCAAAGTGGGTGCGTATCGAGTGAGATGTGCCGCGAGCATGTCCTCTTTGACTAATGCCGTCGCACAGTTACGCTTTTTACAACACGGGGCACAGGACTCGTCTCAAAACGGACTAAGTTTTGCAATTAAAAAATTGTGGAGAGGAACTCCTGCTGTGTGAATCCTGTAAGGGAGGGCGCAAGGATGGCCGGTCATATGACTTCTGTCATAACGCAACAGATCGAGTCTGCCGTTCATCACCTTGTGTCGCAGCGCCGCCGGATGACCTTCACCTTGCTCTCATACGCATTTCCTCAGTACACATGGCAGACATTGTTCCAGGTGTTACACCGCCTTCAGGAGAAAGACCTCGTGGTCCTGGTTCCTCTCCTGTGGGATTACGAGATCCGCATACAGGAAGAAATCGCGGCAAACGACGGGAGGACCAGGTGATCGTATTGCGACCGATCGAATCCTTGTCGGACATCTCACCGGAGATTCGAAGGAATACCGATCGAGGATCTCCTTCGCTGCCACCATCTGGGGGCGACCCACAGCCGCTACAGTCAGGCGGGGATCTTGGTGGGAATGTGCATGGACCATCAAGATCGGCTGAGCGTTCCAGACAATTTTGCTACATTATCCGCTCAGCTGGCTGCAGTTTGCGACACAGCGAGTTCCAGATCTCGTATGCCGTGGCGATCGGCAGCGTCTCCGCGATCGCACCGGTCGGCCATACGAACTGCGGGATGGGCAAATGGTCAATCTGATGAATCGGCGTGAACTGTTCATCTCCCAGCTGGTTCAGCGAGGCGGGTGGCAACGAGAGTGGGCCGAGACCCACTTCATGAATTCTGCGGCCATATTTGAAATCGGGAATGAAATCGACTTCCTGGTGGCCGAAGCTCGCCGACTGCGTGGTCGATACCCGACCATTCCCGTCGCGCCCCTGATCCATCGCGTAAAAGGCCATCGACTCTATCACGTGAACGAACAGCGGGTGCCCTCTGACGCCACTGGTGGTGTGGGATTACTCAGATCGTCGGAGCAGACGGTGCTGTAGACGAGAGCCGCATCACACCGTGACGGAGAGGCTGTTATGAACTGTGCACGATGTAACGGGTGTGTGGTGCCGGAGCAGATCTCAGATCTCCACGGCACGACCGAACAGTTCGAAGCTGTACGCTGTCTGAACTGCGGCAATATCGAGGACGCCATGATCGAGGCCAACCGGAACCACCATGTGCACCGTCTGTCGTCAAGGGTGCCGCGACTTCCTGTAATCATTTGCTCTCCTGATCATTGGGTCGATCCCGCATGGGAGGACTCACCGGAATCGTGACTAGAGGTTGTGACCGGCTGTGCAGTTCCAAGCAGATCGACCACCGTCGCACATGACAGACAGACGCACGCAATATGCTTCGAAGGAGGGCGTCATGTATCCAGTCGGCTATGGACAGCGGGTATTGGTTGTCGACGACGATGCAAACGTCCGGTCGCTGTTGTCGATACTACTCACGCATGAAGGATACAATGTGTTCGAAGCCGATGATGGGCTTGACGCGTTTCAAGAGTTAAAGAAGCGGCATTTTGACGTGGTAATTTCCGACTACCACATGCCCAAGGTTGATGGGATGCAATTGCTGGCCGTTTGCCGGATCGTCTGGCCTGAGACCGCGGTAGTCATTATCTCGGGCGAGGACTCAGACTGGACGGATCGCGCAATTTGTGGGGGAGCCCACGCCTGGGCGAAGAAGCCCTGGGAACGGACGCAACTGATCACATTGGTCCGTCAAGCGATCGAGAAGGTTTCAGTGCGGACCGCTGCTCAGCAGGTTCGTGCATAAACAGAGGTGCGCGATGACATATGTAAGGAATGGCCATGGCCGATGAATCACACCGACGACGGAGCGACGTTCTGGCGATGGGATTAATCGGGGTGGCGGTCGGAGCTCTCACCCCTGGGCTTTGCGCAACTCGGCGCAATTCAGGACCAGGATCGCATCGCAACAATGATCATCGCTCTCGCCTTTGGCGGCCTTATGCAATTCCTTGCCGGCGTTGCAGCATCCGCTATCATGAACCTCTCTGAGGCGTCGCGCTGACGACGTACGGGTTTTTCTGGATCACCGTCCGCACGACCAAACTGGTCAGCGCGGGCACCACCATCCAACTCAGTCCGGTGCTATTGCGCAGCTCAATTTCGTCTACTCCGTCTTCTCGGCATTCCTGGTGGACCTCACTGCCTATCGGAGCACTATATTTTGTCTTCTGTTCTCGATGATTGCGGTGACCTGCTGTCCTCACTTTCTTCTGCGCATGGATCTGCTGACAGATACCCTCCCAGGAATCGGGCACATTGTTGTCGGACTCACGGCGCTCTATTACGCGGTTGAGAGCTTCACGTTTGCCTTTACCGGCCACGAGATGGTCCCGCTGAGACCGCCGCTGCTGCCTCGGAGAGCGGGAGCTCCATCTCAGGCTGTAACATAGTCGATAGCGAATTCTGAGGTGTCCTGGCCTACTCCCTGGCTGTCCAGTTTCCTTACGGCTCCTTCCAATACACGCATTCGTCACCGCTGTCTTCGTCACCGCTCTCTGATGTGGAGGTTGGTTCATTGTCTTGTCGAAGATGAGATCTCCGGCCCTTGCGGCCACACCTGTTCAACTACCGACGAGTCCCTATCTGACGTTGATCTACAGGAGTGCCTGGTGGGGTAACCGTTCGTTGCTCGTTGGAGAGTTTGCCCGAGAAGAGCGTTTGTGTCAGACAAGCATTTCTCATGATGAGCGGGAAAGAATTGTGCGGAGTCGCTCGTTACGGGAAATGTCGGCCAGCTTTTTCATGAGTACGAATTCAGAAGAGTTGATTTGGTTTCGTCGCACTGTCAGAACCGATCGAAGTAATAGAGGCAACCGCCGCTGCGCATATTCCAGCCGGGGATACCTGCATTGATCAGCAGCCGGTCATTTCCTGAGTCTGATCACAATCGCTCCCATGAGATCGCCATTTTTTAAATCTTTCTTAATGCTGTTGGGATGATGATTGTGACAATCCACGCAGCTCTGTTCGATCGCGAAGTCTGCAGCAAGCCCCTTTGTGACCTTCCCATCCGTGAACGTCAACACTTTGAGCTTCGGATCGGCCATGAGCTGCTTCAACGCCGCGACTTCAGCCTCGGTCTTTGGAAAGTTCGCACTGTACAGCGGGGTGAGTGACACGAGTCCGACATCGACATTTTTGACCAGACTTTTCATTTCCTGGCCCGCCACCTTCACAAACTGGAACGGCAACATGATGGCATGGTCGTCCTTCATCCATTCTTCTTTTGGTTGAATGCCCACCTGGCTGACTCGCTCCATGATGTTCTCAACATACACAGTACGAAAGGCGTGAACCGTCGCCAAGAGATACCGGACAACAAGATCGCTCGAGACCTCGGCCATGCTCTGTAACGGCATGGCCAAGACCAATCCGAAGACCGCCCACTTCAGCACCGTATACCTCGCCAACCGTCCCATATGTGCCTCCCTCCATCCTGAGAGTGATTCAGGACCGGCCTCCCATACCCCGGTTCTGTTGTGCCATTATGCGACGACGCATGCTGCAAAGGATATGGTCAGAATCGAAAGAGTTGACGCGCGAAAATAATAATGATGGCGCACGAGCACTGATGTGCAGTGGACTGGCCACATCAATCATCTCATCAGGGGAAAACTGCTCCGCCACACTCATTTCGCACAGTGCGTTAAGTGCGAAATCGCTCATATTTTCCACGCTTGTTTGAAAGATCTTGTGTATTTCCTTCTGTTTTTGTCATGGCACGTGCCTTGCTATTGTCTAAGCACAGAATACCTAGAATATATAATAAAATTGTGACCTGCATCGAGAGGAGGATACTACCGTGCAAAGCCGGCTTGAAAAAAGATGTGGTGACCGTGAACTGTTTTGGGCAGTGCCGGCACTGGCGGGATTGATCGTCTTCGGGTTCACGACATGGGCCGGTGCCGCACCGGTCGGTCCGAGCGACTGGGAACTCGCCACCGTTATAGCCGGCAAAGACACCGGCTCTGAAGTCGAGAAAAAGCTCGGCAGGACGGCCTGCCTGATGCCGAACGCCACCGGCGACACGATTTCCTATCTCTACAACATCGCCGGCCAAAAGGGACCCTACTATCTCCGTCTCGACGTCAATGGCCACGTCGACGCCATGACAGTTTCTCAAGACCCTCCGATTGCAGGCGTGTGCTACGCCCCTGTCCATGTATCGCTCTCCGCCAAGACGGGAAAGGGCATCGAACTGGGCGCCACGATCGACGAAGTGGTGAAGCTGTATGGCGAGCCGACCGAGCGCTTTGCGGTGGGACCGATGGCCCGCTACCGGTACGTTGCGATGTATCACCAGTCGTTCGAGTGGGATCTCGTCTTCCGGAACGGTCGCCTCGTTGAATGGACCGTCGCGACGTACGAGTAGCACTCAGTAATCCTGTCGATATCGATACCGCATCAAGACGGCTTCCGCCCTCCGCTGTGCAGGTGCCATGGCGGGTAGATCCGCATAATTATGCACCACGTCGGCGGCAATCCCCTCTCCCATTGCCAGACTTCCCTGCTTGATGTACTCTTCCGCGACATCCATCAGCACATTGGTGCGCTGCTCCAGCGACGGTATCAGGCCGGCAGGAAGAGGCAGATTGGCGGATCGATAGCTGCGGTACAAATCGAATCCGTGGTCGAGGTATTCACGAACCGCCGTTTCGTAACCCTTAAGCAGTTCTATTGACATATCCTGTTGATATTGATTTTGCTTAACCTGTACGCTGCCTTTTATGGCGTCATCTTTACGCTGCCAGTTCGCCAATCCTTCCGGCGTGCGCAACGTCTCCGCAACCAAGTCCGTCGACGGGCCGTGCACACATCCTCCCGTCGACAAGGCGACGTTGGCACACATGATACTGATTACAACGAATATGTGCCGGTACAACTGTACAGTGATCATGACTTCCTCCCGTTATGAGGCCAACTGCATATGAACTTTCGCCCAAGACATTTTCAACCACCAATTGTTTCACTCACGGCAGTCCTTGCCCTGTGGATCGTGCTGGTCTCTCTCCAACGTCCCATTGAGGCTCAAGCCGTCGAACCCTACTTCGGCTACTACGATGAAGTGCCGCCCATCGATCAAAGCGAAATCGATGCGGTGCAAGAGCGGACGCGTGAAGCACGCAAGCGTCTGAAACAATCCACCCTTTCGAAAGCTGAACAATCCGATGTGCCGGAACCACCCCCACTTCCCCTTCCGCCTCCGACCAAAGACGAGCGAGATGGCGGGCCGCCGATCGACTTCCGAGAAGTTGATGAAATGCGAAAAGCGTTCCAAGAGATGCAGGGACAAGTGACCAAGGAAGAAGCTCTGTCTTCTGCTCCGCGCGCTCCATCTGAACGCGTTCCCTCCCCACCACCTACAGGTGACAAAAAAGAGCTTGAACAAGAATTGAGTTCGCTCGCGCAACGGCTCAACGCGCTGGAACGCGTACTGGTGGGAACCGAAGAGCGTCCGGGGCTCGCAGGCCTTATTGGGGGATGGACACGCCACAATGGCTTCTTCCTCATGTCGAGCGGTGGCGACTTTTTTCTCCGACTGCCCGTGTTAATTCAAACCGACTATCGGTCATTCCCTACCGGTCAAGACGGAACGGACCCGGGGGTCCGGCCGAGCACGTTCATCCTACAACGAGTGCGCCCCATGATCCACTTCCGTTTATGGCGCTATTTCCGCGGCTTTATGACGCCCGATTTGGGCAACGGTTTTTCAAGCAATCCTAACGTGCAAGGCCGCGTGCAAACTCCCGATGCGTTCGGCGAATGGGATTACTTCTCCGGCTTCCGGATTCGCCTGGGAAAGTTCAAGAGTCCCCTCGGACTGGAAATGCTCCAAGCGACACAGAACTTGAGTTTCATGGAACGGTCCCTCACACGGAATTTGTTGCCCAATCGCGACCTGGGCGCCATGATCTGGGGCATGTTCAATCACGGCCTATTGGAGTACCAGGTGGGAGTCTTTAACGGCGTGCCCAACGCAAATTTCTATACAGAGAGCGCCGCGACCACCAGCGGTAAGACGATGGAGGCCCGTGTGTTTGCTCGGCCCTTCCTGGATAGTTCCATCGAGGTATTCCGAGGATTCGGAGTCGGCACTGGATTCAGTTTTGGTTCTGTCCGCAACAACAATGGTCAGGATCCGATGCAGACCGAAACGTTCAGCTACACATTTTTCCAATACCAATCAAACGTCACGGGCGATGGAGATCGGACGAGAATCTCGCCCCAGGCCGCGTGGTATTACAAGCGCCTCGGACTGCTTGGTCAGTACGTCCGGAGCACCCAGCATCTCTCTGTTAATGGCACCGGCCCTGATCGCCGCACCACGCACGAAGCTTGGTCGGGACAAGCGTCATTCTTTCTGACCGAGGATACCTCGACGTTCGGGCACGTCGAACCCCGTCAGCCGGTGAATCCCTCGAAGGGTCAATGGGGCGCGTTGGAACTAGCCGTCCGCTACGCCCAGCTCAACATCGATCCGGACACCTACACGTTCGGTCTGGCAGACCCCGCCGTCAATGTCCTGCGGGCCAAGAGTACCACTATAGGATTGAACTGGTATCTCAACAGCAACTTCCGTCTCAGCAGCAATTTTGTGCATACCGATTTCACCGGCGCCACACCGGCCTATCGGGCAGCCAATCATGAAGACGGCCTGATGTTCCGCGCGCAAATGGTGTTCTGACCCGTGGTGATTATTGGATCATTACTCGTCATGCTCATGCTTGAGGGAATGTGCACAGCTGCCGAGCCGACCCCCGGTGATCCGTTAGCGGCCGAGCGAGAAATGCCGCCCGATACAGTGCCTCCCGAGCAGCCGGCAGGGCCGCAGCCCTTGTCAAAGGCACGGCAACAACTCCGCGAAATGGATCGCCGTCTGAACGTACTCGAAAATCTGATGGTCGGACGTGGCCATGGACGCGGAGTGATGGAGCGAGGCCTGGGCTGGTCGCCAGAGCACGAGGAGCGGGGTTTTGCGTTGTATTCCACCGACGGCAGGTATCGCCTTCACTTAAATGGCGGTATCCAGACGCAATACAACGCGTTCCCTCGATCGCGATCCAGCCAAGACCCGGGCACTGCACCGGATGGGTTTGAATTCCGCCGGGTGCGACCCATTCTGGATTTTCGAATCGCGAACTACCTCCGTGGCCAGATTATGCCGGACTTGGCCCCAAGGCGACGGAGCGAACTGTACAACGCCTTTGTGGATTGGGACTATTACGAATGGGCGCGCGTTCGGATAGGGTTATTCAAACCGGCGCTGAGCTTGGAGAAGCTCCAGGGCGAATTCGACCTCATTTTCGCCGAGCGGTCACTGGTTCAGAATTTCGTCCCGTTCCGGGACTTTGGCGTGCAGCTCACCGGCTCGGGGTTCCAACGACACATCCGCTACGATTTGGGTGTGTTTAATGGATCACCACAGGCGATCGGACCCGCCAACTTTGGGGCTCCCTCAACTGACAACAACAAACATCTTCTCGTGCGCCTCATGGCGACTCCTTTTCTACTCCGGGGCCCGCGGGCCCTGCGGCAGCTACAAATCGGGGTCGGAGTCATGTATGGAGCCTTTAGCAATACGGCTGGGCAGCAGCCGATGCTGACTATGGGGCAGGATCGGACTATTTTCCAATACCGGGACACCGTCACGGGGGATGGCTTTCATACGCGCGTTGTCCCACAAATGATGTGGTTCTGGGGGCGCCTCGGGGTTACCTCCCTCTTCGTCCACACATGGGAGCCGAAGCGGGATATGGTGACCGGAAATTCAGCCGTGCTGCAACATGAAGCCTTTGTGGTGCAGGGCCAGTTTCTACTCACGGACGATGAAGCTTCATACAATCGAGTGACGCCTAAACATCCGTTTGATCTGACGAAGCCTGGAGCCTGGGGAGCCTGGGAGTTGGCAGCCCGGTACTCACAACAGCGCCTGGACCCGGAAGTGTTTGCGCTAAATTTTTCTGATTCAACGCAGTTCGCACAGATGACTAAAGCGTTCAGCGCGGCTCTGAACTGGTACCTCAATCGAGAACTCCGTTTGCAGTGCATTTGGGAGCATTCTGACTTCAAGGGAGCGAATTCGAGTTATTCGGCATCCGGTACCGATGACGTAGTTATTTCGAGGTTCACGATTCTGTACTGATGGCGGAGCCACCCGCTCCGGTTCAGTGGCTCCCTTTGTGAAATTTGATGAAGAAGGACTCTACAGAGACGATCACGACCAGCCGGGCCAAAAGCATCACGGTCGGATTGAACTGGTACCTCAACAGCAATGTCCGTCTCAGCAGCAATTTTGTGCAGACCGATTTCACCGGCGCGATGCCATGTTACCGGGCAGCCAAACATGAAGACGGCCTGATGTTCCGTGCACTAGTGATGTTCTAATCGTGACGATCTTCAGGCTGATCATGTTCGCCGCTCTGTGCTGGGCCACGCCTCCTTCGTGGGCAGCTGAACTATCCGAGCCCGAACAGGACGCTACCGTTCCCTCGGCGCCTGCGGCGGATACTCCGATCGAGAGCACTCCACTGCCATCGCTCCCGCAGAAGCCCCGTCAACAATTGAGAGAATTGGATCGGCGGCTCAGCGTCCTCGAATCTGTGGTCGTCGGTCGAGGCCATGGCCGCGGTGTAATGGAGCGGGGCCTCGGCTGGTCGCCGGAAATCAAAGAGCGCGGGTTTGCACTCTATTCCAATGACGGCCTCTTTCGCTTGCACTTGAACGGCGGCGTCCAGGCCGACTATCACGGCTATCCCGGCACTCACTCGCTCAACGATCCGGGAACGGAACCATCCGGGTTTGTGCTGCGCCGCTTGCGGCCTATCCTCGACTTTCGTATCGCCCAATACTTCCGTGGCCAGATCATGCCCGATCTGGCGCCGCGCAAACGTAGTGAGCTGTTCAACGCGTTCATCGATTGGGACCGATTTGAATGGGCCCGCGTCCGAGTCGGCCAATTCAAACCTGTCATGAGCATTGAAAACCAACAAGGCGAATTCGACCTGGTTTTCGCGGAGCGATCGCTGGTTCAGAACTTCGCGCTGCGACGCGACTTCGGCGTGCAAGTGACGGGACGAGTCCTCAATCGTGCCGTGCGCTACGATCTGGGCGTCTTCAACAGCAACAACGGCGCCGTCGGCAGCTCAAGCGTGCCCGATACCTCCAGCGATAACAATAAACTGGGCATGGCACGTCTGATGTACACGCCTTTCCTCCTCGCCGGGCCGAAAGCGCTGAGACAGTTAGACCTGGGTGTGGCCGCGATGTATGGAGGCTGCCGGGAATCGGTCTGTCAGCAGCCGATGCTCACGATGGGCCAGGACCACACCATCTTTCAATATAATGGTAGCGTGACCGGCAACGGCGACCACACCTGGCTCTTGCCGCAGATGTCCTGGTTCTGGGGTCGCATGGGCATGATGTCGACTTTGGTGCATACGTGGGAACATAAAATTGATCGAGCGACCGGCGCCGCCGCCCAACTCCAACATCAAGCGTGGATGGTGCAGGGCGAACTCGCGCTCACGGACGACGAGCCGGCTTTTAACCGCGTCACGCCCAAGCGTCCGTTCGACGGAACATGGGAGTCCTTCTCGCGCGGCCACTGGGGCGCCTGGACCATCGGAGCGCGCTATTCCGAACAAACATTGGATGCGGACACCTTCCGTCTCAATTTTGGCGATGCAACCCAATATGCCAGAACGGCGAAAGGTTACAGCGTGGCACTGAATTGGTACGCCAGCCGTGAATTCCGATTTCAAAATATGTGGGAGCATACGGACTTCAAAGGCGCAAATGGCACATACGCTGCCGCAGGCAAGGCCGACATGTTGATTTTCCGCATGACACTCATTTATTGAACGACTGGCTGCTGAAACGTCGCGCGCGCGCGCGAGCTAGTTCGCACAGTGCGAAACGTCACAAGTTCGTGAGCCGAACATAGTCACACGACGGTCTTCAGGCCGGCAATCGAGTGTTCCTCGTGGGCGTGCCGCAGGAAGACGGGAGAATTCGAAGAGGACTCGTGACCGGTCTTTCCCTTCCACCGTGAGACCTGAAATTGATTCAGACTGACATTCCCTCCCCGACGAATAACGCCGGCAATGCTCTCGTCCACATAGAGAGCACTTGATTGGTGTCGTCACCGTAGCGCTAGCCGGAATCCGCAGCATGGCCTCTGCCATCGCCTTCAATATCGCAGGAGTTCTTCTGGTCCCGTGTCTACGGGATTGTTAGCCTGAAGATCCAGCAATCGGGCGATACGTTCGCCTTCGTGGCTTCCCTTATGAATGCACCAGAATTGGCGGGCGGAAGGACTAGGATTCGTAGGTGTGCCTAGATGTTGAGCGGATACCGTGGTCCTCTATTCGAACTCTTATCTGACCTGTCCTCCGGGTCACGTTTCCCGCGCATCACACGCAGATTTCACACAACATGATGACGATGCGTCGACACGCCTGGGCTTAGATCCTCATTGAAGCCTGATCACCAAGACACCATCCCTGAGGGACACAAGCACTGATGTCACCTGCGGATCAGCTGTGACCACTCGATCCAGTTCTTAAATAGCAGCCGTTTTCTCATCCTGCGGGGGGTGTTTGAGCCTATGTTCATCATAGAACACATTGTCGATCAAGGTGATCTTCTTCAAGCGACAGCAGATATTTTTGCATGACGATAGTAGTTCACGTAATTGATCATGTCCGCATCGATAAAGACGAGATCGAACGGACCGCTTAATTCTCTTATCGTCTTGAGCGCTGACCCCACGTGAATCGAGATTTTCTTGCCGTGAGGCGACCTCGCGAAATACTGACGGGCCAGTGCCGCCGATTCTTCGTGGATTTCGCAGGTCGTTACGCTCCCACCCTCAGGAATTGCCTCCGTAATAGCGCGTGCACTGTACTCGGTGAGTATGTCGATCTTCAGGACCTTCTTTGTCTGGACGAACTCCGTTATCACCATCAAAACGTACCTTCGAGGGGCGGCGAAGAGTACATGCCGGATTACGCGGCTGATTGGCATCCCCTTGGGGAAGTCCAGAGCATCAGCAAAGTTGTTCCATCGAGGATTCAGATACAGTGAGTTTTGATCGGCCTAAAAGGTCAGCGTGTGGTTACTGTAGCATTGGCACATCGTTCGGAACTCTTGATCGCCATAACGAAGTGCCGTGAATCCGCCTTGGACGCCAATCACTCCATTGTCAGGAGCAAACGTTCGTCGGCTGAATGCCACGTCGAAGCTGAACGGCCGGATGGGGAGCCATTGGAGGAGTGTGTCTTGAACGGTGACCGGTGAGGTGAGTGTGGAGACCATTAGGCAGAGGCCCATAACCGTGAGATAGCGCGGGAGGCGGTGGGCCCGACATGGTTGGGCACATGTCCGTCGATGTTTGATGCTGTGCTGTGAAAGCTATTCGAGGCCGGTTCCTACTTCGCGGACGCGCTTGTCCTGGTAGGGGGAGGGGCTGTGATGCATGATTGCATAACTTCGACCCGGCAGGAAAGGGCTGTCCCTATCGTCGTATGAACGACCGTGAGAAGGTCGTGCTCGGAGGTCTTCCCTACCACGACATCGATAAGCAGATGTCCTGGGACGCTGTTGCCATCCACGGCGAAGACTCCATCGGTTTTCCGCAAGGCGGCTTCGAGAGTCAGTTGCACCTGACCACAGTTTGATCCTGTCACCATGAGGGCGATACGCTCTTTCGGTGCCCCAGCGGAAGCAGGGGAGTGGGGTAGGAACGCGCCCGTGAAGATGGCCATGAGAAGCGAGAAGCCTGATAATACGCCGTTCAACATGACCCTGTACTCTCGAGTGTCACGCTCACCGCACTCTCAATCGAAGGGAGCGACCGGCCGACTCTGAGAGAGTCGGCCGGTCCCGTGTCTGCCCGTTACTGCACCGGTACAGGGGTAATCTCGGTCTGAGGCGTTGTCACCTTCCAGGGCACCATCGGCATGAGGGGCGCCGGCTTGGCATCGGGGCCTACCAGCAACACCGCAATCGCGCCACGCAGTGCACCGGTGAGCGAGTGTGTGACCAGCGGGTAGGCTCCGGCCGATTCAACCACGACATCGAACGTTGCGGCGCTGCCTGGTCCAACAACATAGGTCTGGACGCCGGTGAGCTTATTGGTGGGATTGCCGCTCTCGTAGACGTTGTCCCAGATTTCTCCGATGGGATGGAACGACGAGAACTCATTCGGGCCGGCGTTCACAAAATAAATCCTGACGCGCTCGCCCGGCTTCGCATCCAACTTGCCGCCGCCGGTGACGAACGGGTGGTATTTGAAGATCCCGCCGTTGAAGAGGACATTGTCGTACTTGCGATCGAACATCGCTTGCACATCGTTCGGGTTCTTGAAGAACTCCGACTGCACGAGGACGTATTCGCGATCGGCTTTCGGCCAGGCTTTCGCATTCTTGGGATCGACGATGATGGCACCGAACATGCCTCGGGCGACATGTTGGATCATCGGAGGCGCTCCGCAATGGTAGAAGAAAATCCCCGGCTTTTTGGCCACAAACGTGAAGCTGATGGTTTCGCCGGCATTGATGGCCCGATAGTTTTTCAGGAAGTCGATTTCTGCCGCATGGAAATCCATCGCATGCGGATTCTTGTTCGTGGCTGGATTGGTTAAGGTGAAATTGATTGTGTCGCCCTCTGTCACGCGCACGACCGGTCCGGGGACTGTGCCGTTGAAGGTCCAGGCAGCGTACTTTTCTCCGTTTCCTTCAATGACGACATCGGTCTCGACTGCCGTCATGGCCACGTCATGGGTCTTGGCCCAGGCTGGTGACGACAGGGCTAGGCTTCCAGCGAGGAAGCCCGTGAGTAGGGCGAAGGCGCCGAATCTTCCGTCTGATATACGCATGGTCTCTCTGCTCCTCTTGTTATGGTTGGGCGGTTCTGTGATCGCTCGGACACACAGCTCTGATGAGATCAGGACTGCGAAGGCTACACATTAACGATGTCACCATACGCCAGATCGATAGCAATAAACATGATCTATGTCATGTTTGTGATTTTTCCTGGTCGCGGGAGAGAGCAGGAATTATGAAGCGGAGGCAAGGGTCTTCAACCCGGGCAGGTCGCGAATCACCAGGCGGTTGGCCGTGCCAGAGACCAACCGGTCCCGCTTGAATCGGCTCATGATCCGAATGGCCGTTTCCGTCGTGATCCCGACCATGTTGGCCATATCTTGCCTGGTGAGACGAATCGTGAGGCGAATCCCGTTCGGATCTTTGATCCCGTTGCGGGTTGCGAGGTCAACCAGCAGTGATGCGAGCCTTTGATCGGCACGGTCGAGCGCCAGGTCCTTGGTCTTCTCCTGGGCTTCATTCAAACGGTTGCCCAGGTATTTAATTACCTCGATCGCCGCGGCCGGATTCCGTTGCAGCATCTCGAAATAGGCTTTTTTCCTCATCCGGAGGATGCTGACGTCTCCCATCGGCTGGGCCGATCCGGGATGCGAGGCGCCATCGAACGCGGCGGCGTCGCAACAGAAGAGATCTCCCGGCATCAGCATCTTCAGCGTGCATTCCTTTCCCTCCGGCGTGGACTTCACGCACTTCACGGTTCCTTCCTTGACGATATGGAAATATTCGGTGGGATCGCCTTCGCGAAAGATGTAGTCGTGCTTGCTGTAATGGGCTTCGGTCAGTTCCTGAAGCATGCGTTGGCGAGCCGACGCAGAGAGAATGTTCAGGAGGGGAATGCGGTCCAGCCCCTGAGGAAGGACGGAGCTGGACGGCTTACTTGGTGATTTGCTTGGCCGCTTCGACAATCGATCGTGCTCCGATGCCAAAATGGTCCACGAGTTCGTCCGGCTTCCCGCTGTGCGGAATAGTCCGAACCGCAAGTTTATGGACTTTCATGCCTTCCGTTCCGATCGCACTGAGGACGGCGTCGCCCAGCCCTCCGTGGGCGTAGTGGTCCTCCACGGTGAGGAGGCGATTCTTGGTGGCTCTGGCACTGTCGAGCAAGGTCGTGCGGTCGATCGGCGCGATACTGTACAGGTCGATCACTCGTACGGAAATCCCCGCCGTCTTGAGCTGATCGTAGGCTTTGAGTGCTTCGAAGAGCGTCACGCCTGCTGCCACGATCGTGAGGACGTCTGAAGCGCTCTGGCGAAGGACTTTGGAGCCGCCGATCTGAAAGCGCTCGTCGGGTCCATAGATGACCGGTGATTTGGGCCGGCCGGCGCGCAGGTACACCATCCCTTTGTGAGAGGCCGCGGCTTCGACCAGTCGATAGGTACAGGTGGCGTCGGAGGGATAGAGCACGACGACGCCTGGTTGTGTCGCCATCATGGCGATATCTTCAAGCCCCATTTGAGATGGACCGTCTTCTCCAATGCTCACGCCGACGTGAGTGCCCACCAGCTTGATGTTCGACTGGCTGATGGCCGCCATGCGGATGAAGTCGTAGGCCCGGGTAAAGAAGGCGGCAAATGTGGCGACAAAGGGAATCTTCCCGCAGGCCGCGAGCCCGGCTGCCGCACCGAGCATATTTTGCTCGGCGATGAAATTCTCGAAAAAGCGATCGGGGAACTTCTTGCCGAATTTGTCTGTGTAGGTGGAATTCTTAACATCGGCGTCGAGTCCGACGACGAGAGGATTGACGTCACCCAGTGCGGCCAGAGCGGCACCGAAGGCTTCACGGGTTGCGACCGAGTCGCCGAGCTTGTAGGGGGGCGTCGGCAAGGATCCGATCGACGCCTGTGCGGATGGAGAGGCGGATGGTTTCGGAATCTGAATCTGCATCTGGCCCGGCTTGAGTTGCGCCGTCAGTTCGTCGATCGCCTTTTGGGTTTCTTCGCCCTTCTTCAAGGGTTTGCCGTGCCACTCTGGGTGGTTTTCCATAACGGCAATGCCCCGGCCCTTGAAGGTCTTGGCTAACAACACGGTCGGTTTTCCCGTGGTCCGTGATGCCTCATCGAAGGCAGTGAGCAGGGCCGAGAGATTGTGTCCGTCCACGACGATCGCGTGCCAGCCGAAGCCGGCCCACCGCGAGCGGTAGCTCTCCATATCGTGTTGCAACATCGTGGGATCGCTTTGGCCGAGCCGGTTGACATCGATAATGGCACAGAGGTTGTCGAGCCGATGATGGCGTGCCACGTCGGCTGCTTCCCACACCGATCCTTCGACGGATTCTCCATCCCCCAGAAGGACGTAGGTTCGATAGCTTGTCTTATCGACGGATTTTGCGTTGAGAGCGAGGCCTACACCCACGGGAAGTCCTTGTCCGAGTGAGCCGGTGGCCATATCGACAAAGGACAAGCGAGGAGTCGGATGTCCTTCTAGATCAGAGGTCAACGTCCGTAACTTGAGCAGGTCGCTTTTGGGGAACAGTCCTGCCTCGGCCCAGGCGGCATAGAGGAGGGGAGCCGCGTGGCCTTTTGAGAGGACGAAGCGATCGCTGTTGGGCGCTTTGGGGT
This sequence comes from Nitrospirota bacterium, assembly GCA_018971525.1. Classification (GTDB taxonomy): domain Bacteria; phylum Nitrospirota; class Nitrospiria; order Nitrospirales; family Nitrospiraceae; genus Palsa-1315. Next base: position 111,601 of record JAGXAR010000003.1, read on the forward strand.
TCTTCGGGTCATAGCGCATCACCGAAAAAAAAAGCGCTGCGACAATATCGGCGGCCGAGCAGCAACTGGAGGGATGGCCGCTCCCTGCCTCGGTGGTTGCCCGCACACTCTCGATCCGGAGCTGGGTGGCCTTGTTGTGTAATTCGGTGAGTAATTCAGGCAAAGTCGCTGAACTGGCCATCGAAACTCCTTTCAGGATGTAATGCCAAGGATGCCGACAGCCTCTTGTGCATTGGTAAGAGATCGCCAGCAACGCGGCGGGGCTTGAGGCTAACAAAATGATATGGTGGAGTCAATGAAAGGATCCGTGCAGACGGATCGACCGTGACACGGTCCGGTCACGTCATCGGGTGCGCTATCCAAGCGCACCCGATG
>JAGXAR010000031.1 GCA_018971525.1 Nitrospirota bacterium
AACAGCAATCGCGAGTTCCAGGGACAATTTCTTCGCTGCCACATGCTCCGCCTCACCCTCCAGGGTGAGCACGCCGTCGCTGAAGTCTATGCGAACGGGATACTTGTGCAAGTTGATTCGCGGCTCCCGTTCAAATGATGCACGTACCGCTGTGAGAACTTGATTTTGATGTGTCATGACGCACTCCTTCTTGTCTGGCAGGATGCTGAAAAAGTCCGCCAACGCTATCGGAAGGTTAAAGCTCAGGTTGAGGCTGAGATAAAGCAAGTCGAATCTTCACTCAACCTTGACCTCGACCTCAGCCTACTTCACGCGCTACGGCCCTGCGGGGCGGCCTTATTGAGCATCCTGTACGTGGGTTCCCTGTTGTCCAAGACCTTAGGACCATCGCACTGCCAGTCTGCCTCGTTGAGTTTTTCCATAGCCTGCCGGCCAGAAGCTCAACCTTGCTCAGATCGTTCCGCCTCCGGGCTGGCCAACTCTTCCAGCAGTTTCCGCTGCCGCGGCGTGAGGTTAGTGGGGGTTCGCACCTCCGTGACCACAAAGAAATCACCCTTCCCCTTGCCCCCCAGGCGCGGCATCCCCTTCCCACTGAGCCGTAGCGCCGTGCCACTCTGTGTGCCGGCGGGAACGGTGACCCGCAAGGTCTCTCCTCCCAGCCCCGCCACGGAAATCTCGGTGCCCAACGCCGCCTCCGGGAACGTGACCTTCTTCACCATATAGAGGTCGTCGCCATGCCGATCTAAGGAGGGATGAGGCCGCAAGTGCGGACGAATCAGCAGATCTCCCGGCGGACCGCCATTGGCGTTCGGCTCTCCCTGTCTCGCAAGCCGGATCAATATCCCGTCATCCACTCCGGCAGGAATCTGCACCTTGAGCCGACGGGTCACAAACTCGTAGCCGTTTCCCTGGCACGTCGTGCAGGGGGCCTCGATGAGTTGGCCACGCCCGTGGCAGCGGGAACACGTCGTCAGCGTGACCAGGCGCATGCCCTTGCCGGTTTTGGCATGCTGTATCTGCCCGGTTCCACCGCAGTCGGAACAGGGCTTCGGCTTCGTGCCAGGCTTAGCGCCACTTCCTGCGCAGGGCGCGCATTTCTCGGAGCGGGTGATCGGAATCTCGCGTTCGCCTCCCTTGGCTGCTTCTTCCAAGGTGAGATCCAGGTCATACCGCAAATCCACACCCCGGCTCACCCCGGAACGGGGTCTCGTGCGTTGACCGAAGAAGTCGCCAAATGCACTGGACAAATCATCGAACCGGCCGCCGAAAAAATCGCCGAACTGAAAATCGCGCATGAGGTCTTCCGCGGTCCAACGTTCGCTGACCCCGGCATGACCGGTGGCATCGTATTCACGACGTTTCGCATCGTCTGACAGGACCGCATAAGCCTCAGCGATTTCTCTGAACTTGGCGGTGGCATCAGTATCCTTATTCCGGTCCGGGTGATACTTGAGCGCCAGCTGCCGATAGGCCTGCTTCAGCTGATCCCGGGTGGCAGACCGATCTACACCCAGGATTTCATAGTAATCACGCTTCGTTTCAGTGATCGACGTTTTCCCCATCCTCTTCCTGAACAATAGGCTTCCGGATGTCGTACCCCCGAGTTCCCGTCTTGCTTGGGGTCTGCGCGCTTTCTCGACAAACCGTCATGATCATGCGGGCGAAAGGCTAACAGACCGCATAATCCCCCATGGCCAGCGCCTGACAGAAAGGTGTGATTCCGCGCAGGGCCTGCTGAACCTGCCGACCGATCAGCGGCTCAACTGAAGCTAATGACACCCCCTGCGCCAGATGGACCTCGACCATGACGAACTGTGGCGATGACACAGGCCGGCCAATCTGGCTTGTCAACCAGACCGTCACTTCACGGAGCCCCTTCACGTTCCGGTGGATCTGCTCAGCCAGCACGTGAGCGAGCACGTTGTAGATCTTCCCTACGTGAGCCACAGGATTTTTCCCGGCTGCCGCTTCTGCACTGGCCGGCCGGCGGAGCGAGATCACTCCGCACACGCGATTCCCGCGCCCCACCTCGCCCGAGTCGCCCGCTTCCGCTGACGTGCCAAGCAACGAGAGGTACATCCCCTCGACTCCCGCTCCGCGACGATCCAGCGCATTGAACGTAACCTCGGCTGACAGTCCCGGCGCCGCCTTCTGTTTCACGAAGGACTGCAAGGCCTTCAACACCTCGGCCTTGCACGCAAAGTATTGAGACTCTGTTCGGATGCCTGAAACCAGCAACGGCATCGCGACCGTGAGGGCCACCTCATCCCTCCTCCGCACGCCAAGCACCTTGACGTCTTGCCCCGTGGCCGGAAATGCCTTCTTAAAGGAAGTGCTGTTCAGAAACTGTTCCACCTGAAAGACCAATCGCTCAGTCGGGGTGAACGGCGCGTAACCCACCGCAGCGGAGGTATCATTGGCAACCGGACCTCCCAGTCGTCCACTCACGGATTGAAGTTCCGCGGAAGCCGGCTTCAACTCCACCTGGCACGTGAGGTGCTTGAGAGGATCCACGTGCGGGAGGTGCTGTCTGAACCATGTAGAGGCAACCCGCTCGGCGATCTCCTCAACCGGCACCCGTTTCTTTCTCCACTCGAACGTCGCCCGATCTCCCATGACCAAACGCATCGGCGTAATGACGTGGCCTCCACCGGGACGGCAGTCCACCTGACCCGCCACCAGCAGCCCCTTATCGGCGTTAAAGTGGAGCACGCGCCCGCACAGCTTCAGATAGGCTTGCGCCAGCTCGACCGCAACCTCTTCCATCACCGCATCGCAGATCGTGTCGGGATGACCCAAGCCCTTCCTCTCGACAATTTCAAACGGCTGATCGGCGAGGGAATCGCACGTGGCTTTCAGAATCGTCGGCTTTGTCACGCAAGAGTCCTTACTTCCGTTCCGGGTATCGCACGTCGCCGGGCACGCCCTTCATATCGTGATGCTGCCGAACCGGGACCTGTCAATCATGGTTCTTCATGGCGCCGTTGTCCTGTTGCCGTTGAAGCGCCGTGCCCTCCCACAGTATTCTCGCATGGGACAGCTCTGCCACCGCCGCCGGCAATAGTCTCGCCCGAGCCGCACCAGCGCCGCCTCAAAGTCGCTGAACGTCTTGTTCTTTCTTTCCCTCTCATTCCAGAGCGTCATCAGTGCCTCCACCTGCGAACCGCCCCTTCGCGCGGCGGCAGGACTCAACATCCGGAGGTCCTTCGCTGCCAGCACCGCCAGGTGAGACAACTCCGGCCTGGCTTTGGGCCACATGTCCCTCAGTTCACGAAGAAAAATCTGCACCGTCACCCCGCCGATTCCCTTGCCCAGTGCTTTCAGACGGTTTTCGAGATCACGGGCGTCCGTCGCGGCCTGATGCAGCTTGTTCAGATCACCATGGTACTGATCGACAAGATGGCGCATGACTTCAAGCAATTTGGTGGCGGTTTTGAAATCGTAGCGGACATAACCGCCGGCATCGAGGACGACGACCAACCCGTCCCATCCTGTCTTGAGGATCTTCTTCGGCGTGACGAGCCCTCGACGGACAAACTCTAAATGGGTATGCGCAACGATAGTCCCGGAGATCCTGGTCCCGTACAGAAGAGCTGCCAGGAACCATAAGAAGAGATCGTTCGGCCGATTGGGCGCCAGCGTAAGACCAAGCTCAGCCGAAAAGCGTCCTGGCATCCGCTCTGTTAGGGCCGCCACGACCGCATGGCGACGGGCCGGCCTCCGCTGTGTCAGACGTGGCACCGGAATGGAACCTCCCACAGTAACCGGCGCTTACAGCGATCTAGCCTGTTGAGTCAGTACCGAATGGCCCCTCGGCATGAGCGCCTCAATACGGATTTTGATGACCTCTGGATCATTGATGCCGCGCAGCGACAGAAGCCGGTCCCCGCTCATAGATTGGAGGACAAGAGTGCCGATGCCCATGAACTGCGCGAGAGGGCCCTGCATGATCGTGACCTCACGAATATCGCTGATCGCCATCGCCTGGATCTCTCGGCCTGTGTACCCATTCCTCATGATCACTCGCTGTGAGGTCAAGCTGTACTGAGCCCAGTGACGCAAGATGGCCGCACAGACCAAAAGAAGGGCGGCGCCTGCTACCCACCCCTCTCCTCCACTCACCCCAAGTCGCAGAATAAGCCAGCCACGAAGACCGGACATGAGACTCACGAAGTAGAGCCATGTGAACTGTCTCCAGGAGGGGTAGGCGCTCCACCTCTGCACCTCCCCGTCCGGTAGCCGTCCGGCCATGTCGTCCGATTTGACCATGTGTTGGCTTAGCCATTCTGTCGTGCGTCAATGAGTAAGTCGAGTGCCTCATCTTGTCAGTTGAGCAAGGCCAGTACCATCTGCCGAGAACGAGCCCTCTCCAAAGTTCATCGGAAAAGCAGCAGCTTGGAACGAAGCCCTCGCTCAGACTCCGAGGACCAAGGGAAATCTTGCCACAACGATCCGGCCTTCCCTGTAGTGAAATGCTACAGGAGCCGTGAAGAAATTATGCCGGCACTCCACTTCTCCCTGGCGAGGTCATGGCACCAGGCTTGCTCACTCTTTCAGGTATCATCACCCGGGCTCCGTACCGCTTATGAACTCCCCGGCTCACGCACAGGCAGCGCTGTGGATGACGTGCCTCATGCTCATCCAGTGTCTCACTTTCATTCCGGGATGCAGCGGTGACTCTCATGGAGGCCCAGTGCTCACCGATCCCACGCGCCAGGCCGAGCGCAACAGAATGGTAGACGAGCAAATCGTTCCCCATGGCATCAAGGACCCGGCCGTCCTCGCCGCGATGCGCCACATTCCCCGCCACCGGTTCGTTCCCGCCTTCTACTCCGCGTTCGCCTACAACGACGGTCCTCTCCCGATCGGCCACGGTCAGACCATCTCGCAACCCTCTCTCGTCGCGCTCATGACCGAAGCGCTCGCATTACAAGGGGCCAAAAAAGTGCTTGAGGTTGGAACCGGCTCCGGATACCAGGCTGCGGTCCTGGCCGAGATTGTGCCGAAGGTCTGGACGATCGAAATCGTCGAGCCCCTGGCGACAGAGGCCGCGCGCACGCTGGCGGAACTTGGCTACCACAACATCTCCATCCGTGTCGGTGACGGCTATCAAGGCTGGCCGGAGGAAGCCCCCTTCGACGCCATCATCGTCACCGCTGCGCCCGATCACGTGCCGCAACCGCTCCTCGATCAACTCGCCGTTGGAGGGCGCCTGATTCTCCCGGTCGGCAAGGTCTTCCAGGAGTTGGCGCTCTATCGGCGGACCAAAGACGGCTATGAACGCACGGTGCTGACGCTGGTTCGCTTTGTTCCACTGATCCGCAAAGACCAATCCACCCAACCGGATGAGCGGTGACCGATGGAGTCCCCTCGCTCGGAACTTCCACGCCGCATCGGAGGCTTTACCGCCGGCTGTCTGTTGGTCAGCAACGTCGTCGGGAGCGGCATCTTCACGACGACCGGATTCATGGCTCGCGATCTCGGCCATCCCTGGCTGATCCTGGCAATCTGGCTCTTCGGAGCCTTGCTGGCCCTCGCGGGAGCGCTGTCGTACAGCGAGTTAGGAACGGCTCTGCCGGTCGCGGGAGGGGAATACGCCTACCTGCGCCGCGCCTATGGCCCACTTGTCGGATTCCTCAGCGGATGGACGTCGTTCACGATCGGCTTTGGCGCCGCCGTTGCGGCAGGGGCCATGAGCTTTGCCGCATACCTGCTTCAGATGGCTCCCTTCCAGAGTGAGAACGGTCCCTTCTCCACCGGGATTGCCTTGACGCTGATCTGGGTCGTCACCGGGTTTCATCTCGCCGGTGTAGGAGCCGGTGGATTCCTGCAACGGCTGCTGACCATCCTGAACATCGGAGCCATCCTGGTCCTCGTCGTGGGAGTGCTGATGCTCGGGGAGGGAAACTGGGCCAACCTCAATCTTTCTGCCCCCGACATCACCCCAAGTTTTGGAGCGACGATGGTCTCGCTGATTTTCGTCACCTACGCCTACTCGGGCTGGAATGCGGCCGCCTATGTGGCGGGAGAAATCGTCGATCCCGGACGCACGATCCCGCAGGCCATGATCGGCGGCACTCTCTTCGTGGGGTTGCTGTATCTTGTCGTGAACGGGATCTATCTCTATGCGCTGCCCGTCACAGAGCTGGGGCAACCACCGATCCTCCCCGTGGCGAACAAGGTGGCCGCGGCCATGCTGGGCCCAACAGGCACCCGCCTGGTGACGGTCCTTCTCTGCCTCTCGATCGCCGGAGCCGTGAGCGCCATGGTGTGGGCCGGCCCCCGCGTGTACTATGCGATGGCCTGCGACGGGGTGATTCCTGCCTGCTTTTCTGAAACCGCCGTCACGAGCAGGACCCCCTCGAAGGCCATCGTGCTGCAGAGCCTCTGGGCGTCGGTCCTGATCCTTTCCGGCACCTTCGAGAGACTGATCATTTACAGCGGCGTCGTTCTCGCCATCTTTAGCGCGCTGGCGGTCGGCTCGGTCATGGTCCTTCGTCGGCGGAGTCCTGAGTTGGCGCGACCCTATCGTGTGCCGCTCTATCCTTTTGTGCCCTTGTGCTACGTCGTACTATCGGCCACGATTGCCGTCTACGGCTTCCTTGAACGGCCTATTGAAGCGGGGCTGGGCGTCGCAACCGTCCTGGCAGGGGTGCCGCTCTATGTCCTGTGGACACAGATGCGAGGCCGGCAGCGGAACTGACACTGGATGGGGATCGACGAATAGCAACTGAGGCTTTACAACCGCTCCCCTCAGCCTTCTTATGCTGATCGACCCGCAAGGCGCATCCCCTGGTAAGGAAGCTGTCTCGGCAGACTCAGGACGGGCGGGTGAGAAGAGCGACTTTTTTAAAATCCTGCTAAGCGATTGTCGACCTTATCAACCCCGAAGACATACCAGGCATCGAGTTCGGCCATCTCTTCCTGCGGCGCAGAGGGCGCAATTCCTTCCAGCGTGACTACCGCCTGCTTCACCGTCACTCGGATGTGCTCGGCATTGACGAAGCGATCCTTTTCCAACACGAGGCGCACCGCGTTCGCGATTTCCTCATCGGAATCTTCCTGCAGCGGGACGACTTCCATGTCATTGATGACATCTCGAATCCCGGGGGCCCACCAGGCCAGCACGCTGGCCAGCCGTTTCTGGATGAGGCTGGTGACATGATCCTCCAGGAGCACGACCCCGTCTGTGACGGACACTTGAATCAGCCCCTGCGGCGCCACGGTCACCTCCCTGACGGTCTCCCACGTCCCTGTAGGCTTCACCTGAATCGTACAGTTCTGCAGGCCCGGCTCCTGAAGCAACGCATCACGCACGGCGTCCAGGATCGCTCCATCGCCCATGTGGGTGGACGGAATCACGTGCAGTCGTCCACGATACCTGCGATCTTGAAATTCAGAGACATACCTACAACCACTCCCCCTCAGCCTTCTTATGCTGCTCCCCCCACAAGGAACTGAGCTGCAGATCCAGGAGTGAATGGGCGCCCGGCTTCAGTTGAGGTAACGCGCGCGCAGCCGCGAGCATCATGTGCGCCGTCAGCAGAGATTCATCGAACCTCGCTTCGAGCAGAAACTGCTGATGCCCCAGGCGCCCCGGCGCCCCGCGACGTTCGAGCAAGACCCCGCGACCTTCTTGCTCAAGCGCGGCGATACTCTCAACCGGAAACACCAGGGTCTCGTCGTTGAGAAACAGAGGATCGGCGCGGATCGCGTCGATGACCCGATCGGCACCGACTCCCTGTTCCAACTCCACATACACATAGCGCTGTCGTCTGCCGTTTGTCGCGCGCTGTTCGGTGCAGAGCGCTTCCTTGACGCCGGCAATCTGTCGGGCCATCGCCGTATGGTGGAGGCTCACTCCGACGCGATGTGAGGTCTCGGTGTAGCCCTCCGGAGCCAGGAGCGCGAAGAGGGACCGAAAGAGGGACAGCGCTCCGGGATCCCACCCGGCACCCACAATGGCCGGGACTTTGTGGCGAATGGCTAACCGGTGCATCTCGTCGCGATGCGCCTGAAAGGCCTCTCCGTGAAGCACGGAGGATTCGACGATGGGGATTCCATGCTGAAGACACTCATGCGCCGCATCCAATACCTGTGTCATGGGCACGCACAGGAGCGCGCCCTCCACAGTCTGAACTTGCGCCACATGAGAGACAACCGGAATCTTGCGGAACGCCTCGGGCAGTGATTGAGCGAGACTGTCAAGACGTCGAACCACCGCCGCCAAGACAAGGTCCTTACTATCGAGTAACGCATCCGCACAGACCTTTCCCACTCTTCCGAAACCCACCACCGCAAGACACAATGGTTTCATGCTCGTGTCAGCCTTCCACCCTCACACATATGTGATCCTCCCAACAGGCCGGTCACCTCCACGACACGATTTCCGGTTCTCTTCTTGCCACCGGAGGCCGGTCGCCCATTGGATATCCGACGATGACGGGAAACACCACGGTGTAGTCCTGCGGAATGGCGAGTGCGCGCTTGGTCCTCGCCAGATTCAGCCATGGACGCGCGAACCCGATCGGGCAGGTTCCCAAACCCATCGCATGAGCGGCCAGCATCAAGTTTTGAGCAGCGAGCGAGCAATCCTCTTCTGCATGCACCCCCTCGGGCTTTGCGCAGACGATGATCAACGTGCCGGCATTGTAGAAAACGTTGTACTCGGGATTCGCCAGCTCCTCCCGATGGTTGTAGAGCGGCGACTGGGGCTTCAGGGTCTTCAGCACGTGCGCTTTGACGCGGTTCGAATACTGCGCGAGCAGCTTCCCATCTTGAACGACCGCAAACGCCCATGGCTGCTGATTCAAAGCACTGGGCGCCTGAACGGCAGCCTGAATGAGTGATTCGACCACCGGCTTCTCGACCTGCTGGTCGGTATAGGAACGGACAGACCGACGGCTGTAAATCGCATCCATGAGATCCATACAGCGACCTCCCTCCTTGCCACGCTGCGCGAGCAGCGGCACAGGATCGGCGTGAAGGGGCTACCAGAGACCGAAGTTTACATCCTTGAACGGGATCGTTTCCCATTGTTCCTGTTCCGGGTCCAAAATCGCGATTTCAAATTTCGATGGAAACACTCTCATCCCCTTCGGTCGGACCCAGGTATCCGACTTCGAGGATTTGAAGTACAAGTGGGGTCTGGCTTGGGCATAATCTCGAGCATGAAATAACTCCAGTAATCGGAATGCGTCTTTAAATGTCACCACGTCCTCCTCCTGCCTTCCCGCCGACCTTGTTAGCTCTTCACTGAGCAATCCGAATGCCGGACGCCGATGATGAGCATTCTTTCCCCCTAGAATCTCCCTTTGAAGAGCAATGACGATGAGATCGGATCATTCCCGGAGGATTCACAGATCATGTAAGAAGGACGACGAATTCCAATCCCGGTGGATTCTGGCGACCTTTCGCCACACCAGAGTTGCTGCATCTGTAGCGGATCGCCACAAACATCTGCAGTGATCCCTTGGTTTATCAATTTCAAACCCAACAATTTTCAACAAGTGGACGGCGGACCGGTGTCCGGATGGCATGGCTTCGTTCTTGCCATTGCAATCACAGTAGTGGCATGCTACGGAAAAACCATTTCAGCATGGCAAGAGGTCGAGGGCATGCACAACTGGGGCAAGAGAACAACATCACCGCAGGATGCTCAAAAAATCAGCCCGGTAAGACCGCAGGAAGCGAAGTAGGCTCAGGTCGAGGTCAAGGTTGAGCGAAGATTCGATTGCTTTATCTCAGCCTTAACCTTCCGATAGCGCTGGCGGACTTTTTCAGCATCCTGACAGTCACGAAACGCATTGGTTCGGGGTTCAGCATACAGAAGGAAGGACTCACGCTATGAGAACGAAGCTATACTCACTCTGTCTTGTTTTCGTCATTGGACTCATGACGCTGATGCCCCCCCTCGCGACCGCCGCAACAGAGACTATCCAGCGGACGGTGCGAGGTACAGTAATGGCCGCAAATCCTGCCGTCGATCCTCAGACGATCGTCGTGAAAGTCATACTGCCAAATAAGGAAGAGTTGATTGTGGGGGCTCGTGTCCCAACTGACGCCAAGATCACGCGAGGCACGCGAACTACAGGGTTGGCCGACCTCAAGGTCGGAGAAGCAGCCGAGGTTACATACCTGAAATCGCCGGATGGCTTGATTGCACGATCCATTCACGTTCGATAACCAAGGAGCGCCCATGTCGACTCGGTGCCACCAATCCTATTTCCGTTTCTGCCTCTGCCTGCTTGTTGTTGCGATGCTGTCCGGCTGCGCAAGCCGGAAGATCGTCACGGCAGTCGAGGACCAGAGTTATCTCCCGGGGCCGGCACCCCAAGCCCAAGCGCCTGTGGCGGAGGCAGAGGTTCCCCCGCCAGCTCCAGTGGAAGCAGCAAAAGCGGAGTCAACGCGAGTCCAGGCAGAACCAGTCCAGCCGGCACCAGTCCAGCCAGAACCGGTCCAGCCGGCACCAGCCCAGGCTGAAAAGCCGGTACCTCCGGCGGTGGTGGAAGAAAAACTGGTCGCAGAAAAACCGATTGTTCCCGCACCTCCGTCTCAGCCGGCGGTGCCTCAGACCAGGCCGATACCCGAACTATCCGATGTCCTTTTTGATTTTGACCGGTTTGTGATTCGCGATGATGCCCGGTCCGGGCTCGAAGCCAACGCCGGTCTTCTGAAGGCACAATCCGGCCAAAACATCCTGATCGAAGGTCACTGTGACGAGCGGGGAACGAGCGCCTATAACTTGGTCTTGGGCGAGCGCCGCGCACAGGCGGTCGCGCAGTATCTCCGGGACCTCGGCGTCCCCTCATCACAGATGCAGATCACGAGTTATGGGAAAGAACGCCCTTTTTGCGCGGAACACAGTGAGGCCTGTTGGCAATCGAATCGACGGGCTCACTTCACCAGATAGTCAACGAGCAGATGGAGAGGCGAGTCGGAAGAATGGTTCTTGAGAGTCCTTGAATGTAAGGAGGGTCCTGTGAAGAGACGTCGGATGCTGCTCATGTGCTGGGTCAGTCTCATAGCCTTGGCTGGATGCGCCGGCACAGGCGAGGTCATTCCGCTCCAGATCCACCCCATCTTGGCGAAGTCCGAGGCGGTTTCAAAGCCGACTCCCACCCTTCGTGTAGCGGTAGGGTCGATTGAGGACGGTCGGAGCCATAAGACAGGCCTCGGAGTCCGGACACACCTCTGGGGCGGCGTCAGCTACTTCGATGTACCGGGAGGCAACCCCGCTGACGTGGTCGCCCAAGCCCTGGTCGACTATCTGACCGCGAAGGGCTGGCAGGTGACGAAGCGAGGGGACGGCGAGACCGGTGCCGATGTCGTCTTCACGGGAAAAATCCTCGACTTTTCAGTCCACGCCAAGAGCCGGGTCGGCTTCACCGAGGTCACGGCGAAAACGAAGGTCGCGTTACAAGCACAGAATGTCGCAGACGGGAGCGCGATCCGCATGACCCTGAATGGGAACGGAGCAGACGACGTTTTTTGGTTCGATCCGGAGGATGCCCAAGCGCTGCTGAACGACGTCTTGACCGACAGTTTCGGGAAGTTGGTCCAGGATACGACCGTGGAGAACAAGCAGTTACGGCTAAAAAACCCGTAACAAAACCGGCTGCTTCAAGCAAAGGGGGATCCCCATGAACGTCCAAGACATCATGACCAGCGATGTGCAATGTTGCGGTCCGGACACCAATCTGGCTGCCGCCGCCAAAATGATGTGGGATAGCGACTGCGGAGCCCTGCCCGTTCTGAATGTTCAGGGCCAGGTGATGGGCATGATCACGGATCGCGACATCTGCATGGCCTCAGCCACCAAAAATAAACCAGCGTCGGACCTCACCGTCTGGGAAACAGTGTCCGGAAAGGCCTACAGCTGCCGCATGTCCGATGATGTCCATACCGCCCTGGACATTATGAAACGGGAGAAAGTCCGACGGCTCCCGGTCGTGGATGATGACGGGGTGCTCCAGGGCGTCATCGCCATGAACGATTTCGTTCTCCTCGCCGGAGAGGCGAAAGGGGGAAAGGCACCGGCTGTCTCCTACGAGGATGTCGTGCGGACGATGAAGGCGATCAGCGCGCACCGGGCGCTGGTGGAAATCTAATAAGACAGTTCTGAGTTATTTCCAACTCAGAATTTCCAACTCAGCACTCAAGACTTAACCCTCCGAGGCGTCATGTATCGTCGCGTCATGGCCTTCGACTTCGACGGCACGCTCGCCGTCAACGGGAACGTGCCTGCCGAGGTTGAATTAGCGCTGAAACAATGCCGCGACAGCGGCCACGTACTGTTCCTGGTCACAGGGCGTCGCTACGAGACCGTGGCCTTGGGCAGCCTGGAAGATCTCTTTGCCGGCATCGTGTGGGAAAACGGCGCGGTCCTGACGCATACTGCGAGTGGAGAGACGTATCTCCCGTTCGGCCAACTCGATGTGCGATTGCTCAAGGCCATCGAAGAAGCGGGCATTCCGTTCGAGCGGGGGCTCGCCATTGCCGCCACATGGACGCCCCACGACCAGGCGCTGTGGGGAATTCTCCGCTCACACGGCGGCAGTACCTCGATCGAATACAACAAAAGCGCAGTCATGGTGCTGCCACCCGGCGCGACGAAAGGGACCGGACTGGAACGGCTTCTCGCCTTGTGCGGCCTCTCGCCCAGAAACCTCGCGGCGTTCGGTGATGCAGAAAACGATCTCTCGATGCTGACCTTGGCCGAGGTCTCGGTCGCGGTAGCTGACGCAGTCCCCGCCGTCATCGAAACATCCGACGTCCTCGCCACAGCTCCGGGCCCTCAAGGGGTCCTTGAAATTCTCAAACAGTATCCGCTCGGCGGAAAATTTCTGGATATCCCGCTCAAGCGCGAGCGGCCGATCCTGCTCGGACAGACTGAATCCGGCGCAGCCATCAACATCCCCGCTGCGCGGCTGGCCGGACGTAATTTGGGGGTCTTCGGCAATTCCGCAACCGGTAAGTCGTGGATGGTCGGTCTGATTGCAGAAGGCCTCCATCATGAGGAGTATCAAGTTCTCCTCATCGACCCCGAAGGAGACTTTCGCGGACTTCGAGTCTTGCCGCGCTTTGTATCAGTCAGCGGTGACCGGACCACCCTCCCTCCTCCGTCCGCCGTGGTATCGCTCCTCGATGAGGGAGGCGTGTCTCTGGTCCTCGATCTGAGTCACTATCCCATCAGCTTGCGAAGCCACTATATTGCCGAACTGATTCGTGCCTTACGCCCCGTGCGCGAACAAAAATTCCGCCCCCATTGGATCGTCCTCGATGAAGCGCAGGAATTCCTGTTTGAGGGCAGCGAGGTGACCACGCTGGTTCGTCCCATGCTCGATGCCGGCGGATGGGCCTTCGTATCCTATCGACCGGATCGCCTCAGCGAGTCGGTGCTCACCTCACTCCACCACCTGCTCTTGACTCGGATCACGGACCGTCAGATCGGGGACTGTCTCCGGACCCACTGTGCCACCTGCAGTTTAAAAGGTGCAAGCCTCGATCAGATCCCGATGGGCAGTGCCCTTCTCTGCGGAGGGCAAATCGTCCGCATGCGCCCGGCCATCAGGCGCGTGCCCCACGTCCGTCATCTCTACAAGTATCTCGACGTGCCTCTGCCGCCGTGGAAACGGTTCTCCTTCCGAACCGAGAAAGGCCACCTGGGGATAGAAGCAGCCAGTTTGTACGAACTGTCCCGCCTGATTCCGACCCTCCCACTGGAGAGCCTCGAATACCACGATCGCCGGGAGGATTTTGTGAAATGGACCGACTGCACGCTCGGCGACGGAGGCCTCGCCGCGCGTCTCCGAAAAGTGGCGAATCGCCACTATCAGGGAGAGGAACTCCGGGAGGCGCTCACGCAGGTTGTGTCAACGCACTATGAAGAGCTCCGACAACTCAAGTAACACCCGGTGAACCGGATGGGACCTGAAACAAGGCTTCGTGGTGCAGACAGCGGCCGGTTCGGAGATCGGCCCTCGGGGGTGAACCGACCGGAACGCTGTCGCCTAATGCAACAGTCGAATTTTCCAAGTTGAGGCACCTTGGTCAATCAGACAGAGGGGCAGACCCCTCCGTCCTGTCGCACAGACGGCAACCCCTGTGGAATCAAGGCTCTCTTGAGTCAGCTAGGCCAGGGTTTCCCGGCATGGTGCTTGCTGTTCACCTGATTGGCCATTCGAGTGACGACGCAACGAGGCACCCGATGTCTTCTAAGGAAACCGCCGCACAGCCAGCCCACCAAACGAGACCCTTATCGAGCCCAGAGGCCTATGTAGCGAGGCGCCTTCTTCCTGTTTGTTGTGTCTGCGGACTCGTTCGTGACGAAACGGATTCGTCTTCTCATCGAACGCTCTGGGTCACGCCGGGATCGTATCGAAGAGCACACAACGTTCATTCAACCGATCTTCGCTTCACGCATACCTATTGTCCCGATTGTTTCCTCCAGGCCCAAAACAGAATGAGAGAATTCTTCAAAGAACAAGACGTATCGGAAGACCATTGAAGCCTGAACACAGTCCTGCGATCACCCTGTCAGCAATCGCGCTCACGCGCGCAACAAAGGAGGAGTCCCATGTCCGTCGCGAAGATCATCGAGTTGAGTGCCGAATCTCCGAAAAGCTTCGAAGATGCCATTCAGGGCGGGATCGCCAAGGCATCCAAGACCGTGCACAACATCAAATCGGCTTGGGTGAAGGAGCAACATGTGGTGGTCGACAACGGCAAGGTCGCCTTGTATCGCGTGGACCTCAAAGTAACGTTCGTGCTGGATTGACGAGTCATGGAGGGAGTAGGGGCCTCATGCCACAAGTTGTTCCCCCAGAGGCTCGCAGGTCGCCGCCCGTTTCATCGCCGCGGCGACCAGGCCGCGGCTCGTCGGCCTGTTCGACGTTGAGATCGGCCGGGTTGCCTGCGACCTCGCGCCGGCCTTGGATCGTTCGGAGCACGGCCCTCGCCCTTCCTTTATTTTTTGTCGCGCTTACTTGCAGCCTCGCGTTCGGTTCATCCGGCCAGCCTACGGAATCCCCCACTGAGGTGGTCCGCTCGACGCTCACCGAAGTCTTCCGCATCCTGGAAGACGAAAAGCTCAAAGATCCGGCCAAGCTCATCCCGCGCCGGCGTATGCTGGAAGAAGTCATCGCTTCGCACTTCGACTATACGGAAATGTCGAAGCGAGCGCTCGCGGCCAACTGGACTCCCCTCACGGCAAGCGAGCGGGTTGAATTCGTCGAACTCTTCAAGAGCTTTCTCTCCGACCGCTATGCCGACAAAGTTGAAGGGTATTCAGGACAACAAGTATTTTATCTCTCCGAACGGATCGAGGGAAACTATGCGGAAGTGCGGACCGAACTGCGGTCGAGCAAAGTCGAAATCCCGATGGATTACCGTCTGCACGTGAAAGACGGGACGTGGCACGCCTACGACATCATCGCGGACGGAGTCAGCCTGGTGAAGAATTACCGCAGTCAGTTCGACAAGATCATCCGCTCCGACTCCTACCAGGAACTTGTCCGCCGGCTGCGCGAGCGCACCGTCGGCGAGGACAAGAAAAAGAAAGCCTCGCTCACGACCGTGGCGCACAGCCTCGCCGCCTGATGACCTCGCCTCTCCTGCTCAGATATGCGGGGTGCCCGACCCGGGGAATGGTTTAATCCCCGCTCGTCCAGCCAGTTCATGGAGCTTTTCGTGGACTGACTCGTTGTTATAGGACTGGACTTCTGAGAGCGCCAGGCAGTAGTCCGTCAGCGCCTCCAGCCAGACCTTCTGATTCTCGCAGGTCACAGGACCTTGTCGTGCTTCGTCGATCCTGAACGATGCCTCTTTGAGCTTGGCCGCTGCTGCAGCGAGATGTTTTGGCACTGACATCATTACTCCTTTCTTGATGACGGTTACGGCACCTTCACAAAGCGGAAACGCTCCCGCATCGTTCGGGTGATCAATCCCACTCCGCATTCATCCCCGATCAGCTCCACTGCGACAATCGCATCCGGGTCCTTGAAGTCGATGAGCGGCGCGGCGCCCTGCTCCCGTAAGTGCGCGAGCAGCGTGCGATCCAGTTCCTGCTCCAGTGGCTGGCTGTGGATGTCACCCGCATGGCCTCGCCGTTCGATCCGCACGTAGAACGAGCCGCTGTCGATCCGGTCTGCATAGGCCAGGACGGCTCGCGCAAGTTGGGACGGCAGATACTCGGCCTGAAGGCAAACGTGCGATCAATCGGGATCAGCCTGGCCAGGGGGCGGAGTAACCCTGGCCTCTCCTCTTCGCTACGGAGTAACTGCTCGCAGAAGGCTTCATGATCCTCCACGCGCCCGACTAGTAGCCCGAGAAACGGCGTCCACCAGAAGTCGCCCAGCCGCTTCACGCACCTTGCCAGGTGTCGTTGTTCATGATCCTTAGCGGTGACCACCACATTCCAGGAAGGGAACGTCTGTGGCTCCTCCGTTCCTATAGTTGAGACCGTCGGTTGTCTCATCGTCATGGACTCTCCCTGACGACAGGAAACAGTGGCCGCTTCTTCGTGATACGCACCTTACCCACAGTGATATGTGTCCAACGTTCCGGCTGCGACGGCTGCCTCCAGGTCTTCGATCGTCCTATTGGACGACACCGAGGTGTCATATTCCTGCACCACCTCGTGACCGGGACGAGCATCCTTATCTCGCTGTTTGATCAGCAGCCACTGCTGTGGCCGGTCTTTCATGCGCACCAAGGTGAAGCCGCCCCGCAACCGTTGTCCGTGCAGATGCACTTCTAACTTACCCGCATGGAGCATCATCGACAGCGATGCAGAGCCCTGGTTCGCATCGAGCGGTTCGAACCAGCCTGTATCCCACACCAACACCGGCCCCGCTCCATAATGGCCTTCTTCGATCACCCCCTCGAACTCCGCATACCCGAGATCGTGATCCTCCACTTCCACGGCAAGCCGTTTGACAGTTGGGTCCAACGAGGGGCCCTTGGGGATAGCCCAAGACTTGAGCAGGCCGCCGATTTCCAGACGGAAATCATAATGAAGGTGAGAGGCCTGATGCTTTTGCACCGTGAAGATCGGCCGCTTGGATCTCGGCATATTCTCCTGTGCCTCAGAGCTTGTACCCGAACCGGCGCAACAATGCTTTCCGTTCCACGATATCTGCTTCCGCCTCAATCCCCTTCGGAGGAAATCCATCGACCACGCCGAGAATCCCCCTCCCTTGCCCGGTCTCCGCCAGTATCACCTCCACCGGATTGGCCGTCGCACAGTAGATCAGGCAGACTTCCGGAACCTGCCGGATGGCAGGCAGCACGTTCACAGGATAACAATTCTTCAAGAGCACCAGAAAACTATGGCCTGCCCCGATGTTCTTGGCATGGGTCCGCGCCAGTTCAATCAGCTCCTGATCTGTACCGCTCCATCGCACCAGACAGGGCTCCGAGGCCTCGCAGAACGCCAATCCAAACGCGATGCCCGGCACAGCCGTGACCAGGGCCTCGTGAAGATCCTCGACGGTCTTAATGAAATGAGCCTGACCAAGAATGACTTGGACCGCCGGAGGACTCGGAATATGAACCTTCACAGAGATCAGACTGATGGACATCGACTCCGCCTCACGTGTGAGTCGATAGAAGCATCAGCCATGCCACCGAGGAGACTGAAGACGATCGCTCGTCGTCCCACATTAACCTCAGGACTTCTCACGACTCTGTGACACCCTGATCGAGAAGGTGCGGACCATGATGACTCCTGACATGGCCCGCCTTTGCCCTATTACGCCACAGTGATTCAATGACCTAGCCTGACGGGACATTTCCAACGGTTGACCTCTCACTAAGCACGGTTACCTTATAGGTGAGCGGAGGCTCGGTGAGAGGAACATTCAAGATAATCGAGGTCAGGGGTAGGGGTGGTGAGCAGGCCCGCTGAGAGGTCGGGAAGCCTAAAACTCCTCCAATAGACAAAAGGCTCTCGGAACCCGCCCCCGCTCCGGTTTTTTTGACTCTCCTCGCAAAGTTCCCCAGCTAACAAATCCTCCACTAGTTACGTCTTGTTTTTATGAGGCCCAGGCATTGTGGTTCGCTGTGTGCAAGAAGGCTGGCGTGCGGGATGAGATTGAGATACGTCATTGCGCAGGATGATCAAAAAACGGCCACTAGGCCGCAGTGAGTGGAGAGCCTGGCGCACCTCGACGCGAGGACACTGTTGCGCTTCGGCGGATCGTGATCCGGGTTACGCTCCGACAGCCAGGAGTGATATCTCCATGTCCGTGACAATGTCCCGACCTTGATCACCGCCAGAATCCTGAGATAGATCTGCAGGGCATTACGTGATCCGCTTTGGTCCAGAGGGAGACTACGGAACGCTGCTTCGGCAGCTTTGTGTTCGTCATGAATGAGTCGGGGCTACCCTAGTCAGCGTGCACCTCCTCGCTGTGCTTATGGACAATACTTCCTGTTTCTCCATTTAGCGCGATGGCCTGTAGGAAGGATTCAGTACACGGGTCATTTCATCCACGGGAAAGCGGGGAACCGGGCGGACCCGTCTCCCATCGGTGACGAAGGTGACTCCCTTCCGAGCCGGGACAATGGTGCCGATCTGTGTAGCTGCAATACCCGATCGGGTGAGGCGTCGGAGGATCGCCTGCGCCCGGCTGGGGTCCGCACAGATGATCAGGGCACCTGACGCAATGGCCCCAAGGGGATTCATGCCGAAGTCGTCGCAGAGTCGGCGTCCCTCGGGCAGAATAGGGATCGCCCGTTCGTCAACCTGTACTCCAACCCGGGCAGCCTCGGCGAGCTCATACAGGGCCGCGCTCAGACCTCCTTCTGTCGGATCATGCATCGCATGCACTCCGCCAACTGCCAGGGCAATGGTGGCGTCACGGACGATGGTCACGCCGGGGTCTGTGAAATACCGACGGCACCGGGCTACGAATCGCGCCGAATAGCGATGCTGGAGTTCCTTGCTCTTCTCACGCGCCAGGATCGACACCGCTTCGATCGGGATGCCCTTCGTGAGCAACACGGCGTCTCCCACGCGGGCCCCTGCTGTGGTGATCAATCGGTTTTTTGGGCACTGTCCCAGAAGGCAGCCGACGACTACGGGTCGAGTCACCGCGGCGGTCACCTCCGTATGACCGCCGCACAGTGAGATCTTCAGTCTGCGACAGGCTCTCCCGATCTGCGAAAAGATACGGGACACCCCCGCGCTCGTGGTTGTCCCGGCCGGCAGCAACATCGTGGCTAAAAACCAGCGAGGCCGGGCACCCATCGTGGCAAGATCATTGGCATTGATCGCCAGCGCGTACGCGCCAATCTCCTCCGTCACGAAGGTGACGGGATCTGTTTTGATCATCACATACTGGCCACCTATGTCGAGAGCCGCCGCATCAAGACCGATCCCGGCACCCACGATGACGCGTGGGTCGCGGTTTCTGGCGTAGCGAGCCAGCATGGTGCGGAGCAACGTAACCGGGAGCTTTCCGATCGGAAGCGAACGGCCTCCCCGTCCGAGCGGTAGCGCTGGCGTGAGACTCGTGCTGTTGGTGAAATGAGAGGAGCCCATCTGAACGGTACTCGGCGGCGATTAGGGCCTAAGCCAGCTCGCCGCCTTCCTTTTCGATCTTGCGCTTCTTGGACACCGCTTCTGCCTGTACCACATTCTTGCAATGCGCACACACCCAGTGGCCATACAACAGCGCCGGCCCCGCCACTCCGCAGAGAAGACAATGGCTGGGCTCTTCGAACGGCGGTTTCTCCTCTCGTTTCTCTTCCCTGTTCTGTTCCGTTTTCTCTGACTTCACCCTCGTAGCCTCCATTGCATCTCAGGCGATCATCGTGTGATGCCCTGACCTCTGTTCTCCTACCCCTTCACACACATGAGCGGTTCAAGCCTTGCCACCTTCCGCGCCAGGTTCGCTTCGTCCGCCGCATCGACCACCTCGCTGACATCCTTGTAAGCGCCAGGCGCTTCTTCGGCCACTCCGCGGAGCGACGGACTGCGAATCAGGATCCCGCGTGTGGCTAACTCCGTCACCACGTCACGACCACGCCACTGCCGAAGCGCCTGATGCCGGCTCATGCTGCGACCGGCTCCGTGACAGGCGGACCCGAACGCCAGCGCCATGCTCTCCTTCGTGCCCACGAGCACATACGAGGCCGTTCCCATCGTGCCGCCGATGAGGACCGGTTGGCCCACGGCTCGGAGTGATGAAGGAACATCAGGATGGCCGGGGCCGAAGGCCCGCGTGGCACCTTTGCGATGGACGAAAAGACGAGTGGGCGTCCCGTCGATGACATGCTCCTCGACTTTGCAGGTGTTATGCGAGACGTCGTAGAGCAACGAGAGTGTGGCCTGTGGCAATAAGTCGGCGAACACCTGCCTGACAAGATGTGTGACGATCTGACGGTTGGCGAGGGCGCAGTTGATCCCTGCTCGCATTGCGCCGAGATAATCCTGCCCCACCTCCGAATTGATCGGGGCGGACGCCAATTCGCGGTCCGGCAATTCGATGTGGTACCGGGCCGCGCTCACGGCCATGCGTTTGAGGAACTCTGTGCCGATCTGATGGCCGAGTCCGCGCGAGCCGCAATGGATACTGACGATAAGATCTCCTTTGCGGAGCCCGAAGATCGGCGCCGCCTCTGCATCGAAGACCTGCACGACCTGTTGCACTTCGAGGTAGTGGTTCCCGGAGCCGAGCGTCCCCATCTCATCCTGCTGGCGCTTCTTGGCGTAGTCCGACACGCACCCCGGTTTAGCGTCGGCCATGCAGCCATGCTCTTCGATGAACTCGAGGTCCTCGTGCAGCCCGTAGCCTTTCCCCACCGCCCACCGCGCGCCGCCGGCAAGCATGGCGTCCATCTCGTGTCGATCCAAGTGCACCTTCCCCCTGCTCCCTACGCCGGCGGGAATGCGGTGAAACAAGGCCTCGGCCAGTTGTTCCTTCACCGGCTGAAGATCCTCGACCGTGAGTCCCGTGCGAAGCGCCCGGACGCCACAGGAAATGTCGAAGCCCACACCGCCGGCAGACACCACCCCTCCGAGATCGGGATCGAACGCAGCGACCCCGCCGATGGGAAACCCATAGCCCCAATGGGCATCGGGCATCGCATAGGAGGCTTGGACAATCCCCGGCAGCGTCGCGACGTTGGTGACTTGTTCATAGACCTTCTCGTCCATGTCGCGAATCAGGGATTCGGTAGCATAGATCACCCCCGGCACCCGCATCTTGCCGCGGGGAGAAATGTGCCATTCGTCAGGCCCTCGTCGTTTCAACAGGTTGAGATCCATCCCTGCCTCATTTCTTAATGCGACCTACACATCCACCACACATTGAGCAATCCAGCGACCCTGCTCATCCTGCTTCACTGACAACTCGGTGTAGGTCGCGCCTTTCACTTCGACGGCCGGCTGATGTCTCGCCACATCGACCGGTTCTCCCCATGCCGTCCCTTGTAGCCCATGGTCGTTGAGGCGCACTGCAAAGCGGCTGAACAGCATCTTTCTTGTGGCCATTTCATAGACGAGCGCATTGAGCCAATCCACAAGCAGCAACTCATCATCAGGCGCCTCACAGGCCACGGTGACAGGCTGCGTCGGCATGACCTCGGCCGGATCGGTAATCACCGCCGTCAAGGCCAGAGCCGCCCCTTCAAACGCAGCCTCCTTTGTCGAGCCGATCCCTCGAACGCCCATGTCGGCTTCGTGCGGGAAGTGTTCCCAATTTGGCTGCATTGAGCTCTCGACGTTGGTGCCGGCATACGACATGATCACAGAGCTCAGTACAGATCACCCAGTGACCGATGTTCCACGAGCCGTTTGAGCGCCCCGGCAATGACCGGAGCGATCGAAATACTCTGCAGGCGGGGCCAATCCTTCGGGCCTCCCGCAATAGTATCGGTGATCACGACCTTCCTCACGGCTTCGTGGATCAGTTTCTGACGAGCTCCAGCAAGAAGCAGCCCATGTGTGGCCGCGATTGTCAGTTCTGGACGAGCACCTGCCGTGAGCAGCGCCTCAATGGCAGAGGCCAGGGTACCGCCGGTTGAGATCATGTCATCCACGATGAGGCAGGCCCTGCCGGCCACATCGCCAACCAGATGCGTGACCTGGGTTCCTGTTCCGCTCTTTCGTCGCTTGTGAAGAACCGCAACCGTCCCGTTCAAGCGGTGCGCATATTCGGTCGCCATGCGAAACGCCCCGGCATCCGGTGCGACCACCACGACCCCCGGCGATGTCTCCTCGCGCAGGTAGATCGACAGGTGCGGCACAGCCGTCAGCGAGTCAACGGGGATTCGAAAAAACCCTTCGATCTGCGGGGCATGGAGATCAACCGTCACCACGTGATGAACCCCGACGGCCTCCAGGACGTCCGCAACCATCCGTCCCATGATCGGCTCGCGCCGTCCATGGCGCTTGTCAGATCGCGCATAGCCCATATAGGGCACCACTGCCGTGATGCGCGCAGCCGCCGCCCGCCGACAAGCATCCGCCAAGGCCAACAATTCGACGAAATGCTCATTCGCGGGTGGTGAGAGCGACTGCACGAGGAAAACTTCTTTTCGCCGTACCGACTCCTGCAGCTGGATGGAAGTCTCCCCGTCCGGGAAGCGGTCGATTGCACAGGCACCCAAAAGCATTCCCAGATCCGCCGCGATCGCAGCCGCCAATTCAGGGTTCGCGGTCCCCGCGAAGATGACGAATTCCTTTGGCACGTGTGGCGATTCCTCCCTTGAAGGTCCGGGCTCGGTTCCATCCATGACCGAAGCTCCTGATTCAAGTCATTGCGCCCATGTATCAGCCGGAAGATTGCACCGCTCGATCATGCGCAGGACAATTTCTCAACTCCCAATCTGCCTGGTTTCCCGTGGCGGGTCAGCAGGCTCGTTCCTCAAGCTCTCTCTGGCCTCGTTTTCTGGTTTGGGGTCACCTGCATCGAGGAATTTAAGGCTTCACCTTCACATGCGGAGCCGCGCTGCGAATGTATGCGATCAGATCTTGGACTTGCTCCTCGGTGAGGGTGTCCTCCCAGTTATGCATGCCGAGGAACTGTTTGCCCTGCTTGATAAGCTTCGCTAATTCGGCGTCGTCTTTGAGGCGGGAAAGGTACGTGTGAAAGCTGGCGGGAGGAACGCTGAGGGACGCGGCGTCTGGTCCTTTCCCATCCAGTCTCACGCCATGACAGTGGAGACAGTTCCGTTGATATATCCGTTGACCCACGTCGATCGTGCTGAGGCGGGTCTCGGCCAGTGCCCCTAAGCTGCTGAGGATCAATGCGAACATGGCGCCGATGAGCATCTTTGTGGTCATCTCAAGCCTTCCGTCAACGGGGTCATCCCTCAACGGAACCATCTGACACGTGGGCACAAGCCGACACCATCGGACACGCAAGAAGAACCCTCCACAGTTTTGAGTGCGACAACCGTGGCGTCACTGCATCGTGACGCTCGTGGCTCTCCACCATGGCGCTATCTGGTGTCTTTCGCTGACTCGTGGCCTCCGCTGACTGCGCCAACGTGTCGGCCGCTCATCATCTCGCGCATCCTCTTCTCATGGGCAGCCTTGCCTTCCTTGCGTTGTTCGAGCGTCAAGACCGCGAGCGCATTGTGCCGGGCCTTGAACCCCGCCATCCGCAGTCCCACTTCCAACATTTCGCTCTATGTCACTTTTGCTTCGATCGTAGAGAGGTCGAAGCACGATGGCTACGAAAACAAGCAAGTGCTGCGCCAATGCAAATAGATCATCCCGAAGCCGCAGACAGCGCGCGACAAATCATGGACTTTGGAGCGGGGACCCGCGACTGAGCGATCACCCTGACACTCTGGATGTAAGGCGAAATGCGACAGCGTAAGGAGGTGGGTGTGGACCTATGCGACAAAGATATATGTCAAGCCTATTCCGCTGTGCCATGTCGAACCATGATCCTTGTGAGTCGGCAAGGTCAGCCGATGATGAGCGCGCTGGTCCAGAGGAATGACCGAAATCAATGAAGAGATGTTCCCATGGCAATGGATCAGTCATTCTCAAATTTGTGGCATTAAGAGACATCCATTCATCTCTCCGTGCCCCCATATGCGACATGCGTCGCCTTCATCGGCATAGGTGAACGTTCTTGCTCCCGAGCTATCTCATCACCCTTCTTAGGCTTTCAACGCGCGGTCGGCGTTATGCGCATTGGCATTCATCGTGCACCGTGGTTTCACGTTACGAAGGGAGAAGCGGCTCATGTGAGCCCATGCGATGAACAAGTCATGGATGTGCAGGATCGCCTCGCAAAGGTACTGCGCAGCTCATTCATCAGGAGCGGAACGAACATCCAGGGAGCCCCCGACGTGGTCGACTGAACAGCCGGAAACGACGCGAGATGGAATTCAAGGACTACTACAAGCTCCTCGGGGTTGAGCGCGCGGCGACGGCCGACGACATCAAAAGCGCCTACCGCAAGCTGGCACGCAAATATCACCCGGATGTGAGTAAAGAGCCCGGAGCTGAAGCGCGCTTTAAGGAAATCGGTGAAGCCTACGAAGTGCTTCAGGACCCGGAGAAGCGTGCCGCCTACGACCAACTTGGCAATCGCTGGCGGGCGGGGCAAGAATTTACCCCTCCACCGGACTGGGCTGCGGGCTTCGAGTTCACCCCCGGCGGCGCTTCCGCGGCGGAAGCCACCGACTATAGCGACTTCTTCTCCACCCTGTTCGGCAACTTCTCCCGTCACAGCGCATCCACCCGTGCTCATGGCGAAGACCATCATGCCAAGATCTTCATCGCTCTCGAAGATGCGTTTCACGGCGGAACCACCACGATTACCCTGCGTTCGCCGCAGGTGAATGCGCAAGGCCAGGTGGTGCTGCGGGAACGGTCGCTTAACATCCACATCCCCAAAGGCATCCGTGAAGGCCAGCATATCCGACTGACGCGGCAAGGGGCGCCGGGAGCCAACGGAATGCCAGCGGGTGACCTCTATCTCGAGATCTGTTTTCACCCTCACTCCCTGTACCAGGTACAAGGCCGCGACCTATCGCTCTCATTGCCGCTTGCACCGTGGGAAGCGGCCCTCGGAGCCACGGTCAAAGCGCCGACCCCGACCGGCGTGGTTGAAGTCAAAATCCCTCCGGGCTCGCAGAGCGGACGAAAGCTAAGACTCAAGGGACGCGGCATTCCCGGCGAACCGGCGGGCGATCTCTATCTTGTCCTGGAAGTGGTCCTTCCGAGAGCGGACACGGAGCAGGCACAACAGATCTATCACACCATGGCGCGGGACCTGGCCTTCAATCCGCGCCACTCACTCGGAGTCTGAACGGATGGATATGGAGAACGAGATTCTGACAGGGAGCGTGATCGGTGATGAGGGCGTGCTGGCGCTCGAGGAGTTGGCGAGGGCCTGCGGGGCGGAGGCCCAGTGGATCATTGAATTGGTGGCGGTGGGCGTGCTGGCGCCGCAAGGCAGGGAGACCTCGGACTGGCGATTTCGCTCGGCGGACCTCACGTGTGCCCGCCGAGTCGCCCGGCTGCAGAGGGATTTCGGAGCCACCATCGAGGCGGCTGCGGTGATGATCGATCTGCTTGATGAGATCGAGCAGTTGCGCGCTCGCCTGAAGCAGGCAGGCCTGGATGTGGATTAGGCGCGGGACACCGTGAGGGACCCGGGGCATGGTTGGTTCAACAGACCATCCCGCGCGCACTGGTGGTGCGTTCGCTGGTACTCTCTGGCATGGCCCTATGGTCCATACCACCCTGCGGCAACTGTTCCGCGACGTGGCATGGGGGCCGTTGGATTATCTCGTGGTCGACCTCCTACCGGGCATCGGCGATGCATCCTTGAGTCTGACCCAGTCGGCTCCCCTCGCTGGAGCGGTCCTCGTCACAACTCCTCAACGGGCCTCCGTCCATGTCGTTGCGAAAGCCCTCGCAATGTTCAAGGAGAGCGAGGTTCCAATTCTCGGGATATTGAGAACATGAGTTATTTCATCTGTCCGCACTGCGGCACTCGAACCGACATCTTCGCGCACGGTGGTGGCGAGCAAGCTGCCGTCAATCTTAGAATACCCTTCTTGGACAGAATTCCGCTCGTGGAGTGATCGACGGACCATGCAATCCGGCCACGCTGGCCTGGGGCCCCTGGCTGTCTACACCCAGACCCATGGGGTAAACGGGTGCTGATCCGGATAACATGCATAGGAAAAGAATGTAGCGTAGGGAGGGACGTATGGATATGAACCGCATGACGCTGAAGCTCCAGGAGGCACTGCAGGCGGCCTCAGCCCACGCGATGCGCCGAAGCCATCAAGGCATTGACATCGAGCACCTGCTGCTGGCGCTGATGGAACAAGAAGCAGGTCTGACCGGTCCGCTGTTTGAACAGGCGGGGATCTCTCCGGCCGCGGTACGGAAGGCGGCCGAGGCGGCCTTAGACAGGCTTCCACAGGTGCAGGGGCCCGGATCAGCGCCTGGACAGATCTATGTGACGCAGCGCTTGTCGCACGTGCTGACCCAGGCCGAACAGGAGATGCGAGGATTGCACGATGAATACGTGAGCGTGGAGCATGTCCTTCTTGCGATGGTGGTGGAAGGAGGCATTTTTAGACAGCTCGGATTAACCCGCGATCGGCTGTTATCCGCGCTTCAACAAATACGGGGGAACCAGCGGGTAACAAGTCAGGACCCCGAAAGCACCTATCAAGCGCTTGAGAAGTACGGTCGTGATCTCACCAGACTAGCCGGACAAGGCAAGCTGGACCCGGTCGTGGGGCGGGACGAAGAAATCCGACGGGTGATTCAGATCCTGTCACGCCGGACCAAAAACAATCCGGTGCTCATCGGTGAGCCCGGCGTGGGGAAGACGGCGATCGTGGAGGGATTGGCCCAACGAATCGTCAAAGGAGATGTGCCCGAAGGCCTGAAGCACAAACGCCTCATCGTGCTGGACATGGGAGCGTTGATCGCTGGAGCCAAGTATCGAGGGGAATTCGAGGAGCGCCTCAAGGCGGTCCTCAAGGAAGTCCAGTCGGGCCATGGGCAGATTCTGATGTTCATCGATGAGTTGCACACCGTCGTGGGGGCGGGTGCGGCTGAAGGCGCGATGGATGCGGCCAACATTCTCAAGCCCTTATTGGCCCGCGGCGAACTGCACATGATTGGGGCGACCACACTCGATGAGTACCGCAAGCATATTGAAAAGGATGCTGCGCTCGAACGTCGGTTTCAGCCGGTCATCATCGGTGAACCGACGGTTGAGGACACGATCTCGATCCTGCGAGGACTCAAAGAACGATACGAAATCCACCACGGTGTGCGTATCAAGGATGCCGCACTGATCGCAGCCGCCAAACTATCGCACCGATACATTGCGGACCGCTTCTTGCCGGACAAGGCCATTGATCTGGTGGATGAGGGAGCCGCTCGCCTCCGGACTGAGATCGACAGTCTGCCGGCAGAGTTGGATGAGATCTCGCGGAAGGTGCTGCAGTTGGAGATTGAGCGCGAAGCCCTCCGCAAGGAAACCGACCCCGCCAGCCGCACACGATTAGAGGCGCTCGAAGAGGAGTTGGCCGAGAAGGTGCGCGATCGGGATGTGCTGAAGACCCACTGGGAAACAGAGAAAGTGTCTGTCGGTCGCCTGCAGAAGCTTCGTCAACAGATCGAAGGCATGAAACAGGAGATGGAACGGGCCGAGCGGGCGTACGACCTGAATCGGGTCGCGGAGTTGCGGTATGGCGAATTGCCCAAGCTGGAGCGGCAACTCGCCGCAGAGGAACAGCACCTGGTGAAGAAGCAAAACGGACACCGGTTACTGAAAGAGGAAGTGGATGAAGATGACATCGCGGAGGTCGTCAGCCGCTGGACGGGTATTCCCGTCGCTCGTCTGGTGCAAGGTGAGATGGAGAAACTGCTGAATCTGCAGGACCTCTTGCATAAGCGGGTGGTCGGTCAGGAGGAGGCGGTTCGGGCCGTTGCAGATGCTGTGATACGCGCCCGGTCCGGAATCAAAGATCCCTGCCGGCCGATCGGCTCCTTCCTGTTCCTCGGTCCAACTGGCGTTGGGAAAACAGAGCTCGCACGCGCCTTAGCTGCAACACTCTTCGATGATGAGGCGAATCTCATCCGCATTGATATGTCGGAATATATGGAGAAACACACCGTCGCTCGGCTCATCGGCGCTCCGCCCGGCTATGTGGGGTATGAGGAAGGCGGCCAACTGACAGAGGCGGTCCGGCGTCGTCCGTTTTCCGTGATTCTGTTCGATGAAATCGAGAAGGCGCACCATGACGTGTTCAATGTGTTGCTCCAGGTGATGGATGACGGCCGACTCACCGACTCGCATGGTCGCACCGTGGACTTCAAAAGTACGATGCTGATCATGACCTCGAATATCGGAAGTCAGGACATCCTGGAGGCCCAGCAGCGACAGGTGCCTTATGAAGAGATGAAGAAGGTGGCCATGACTGACCTCCGCCGGCACTTCCGGCCGGAGTTTTTGAACCGCGTTGATGAGACGGTGGTGTTCCATCCGCTCTCCACGGCGCAGTTGGTCAGGATTGTGGACATCCAGTTGACTCGCCTGGAAGAGCGTCTGGCCGAGCGGAGGATTTCTCTTGAACTCACTGCTCAGGCGAAGGCTGACCTCGCTCAACGCGGCTATGATCCTGTGTATGGCGCGCGGCCACTCAAGCGATTGATCCAGCAGGATCTCGAAACGCCAATCGCTTATCTACTTGTAAAGGGTGAGCTACGGGATGGCGGTACGGCTCATGTGGAGCTCAAAGACGGGAAGATCGTGGTGATTCCGACAGTCCGGGCCCAAGTCGCGTAAAGGAAGAAAGTTGCATCGGAAGAGATGCTCGGTTGCTGAGTACACGTGACGGATATAAGTGCGAAAGCCATGATTGGCTTCTTTGATTTTCTCTTCCGCAGCCCTGACCCAAACCTGAAAAGCAGGCCACTCGTTGACTGAGAAGAGGCAGTGCGCCCTTATTTCTTCAGGGCCCTGTCAATCTGCGATCAAGTGACGTGTGGTTGCCTGGAACATTGAAGGAACCAAGGAGATGACCGGCCGCCCTGTATGATACGGCTCGAGCCTCACGAGTAGAGGACCGGTCAATCAAGAGATTTGTGGAAGCGAAAGACGCTCACCGATAACATGACGATACCAAGGGCTCCCAACGCAACGAATTGCGGCCAAAGGACCTCCAAACCGACCCCTTTCAAATACACACCTCGGAGGACATCCAAGAAATATCGCAGCGGGTCCAAATAGGTGAGCCACTGCATGACTTCCGGCATGCTACTGATCGGAGTGCCAAAGCCGGAAAATGTGATGGCGGGCATAATGAAAAAGAAGCCTGACACCATGGCTTGTTGCTGTGTCTTCGAAATGGTGGAGATGAAGAGCCCAATGCCAAGCATGCACATGATGAAGAGGATCGCACCGAGCGCCAGCACCCCGATGCTCCCCCGGAAAGGCACGCCAAACCAGAGGGTGCCAACGAGGGAAATGAACAGTGTGTCGAGCAGCCCGATCAGGAAAAACGGGACCGTTTTCCCCAGGATGAATTCCAGCCGCCCGATCGGCGTCACCATGATCTGTTCGAGCGTGCCTATCTCGCGCTCGCGCACCACAGCAAAAGCGGTCAGGGTAACCACCATCACCAGTACAAGATTCCCGATGATCCCCGGTACAAAGAACCATTGGCTCTGCAAGTCGGTGTTGAACCACGGACGATGCTCCAGCACGACACGGGGCATTTGAGGAAGCAGCAGCGGGGATGTGCGGCGCAAGCGCTCCGTCTGGTAATCCTCTGAGAACCGACTGGCGACTTGATTGACATACCCGACCGCGATCAGCGCCGTATTGGAGTTGCTGCTGTCCACGATCACCTGCAGATGTGCTGTCTGTCCCTTTCTGAGGTCTTCGGCGAAGCCCGCATTAATCTGAAGGGCCATGATGACGTCGCCACGATCGATCAGCTCGCCGATCTGCCGGTGGTCCTCCAGCCGGGCGCGCACGTCGAAGTAGGGACTGGCGGTGAAGCGCGAGAGCAGATCGCGGCTCACCTGGCTGTTGTCGTAGTCTAAGACCGCGGTTGGTACGTGCCGAATATCCAAGGTCGCAGCGTAGCCGAAGACGAGCATTTGAATCACAGGCGGGCCAAAGAGAACGAAGCGAGACCGTTTATCTCGAAAGACCTGGATGAACTCTTTAATCAGCATCCCCCGTATTCGCCCCAGCATAGTGGTCGCCTCAGCTTAGCTTCTTGTGGAAGGACCGGGTGGCAAGGACGGTAAGCAGCAACGCAAACACTGCCAGAGCGAGCAGCTCATCGAGAAACAACGGTATGGATGTGCCTTTCAGAAAGACATCGCGGGTGATCGTCATGAAGTACCGAGCCGGTATAATGTGGGTAATCAGTTGGATGACCACGGGCATCTGGTCGATCGGATAAATGAACCCGGAGAGGAGAAACGCCGGCAAAAAGGTAACGATGAGAGCCGCCTGGCTGGCCGCGAGCTGCGATTTAGCTACCACCGAAATGAAATAACCCAATGACAGAACGACCATCAAGAAGAGCGTGGAGCTGAAAAAAAACACGATCCATTGCCCTCGGAAAGGAACCTGGAACCACCATACGGCCATGATGACGCACAGGGCTGTATCGATCATGCCGATCAGGAAATACGGCACCAGTTTGCCGAGCATAAGTTCCAGAGGCGTGACCGGGGTCGAGATGAGCTGCTCCATCGTGCCCCGCTCCCATTCGCGCGCGATGGTTAGGGAGGCGAGAAATGAGCCGATCACCGCCATGACGATGGCAACGACCCCTGGCACGATGTTGGCCATGCTCTCCAGGTCCTCGTTAAACCAGGTCCGTGCGTCCACGCTCAGCGACGGCTGCAGGCTGGACAGCCCATGACGTTCCAGCCAATCAAGTTGTATCTGCCGGTTATAGGCCTGCATGACGGCCTCACCGTAACTGATGCTGACATTGGCCGTGTTATTATCCGCCGCGTCGAGCAGCGCCTGGATGCTTACCGGCCCGCCGGCGCTCAACTTCTGTGAATAGTCCTGCGGGATCACGATCGCCAGCCGGCACTGTCCGGCGTCAATCGCCTGAACCAGTGCGGAGTAGCTAGCAACGCTCTGCACCACGCTAAAATACTCGGAGGCCTGGAAGTGTTTGAGCAAGTCCTGGCTTTGCTGGCTTCCCTCCCGGTCATACACGTACACGGGGATGCGCTTGATATCGAAGCTGACGCCGTAGCCGAACGCCAGTAGCAGGAGGATGGGCATCCCCAAGGTGATCAGCAAGCTGGGAAGGTCCCGGCGGATTTGGATCATTTCCTTGCGGACGATTGCCGCGAGACGGTACCACCGCATATCGCCAGTTATTCCTTTCCCGGCTTTCCTTGCTTCGTCGTCAACGACACGAAGACATCTTCTAACGTCGGGTGAATCGGTTCCATCTTCGTCACCGTCACGCCACGCATTGAAAGATAGGTCCGGAGAGGAGCCATGTCGGCAGCGGCCTCAGATACCACCAGGTGCAGCGCGTTGCCGAACACGGCCGCATCCTGCACGCTGGGATTCTTCTGAAGAAGATCCAAGGCACGACCCAGGTCATCGCATTCCACCAACACGACATCACCGGTCATCTCGCGCCGCTTCAACTCCAGCGGGGATCCGGAAGCGACGATCCGACCTTGAAAGATCAAGATCAAGCGGTGGCAATATTCGGCCTCATCCATGTAATGGGTGGTGACGAGCACCGTCACTCCGTCTGCGGCCATCTGATGGATCAAGTCCCAGAATAGGCGCCGCGAGATGGGATCAACGCCCGACGTCGGCTCGTCGAGAAACAGAATGGGGGGCCGGTGCAGCACTGCGCATCCCAACGCGAGCCGTTGCTTCCAACCGCCGGGAAGCGTGCCCGTCAGAGCGGATTCTCGTCCGGTCAAGCCCGCCATGTCGAGGATCCATGAAACCCGCTCCGGCAGCAAATGGAGGGGTACATCATACAGACTGGCAAAGAACCGGATGTTTTCGATGACTCGAAGATCGTTATACAGGGAAAATTTCTGGGACATGTAGCCGATCCGTTGACGCACCTGCTCCGGCGCCCGTGCCACATCAATCCCGGCAACCAACGCTTTGCCTCCCGTTGGGCGTAACAGTCCGCACAACATGCGGATGGTGGTCGATTTGCCGGCCCCATTCGGTCCCAGGAATCCGATCACCTCGCCTGGCCGTGCCTCGAAACTGATCCGGTCCACGGCGACGAAGTCGCCAAAACGCTTGACCAGTTCTCGCACGGAGACGGATGGAGATTCGCTGTTCACCGCTCTCCTCCCCCATCGCCACCCGACGTGGCAGCGACAAAGAGGTCTTCAATGCTCGGCGTAACATGCTCAATGCTCTGAAATGGAAGAGCCGCTGACACCATGTGCCTGCGCAGTTCCGGGATGCGACGTTCAGCATCGTCCACCACGAGATGGACTCCGTCGCCGCCGAGTACAACATTCAACACACCCTCAGCATTGGCCAGGAGCGTTTGCACCAGACGGGGGGAGGGCGATACCACTGCCACCACAGCTACGGGGAGATGCTTCTTGAGTTGAGAAGGCGTATCAGAGAATAAGATGCGTCCCTGGTGCAGTAGCGCCACGCGGTGACATCGCTCGGCTTCGTCGAGGTAAGCCGTAGACATCACGATGGCGATGTTTTCTCCGAGCAGTGAATACAGGATGTGCCAGAAATCCCGGCGCGAGACGGGGTCAACTCCGTTGGTGGGTTCGTCGAGAAGAATCACGTGCGGTCGATGAATGAGCGCGCAGACGAGCCCGAGTTTTTGCTTCATGCCGCCGGAGAGCTTCCCTGCAAGGCGGTTTTCGAATTGACTCATGGCAGCCGCTTCGAGCAACTGGCGTGCGCGTTGTTCTCGCTCGGTGCGAGAGACCCCAAAGACATCAGCGTAGAAACGGATGTTTTCGCCGACGGTCAAGTCTTCGTAGAGGCCGAATCGCTGCGGCATATAACTGATGTGGGGTTTGGCGGCCTCTGACTCCCGGACGATGTCGACGCCTGCAACTGTGGCTGAACCCGAATCCGGAGTGAGCACCCCAGCCAGCATGCGGAGGGTCGTCGTCTTGCCGGCTCCATCCGGACCTACGAGTCCGAAGATCTCGCCCGCTGGTACCTCGAAGCTCAGATGGTCGACGGCCAGCACACCGGGGAAATGCTTGGTCAGTTCGGAGGCGCGAATCGCAGTGGTGAGTGGGGACATGGATTTATCGTGGAGCCATTTCGATCACGGCATCCGCGGGCATGCCGGGCTTCAGCTCATGATTCGGATTGTCCAGATCGATTTTGACTCGATAGACGAGGGTCACCCGTTCCTTATGCGTTTCGACGCTTTTGGGGGTGAATTCGGCCTCGGAGGAAATGAAGGACACCCGGCCCGGATAGGTGGTGTGAGGAAACGTGTCGGTGTGAACGGCAGCCGGCTGGCCCCAGCGAATTCGCCCCACATCGGTCTCGCTGATATAGCCACGCAGCCACAAATGGTCCAGATCAGCAATGGTCACCACCGGCGTACCGGGAACCACGACTTCGCCGAGCTCAGCTTGCCGCACCAGAACCACTCCGGCTATCGGAGCCTTCAGGACGGTGTAGCCCAACTTGACCCGAGACATCTCGAGCATTTCTCGCGCAAGTTGAAGATTGGCGCGGTTCACGACAATTTGCTCCTTACGGGTGCCCTCGACGATTTGATCATGGTGCTGCTTCACCCTCTCATAGGTGGCCCGGGCGCGTTTCAAGTCCGCCGTAACCGTATCGACATCTTCTTGTGATACTCCCTGCTCAGCCAGGAGCGCACGACGCCGTCGCAGCTCCTGCTGTTTCAGCGCTAGATCCGCTTGAGCGTCGACCACGTTTTGCTTGGCTTCCTGAACCTCTTGGGTCCGACTGCCGGCGAGGGCAAGATCCAGCTCGGCTTCTCGCGCGCGAACAGTGGCCTCGTCCACACTCACTTGCTGCCGGTAATCATCATCATCCAGCCGCGCTAAAAGGTCGCCCTGCTTGACGAATTGCCCTTCCTGAACGGGCAATTCCACAATCCGGCCTTGTAGCTTAAAGCTGACCACGCTTTCGTGCGCCTCGATATTTCCGGAAAGCTTCAGTGTGGATTCCGCAGTCCGATCCGAGGTCGCTCCGAGGTAGATATACACGACGGCGAAAAGTGCGCCCCCACCAAGCATGACCAACAGCATTCTCTTCATCGATTGTCTTGCCGTCTGTATTGCGATTGAAACAAGCTGTTCTCCCAAGCCTGTATGCACCCAGTCAACGGGCTGGAGCAGAATAAACTGCAGGCTTCTCTGAGGATTTAGGGCGTTACCTTCACGGGCGGAGCCGCGCTGCGGATGTATGCGATCAGATCATGGACTTGCTCATCGGTGAGGGTATCCTCCCAGTTATGCATGCCGAGGAACCGTTTGCCCTGCTTGATGGTTTTCTCTAATTCGGCGTCGCCTTTGAGGCGGGAAAGGTACGTGTGAAAGTTGGCGGGAGGAACGCTGAGGGACGCGGCGTCCGGTCCTTTCCCATCCAGTCTCACGCCATGACAGTGGAGACAGTTCCGTTGATATATCCGTTGACCCAAGTCGGTCGTACTGAGGCGGGTCTCGGCCAGTGCCCCTGAGCTGCTGAGGATCAATGCGAACATGGTGCCGATGAGCATCTTCGTGGTCATCTCAAGCCCCCCTTCAACGAGGTCATCCCTCAACGGAACAGTCTGAAACGTGGTTATGCGCCCACCGCACAGTGATTTCTCGTGGCCGTTCATCGTGGCGCCAGCTGGACTCCTTCGCCGACTAGTGGCCTCCGCCGGGTGCGCCACCATGTCGGCCGCTCATCATCTCGTGCATTCTCTTTTCATGGGCAGCCTTTCCTTTCTCACGTTGTTCTGGCGTCAAGACCGCGAGCGCGTCGTGCCGGGCCTTGAACGCCACCATCCGCAGTCCAACTTCCAGCATTCCGCTCTGTTTCACTTTCGCTTCGATCGCAGACAGGTCGGTCTTCTCATCCTCCACCAACGCCAGCAATTCCCGTTCGGCAACATGGATCTCCGCTTCGGATTTGATCCATGCACGGTCTAAGTCCAGCTCAATGGCTTTCAGCTTCTTCACCTGTTCCTCTGTCAATCCGATCTCTTTCTGGTGCTGTAGGAGATGCCGAAGATGGTCAACGGGATGGCCACGGTGCCCCATCATCTCTTCACAACAACCACGTTCGCTGGAATATGCGTGTGAATACCCATGTTCCGGATCCGCCAGGCTCGGCTGCACACCCAATCCCATCAGGGCGATCACGCTCATAACGCTTATTATTAGAATATTGGTCTTCATCGAGTCCTCCTTCTCTTGTGATGGTATGATCTGGAACAGAGGATGAACCTCCTCCCTCGCCCGAATTATCCGCTGAGGCATTGTTTCAGAACGGACGCCTCTTTCATCCGCCGGTCGTCAGGAGCCGATTCAAAGGCCTTCTCAAGTGCAGCCCGCGCCTCATGAGGCTTGCCCAACTGTCCATGGCGAGCGCCAAGTTGAAATGAGCTGGCTATATCGGGATCAGCCATGATGGCCTTGCGGAAACGATGTGCGGCCGGATTCCAATGTCCCCGGTTATGATGTTCAATGCCCTCCGCATTGTCTTCCTGCCCCGGTGACGTATCGGGGGCCTGCACCGCATCCGTTGATCCCACAATGGCTCGGTGTGACTTCGTGTCCCTGCTTACCGTGCGCGAATCACAGGCTGTGGTGATCCGCAGCACGAACAACGCGCCGACGACCGACGAAACCGGCCTCACCATCCCGCCTTCCGTCCTCTCCTCACGGGTGCCGGTTGGTTCACTCCTGCAAGGTGCACAAGAGGGGCGCGCGTGACTCTTACAATCAGGTCTAAAGTCCTACGTGGGAGACCGTGTGATGGCGTGCCCATCCCGCTCCAGCCGTCTCTGCCCCATGAATAAAGGCACGCTCCGGCTTCTATCCCCCGATCTGAAATGGTAGAGCCAAGCGGTATCGTCCCTTTTCATTCAACGTCAGCTGCACCTGGTTCCTTCGGCTCACGCGATCCACGGCCAGAAAGATCTGATTCCAGGTGAGGTCCGGGCAGGCGCGACAGAGATCATCAAAATAGCAACCAGACTGTCGACTTACCGTGTCGAGGATCCTAGCGTCAATGAGCACGTCCTGCGCCGCGTTAGCCATAGCGTCCTTGTAATTCGCCACCATGTTTGCGATGCCAAGGAGGGATAATGCATGACGAATGCCAACAGCACCAAGGGTCTCTCTCACATGGCAAGCCTTAAATATGGACGGGGAGTGAAGCGTGAACGAGCTGCGGACGAGAGATTCCATGGAGCGTTTCACCACAAGCTGACCCATCGTGTTGTCCCAAAATGCCCCCTAGCACCATAGCCTCTTCGCGAGTGGTCCGTGCTTGCGGGGATACCTTCTCGCGTCCACCATGGTTTCGGCAGAAAGGGTTCTTTACGCATAGCTCTGCTATGTGGCATTGTACGTGCACATTTGGTGTCCTGTTAAGGGGTGCAGTCGGGTCACGCCTCGTGCAGAAGGACGTAGGGGAGGCTTCCCTTCCGTACGGAAATATCAGAGATCTCTCATACGATGGAGTAAAGGAGTGTTATGTCGACGTCACATCTTCCCCGAGACAGCAAAGATCGATCGGTTCGAGCGCGAATACACGACCCATACAAGTCGAAGGGTAAACTCCAGGAGCCGTCGGTGTGTCGTAAGTGCAAAGCGGTCTACCACAAAGGCCGGTGGACATGGGACCCCGTCCCTCCGAAGAGCCATGAGCTCATATGTCCTGCCTGTGAACGGATACGGGACGGCGCGCCCAGCGGAGTGCTGCTGCTCACCGGTGGGTTTGTCGCCTCGCATCGGGACGAGATTCTCGGGCTCGCCCGCAATGAAGAGGCCCGCGTCAAAGCCGAACATCCTCTGGCTCGCATTATCACGATCAAGGACCAAGCCGAAGCACCCGAAGGAGTGCTCATTACCACGACCGACCCCCATCTCGCTCGGCGTATCGGCGAGGCGCTGCATCACGCCCATCACGGCACATTCACCTGTCGCTATGAGGAGAGCGAAGACCTGCTCCGGGCGAACTGGGAGAGCTAAGCGGAGGGGTGACCCAGGACCGGAACAACAAGTCGGGCCGACCGGTACACGTTGGCCATAAGTAGACTCACGGCAAATCCTTGAGAGAGTTTGGCTGTGGACACAAAAGAGCCGTCCGTCGTCCGACAACAGAGACCAATCCGAGCCACATGCGTGTGCCCATCGTCGCAGGGCTGAGACTACTCGATCTTCACTGTTCCAGCCATCCTAATGGTTCTGTCCGCCGCTGCCGTTTTCATGCTCGCGTTATACGCGTATGTTCCTGGAGTTGAAAAGCAGAGACTGGCATATTCGTTACTATGCACCGTCGTGACGATGATGAATTCGGGCGGCGACGATTCGCCGGGGAACAGATAGCCCCATCCTGCGGACACGAACCCCTTCTGACAGGAGACAACACCATCAAGAGGCTCCACAAAGGAGATGTCCACGGGCCCGCTCGTCGTGTTGACCCACCGCACTTCGTCGCCTGGTTTCGCAACGATCTCCTTTGGATTTAAGGACTCACCAATCTTCACGTCGAGGATTGTTCCAGTCAGGGAAGACGCTGGAAAAGGCGGGGGACTCGCGCAACCCGGCGTTACAAGTACTCCAACCCCCACAAGAAGTACACAGATGCGCATCAGGTTCATTGGCAAGCTCCTATAAGGCCTCATTCGTGAAAATAATCTACATACGCGAATGCCACATTCACATCAACCTGAAGTTTCCCTCGGCCGATTGTTGTATCATTAATTCCTCCACGTGTACTGGTACCTGATCGCCCCCCAAAAGTAATGTGTTGTTGGACTGGTCTCAGGATAATTGAAATCACTCGGGAAATCGACCGGCGGTCCTTACTCTTTCAAAGTGACCCGAAACCCAAAAAACAGGCCAGCGCCTGTTAGCTAAGTCCAACCGGATCTGTTCGACCAGCAAGATCAGCCGCGGTCGAAACGCTTGATGAGCGCCTTGGATGCCATCAATGACCGTTGGGGAGCTGGGGCGCTGGAATATGCGTCGAGTGGATTGACGAAAGCCTGGAAGACGTAGTTTCACCGGCGCTCGTCCGCCTTACGACCAATTGAGATGAGCTTCCTGTCGCCGACGCGTAGTGGCCTGACGGGATAGCTCCACTACTTGATCTCTCCCTCAATGCGGTTATCCTATTACAAACGGCGTGTTGTTTTTATGAGACCGAGCGGTCGCAGTTCACACTAGGTAAAACCGCGCTTGCTGAGGAGGAATCGAGAACCAGCGGTAGAAGATCCGGGTTCTAGCAGGAGGCTCGAAAAGCCGGCCCGCTCAGTCGCCCTCGCTGATTGCTCCGCGCCTCAATCTTCGCTCGGCTTATATCCAAGACCGTGTTTAGTGGCACCGACGGCCGATAGCGCTTCCCCGAACCATCACCCCGCAACTGAAGCAGAATCGGCATCCTTTGCAGGCTCTCTGCACAAGAGCGGGTCAAACTCAAACCAGGCTGCTGACATCCCTAACAGGCTGTTGAAAAACGTGCTTCTGGCAGACGAGACCTCGTCATGATCAGGATCGGTCCCATGAATCCACCCACGTTGGCGTGGTGCCCGACCCACTCTGGTCGTCCTCGCCGCTCTCGGCCGTGTGCACCGATGCCTCGAGTGCCCTC
>JAGXAR010000032.1 GCA_018971525.1 Nitrospirota bacterium
CGGCACGCGGGTGGATCGCTGAAGTCGTGCGAGCTCGGCACGGTCGACTTCCCCCAGAATGATCGGACGGGAATGATTGGCCATGAACCCTCCAGGGACAGAGTGTACCCGGATGGTATATTAACATGATTTACGTTACGAGACACTAGCTTGCCTCATCCGTAACGCCCTGGAGCTCTTGCCGCTTCATCGATCTGTGTTGCCCCTGTGCAGGGTCAGCATCACGCCGAGGTCTCCGCTCCGCCTTCGTGAAACAGTTCAGGCTGCACTGCTCCTTAGCAGCCGGACCCTGAACCGGTACGAGTGGATCGCGAGGCCACGGCGATCGCTGGTCCATTCTGTCCGGCCCGGAAGGTCAATGGGACGGTCGCCACGATCTGCCTGACGGTCTATACTCCTCCGCCCGGTATGCCTTGGACACTCACTCATGTCTCCATCTTCTGATTCTCATGACTGTGTCTGTTTACTTTTTCGGCTCAAAGGCGACGTCAGCCACTTTGTTTTCTTCGTCAACCAAGAGCACAGCGTCATCGCCTTTGGATAACGTCGCCAGCCTCGGCTGAATGAGCGGACGCACCTGGTACGAGTGCTCTTGGCCGTCCTTACTGCGAATGACAATGGTATTGTCCTTTAAGGGCTTCAGGATCACACCCGAGACCTGGTCGAGGTTGCCCTTGAGAGGCGATTTCTGTTGCCCGAGTTCGGCCGCCCGATGCACGGATTCCACGCTCCCCATCGTCACGTCGACGATCTTATCCAACTCGTCGATGAGAAAAATGACATCTGCCCCGACGGGAATGGAAGCCACCTTGCTTTTCGCGACCGGTCGTATGAGGTGAGACTCTTCCTTCCCATCCGTCGTACGAATCACCGCCTGATCGGATCCGGTGGGCAGCGGTTCGGCGAGTTGCCCTCGCACCACACGATGGTGGCTGACTTCACCGGCTTTATGCACATCGACCAGCAGATTTTGATCGTTGATGGTGATCTCGACCAGATCTCCAATTTTGAGTTCCGGCAATCCCTTAGCTTTTCGCACGTTCATCGGGAGGTATCGAGGCTCTTCCTCACCGATATTGATTCTTGCCTGACCGCTTCTGATGTCCTCAACCGTGCCAAGAAGCACCCGGTCTCCGGAAAGAAGCTCGGGATGAGTCTGCTCCAACTCAGACGCTGCGCCGGCGATGGAGATGGAGGCTGCTGCGAGCCACCACACTGATAAGACCATAAGTCGCCACAGACCATTTCGTGTCATCATGATTCCTTTCTGGACTGCGGTTGGGCACACATTTTTAAGCTCTCCTTCTGATCATGCACGCATTCAGGGACCCTTAGAGATTCTTTCTCAGCCGGACGACCTTCCCCCATACCTCGTCCTGTTTCGTCACCGGAAGGTCTTCATACTTCCGGTTCAGTGGATGGAGCATGCATTGGCTCCCAATGGGTTTGACTTGTCTGAGGATCATGGTTTCTGGATGCCCATCCGGGCGATTGGCGATTACATAGTCTCCAGGCTTCCACTCGAGATCGGGATTCACAAAAATCATCTCTCCTTCGTTGAACAGGGGCGCCATCGAGTCGTCTTGTACTTTCACGGCGAACGTGCGTGTCCCTGACACGTCCGTCGTCTCAACCATCGCTTCGGCATGGATGACACCAGGAAGATCCTTGCTTGTCGTCAGCTGTCCCATCTGCTGCCAGGTCAGGAGTGGAATTTTCCGCATGTGACCCGCAGCGGAATGAGAGATACTTCCTGGTAGTTCAACCATCCTTGTTGCATGTGCCGATTCGCCGGTCCGAAGGAAATCCACATCCATCCGAAAATACTCCGCAAATTGTTCCCAGGTGGCAGGGTCTTTGGGATCCTTGCCGGCAAGGATATTCGTGAGCGTTCGCAGAGGGACTTGAACAGCCGAGGCCAATTCCTTTTCCGTCATCCCTTCCCCTAATTCTCGATGAATCAGGCCTTTCAGGTTCATCGCTGGGACTCCGAGCATTTCCTGATGCAGCCGTCACGTCGGCGAATCAATGGATCCTCTCACACGATACACTCACGACTGATCGGCTGACGGGCTGACCTCATTATGAGTACCAGAAACTCTTGCCGAGACGAGATAGTCAAACTGGGTCCGATGTCGAAGGCTGACGTGCCCTTCCCGACTGAGTCGATCTATGGCGAAGAATACCTGGTTAAGAGTGAAGTGAGAGAGGGCGCGGACCAACTCCTCCATCGTACAGGATCCGCACTCATCTAACTGCCGAAGAATGGCTGTCTCGACTTCCATCTGCATAGGCCTTGGTGTGGCGCTCTTACAGCAAGAGAGCTTCTTGCGGCGCCGTGATATCGATTACTCATCCATGGAGACTGTAGGAGCAATACAAATGCCAAGCTGGTTCTAGACGGGAATCGAGTAAAATCATGTGCCTAGTTACTGAGGGATGTTACGTACAGAGCGCTTTCACACATGTCGCACGGTGCGAAAAGACAAGGCAAGATTATCTCTGTACGGCAGTGCTAAGGATGTTGACCTCATGAGCTTGTTCTTTTTGCTATGACAAACTGACACAGTCGTGACAAAGGGACAAAAGGTTGAGAGTCGACTCCTCGTTACAAACTCGAATACTCATGGAGCGCTCATTCATCGAGACAGTAACCAAGTCGTCATCAGATACGACGCTGATTCCGGATTTTCCTATTCACATGGGATCCGTGTTTGGAATGAGGGGCGCCCTGGCTCAATGCTCACTGAGTCATCCCATGTGGCACACGCCTCTGCGCCTCCCGGACCTTCTCGTCCAAAGCATCGGCCGCTATGCGACGTCGCCGGACAAGAGCATGTTGCAGGTTAACGACGAATGACCTTGACCTGCCCCGTCTGTGGTTGTACCAGCCGCAATGTGAGTCAGGCGCATTGTTGAAACCTCCTCGATAACTGAGCCATAGAGAATTGACCAAAAACCGGAAAGATAGACCACCCGCCACTTGAGATACGAGTCCGTTCCGCAAGTTATGTGTGGTCACAGTTTTATGGTTTTCGGTCAATATTCACGTCGAGACATGGGAAGGAGTAGCAGGGTGGGTTAAACGAAGTGATTTTTGCTGGAACCCCTGCCCGAGTGGATAGGGAAAGAAGGGGGGCTCAACCTCGCGAGGCGGCGTAGGTCGGGATCGAGGCCATTTGTGAATCGAGTTTCGATACCCGTACTCTGATAGAGAAATGGAAGTAGGCGCGTGTGCGCCTGTAACTCACATGGTAAGCCCTGACTATACTTTGCCGCCTGCACTTCCACGCCGACGAGGGGAAATCCTTCTCTCTTGGCTTCTACGACCCCGGCTGCTTTCCCATCGAGATAGAGCAAGTAGTCCGCAAAGGCGTGCCCGCTTGCGAGGGGAAAGTTTCATAGGGCGACACCTCGTGAGGCTTGAAGATTCGCACTCTTGTAGTCCTGAATTTTCCAGCCAGCTTCCTCTAGCGACTTATCGATCTTTTCACGGGCTTTGTCTTCCGGGTCGGCATGTAGGTCACCTTTTACCGAATCAGAGAACGCCCTCGGGGAACTAGCATTCCAAGGACGTCTCGCGCTGAAAAATACCTATTTCCCAATGAGAAATCAACACAGGTAGGGAGTTGAAATTAAGGTGTTCTTGGAGGTTTTGCGCTCATCAAAGGATCACGCTCATCGGCGTACTGATACCCCCAGCAAAGCCATTCATCTCCTTCGCTCCCTGCCTGGTCAATCCAAGTCTTTCGAACGACTCGCTGTATCATCTCCGCTTTCTGTTCTAAATTTCTCAAGTGGGATATTTTTGGTCGGCAACAGGATTCTTCCTCTCTGAATGCTGTCAGTGCTCTATTTGTAACTTGGTGTCAGCAATCTAACGCAACGGATAACATATCCGTATGCAACACAAACCATATTGGCGGCTCAGTGATTCCGAGCGCGAAGACATAAGCAGAGGAATCGAGGCGGGACGCACGTTTGCGAATATTGCGCAGGCATTGGGTCGGCACGCAAGCACGATCTCCCGTGAAGTGAGGCGCAACAGCGGAAAGAGCGGGTATCGTGCATTCTCGGCCGCACGACGAGGAAGACGCGCCGCGGCAAGCCGTCGCAAAGGAAAGTCGGTGCTGGCAAAAGAACACCGCCTCCGCGCCTCTGTCCTTGCGGGTCTCAAAAAACGCTGGTCTCCCCGTGAGGTCGTCATCCGCATGAAAGCGGAGTATCCTTCGGATATGACCATGCGCATCTCCCATGAAGCCGTGTATCGGTATATCTACGTGCTTCCACGCGGAACACTGAAGACAACCCTCATCAAAGGGCTGCGGCAAGAGAGGGCATACCGGAGAAAGCGCCACAAGGGAGATCATGACGAAACGCGCGGCAAGATCGCCGACATGCTCTCGATCGAGGAACGTCCCAAGGAGGTCGAAGACCGCTCCGTTCCCGGACACTGGGAAGGAGACCTCGTCATGGGAAAATACAAGCGTAGCGCCATCGGGACGCTCGTGGAGCGTACGACGCGCGATGTCATTCTCGTTCCGCTCAAGGCAAAAGACGCAATCAGTGTGCGCAAAGCCTATGCGCGTGAGTTGCAGAAACTCCCCAAGGAGATCGCCAAAACCCTGACCTATGACCAGGGTAAGGAAATGAGCGAGCACAAGCCATTCACGATCGATACGGGGATACAGGTCTATTTCGCCCATCCTGGGTCGCCGTGGGAGCGCGGAACGAACGAGAATACGAACGGGCTTATCCGTCAGTATTTCCCCAAAGGTACGGAGTTTGACAAGGTTTCCGTGCGGGAAGTGAAGAGCGTGCAGCGCGAATTGAACGACCGCCCGCGGGCGGTGTTAAACTATTTGAAACCTGATGAGAGGATTAATCAACTCGTTGCGTTAAAAGTTTGAAACCAAGAAAGTTACTCGTTTTTATTTTTTCCAAAAGGGACCCCGGGCTCTGTACCGATCTGGATGGGACCCAAATGGGGCCTATGGAAGTGCCGACGACCCAAATTGCCGGCCTTGAGGGCATCTTATGTGGTTGCGCCTGGGTTGCGGAA
This sequence comes from Nitrospirota bacterium, assembly GCA_018971525.1. Classification (GTDB taxonomy): domain Bacteria; phylum Nitrospirota; class Nitrospiria; order Nitrospirales; family Nitrospiraceae; genus Palsa-1315. Next base: position 5,063 of record JAGXAR010000032.1, read on the forward strand.
AAGCGGACAGGTGGCCCGACTCTGGCCCATTCCTGTCCGCTCAATCCCCTGTGTTTATACAGTGATTGCTGGATCAGAGCAATTACCTATGAGCCTCATAAGCCGCAGGTAACCCGTTCATTCCGGGACACCGCCACTATATTTTCCAGGGGTCACGACGTACCCCGGCTCTGGGCCGCACCGCTGGGTCAACCCCTCTGATCGCTGAAGACAGCTTGACCAAAGCGATCGCCCAAAAGCTGAATCTGAGCATCAAAACCGTTGAAACCCACCGGCGCGAACGGATGCGCCGGCTCGACATCCATGTTGTGGCGGGGCTGGTTCGGTGTGCGATCAGGACGGGCCTTGTCACGTTGGGAACGGAGCCGGACCGGCCTCCCTTCATGCTCCCTCCCTCACATGCGCTGAGCCTAACAGGCTCGCAGATGGCCATTCTCTTCTCCTGATAGCAAGGTTTCCCCTCTCAACATGTGCTTTCAGTCTCTGTGTCAGGCCCTCGGGCACATTCGGCGGGTCCCTTGCCCATGCGTGGTCCAATCTCGCCCCAGGTGTTTTTCTTTGTGGTTTCAGGGTTTCCCTGATACCGCTCACGCTAAGTTTGTGTGATTGTATAGGTAAAAACAACTCATCCATGAATTCATCGACTGAGATGGGAATCAATAGAGGGCGGAGAGCACGAACGTCTCACAGGCTTTCCTGGAGAGCCTGTGCTAAGGAGATAGAGAGATGATATCGCACAAATCTAAATATGGTGTACTTGCAGCCTTTCCCCTGGCGGCCTTGCTTGGCCTCATAGGGTGCAGCGGTGTAGCCGCTACGCAGGTGGAGAGTACGCTTGCATCCAATGGAAGCGCCGACGATCACATGGCAGCGGCGACGCTCTACCAGAGTAAGGCAGAGCAATTAGCAGCGGAGGCGGATCGCTATGAAGCGGAGGCGTCAAAGATTGGACCCCACGAAGACCCCAAGGGCTATCGGCGGGGAGGGTTAACGACTGTCGCGCGGGAGAAGCGGAACGCTGCCGGACACATGCAGGAGCTATACGTAGTCCATCTCGAAAAAGCTCTAACCATGTATGGGATGAAGAAGCCAGAATAAGCAATCGAGTCGGCCGTTGGAGGCTGGTGAGGGGGCAACACTGCAGGGAGGGTGTTGCCCCTTCTTGTTTATCCAGTCCGGCAGGGCTTCCATCGCACATCACTTCGTTTAACCCACCCTGCTACTCCTTCCCATGTCCCGACGTGAATAGTGACCGAAAACCACAAAACTGTGACCACACATAACTTGCGGAACGGACTCCTATGTCAGGTGGCCGGGGGTCTCTTTTTCTGGTTCCTCGCCATCTTTCTCGTTATGATCCCACAATGGCTTCCTCCAGTTCGACCATGAACATCCATGATGTAATCGATCTCAATGACCCCAACGGTCAACCGACCACCAACCTGGCGGCACTGTCATCCTTTATACACCGGTCCTCTTGACTCGCTAGCGGCCGGGCGGTCGTTCGACGTGACCACCGAATTTATAGCGCATGGCCGAGAGCAGCTTTTCAGCGAACGTATGGTCCTGCCGCGAACGGAACCGGGTATAGAGAGACGCGGTGAGCACATCCGCCTGAACGCCCTCTTCTATCGCCGCCATCACGGTCCAACGCCCTTCTCCTGAATCTTGGACCGCCCCGGTAAAGCTGGATAAATCCGGGTTCTCCGCCAGTGCGGCGGCTGTCAAATCAAGCAGCCAGGAGCCCACCACGCTCCCGCGCCGCCAGACTTCGGCAATGTCTGGCAGGTTCAAGTCGTAACGTATTTCCTCAGGTAGGTCCTTCGAATTGGCATGGCGAAAGATGTCGAACCCCTCGGCATAGGCCTGCATCAGGCCGTACTCGATCCCGTTGTGGACCATCTTGACGAAGTGTCCTGCGCCGGCGGGGCCGCAGTACAAATACCCGTCCTCTGCTGTTCCTTTCATGAGGTCCCGACCCGGTGTCCTGGCGACGTTGCCCGGGCCAGGTGCCAAGGTTTTCAAGAGAGGATCCAGGTGTTTCACCACTGGTTCCGGGCCCCCGATCATCAGACAGTAGCCCCGGTCCAACCCCCAGGTTCCCCCGCTCGTACCGACATCCACATAATGGATTCCTCCAGCCGACAGGGCCTTCGCGCGCCGGACGTCATCTTTAAAATACGAGTTCCCTCCATCAATGATGATATCCTGAGGATTCAGCCGTTCCGCCAGAAGTTCTACAGTGGCTTCGGTCGCAGCTCCTGCCGGGACCATCACCCACACGGCTCGCGGTGTACTCAATCTACTGATCAGATCGTCTATGGAGCTTGCCCCAACGGCCCCTTCAGCTGTCAACCGCTGCACATGCTCGGGGTTCACATCGAACACCACACATTGATGTCCCCCGCGCATCAACCGCCGCACCATATTGGCCCCCATTTTGCCAAGGCCGATCATCCCAAGTTGCATCATTCGTGCTCCTTCGGGCTCTGCCACCCCCCGAACGGGGCAATCAGCGTCTGGGACTCGCCCGGTCCCCACGTGCCCGCTTCGTACTCATGGATCGGGGTGGGCACCGTCAAGATCGGGTCCACCACACGCCACGTCGCTTCGACACCATCCTGTCGCGCAAACAGCGACGCATCACCGATCATCGCATCACCGATCAGACGCTCATAGGCTTCCATCTCGTCTCCGCGCTGGTGGCACACAAAGAGTTCGGTTTCATCTCCGATCATTTTGTCTCCCGGGACTTTCGCGCGCGCCCCGATCGCGACCGCCACCCGGTCGGGACCAAGCCGGAATCGAACATAATTCCGTGGTGCCCCCAGTGTCTCCCCGAACACGTTCTGAGGCGGACGCTTCAAGGTCACAAACACTTCCGTAGCCGTGACCGGCAGATGCTTGCCGGCGCGGATAAAGAACGGCACCCCCGCCCACCGCCACGAATCGAGATCGATCTGGAGTGAGGCAAACGTTTCCACCTGCGAGTCGGGAGCGACTCCTGGTTCGTGTCGATAGCCACGGAACTGTCCGCGCAGCAGACTGTGCGGCGTCAGCGGTCGCATGCGCTTAAACACCTTGATTCGCTCGTCGCGTAACGCTTCACCGGCTCCACTGATGGGCGGCTCCATCGCCAGATTCGCCACCACCTGCAAGAGATGGTTCTGGACCACATCGCGAAGCGCCCCGGTTTCTTCATAAAAACTTCCCCGACCGGACACACCGAACCGTTCCGCCATCGTGATCTGCACGCTTTCGACGTAATCACGATTCCAAATCGGCTCGAGGAACGAATTGGCGAAACGAAAATACAATAAATTTTGGATCGACTCTTTTCCTAGGTAGTGATCGATCCGAAAGATCATCGACTCGTCGAATACGCTGTGCAGCGCCCGGTTCAACGCTTGCGCTGACGCCAGATCCCGGCCGAATGGTTTTTCGACCACCACCCGCGCCCCCTGAGCACACCCCGACTTGCCGAGCCCCTCGACCACCGTGCGAAACATACTGGGCGGGATCGCCAGGTAATAGAGGGGGTGCCGGGCGCCGTTGAGTTCCCGGCGGAGACGCATGAACACGTCGTCCTCCCGGTAGTCGCCATCGACAAACCGCAGTAATTCTATCAGCCTGGCAAACGCTGCCTCATCGACGCCCCCGCCGCATTGAGTGAGGCTCTCCCGGACGCGATCTCGCAGATCCGCCACGTGTCGATTGGCTTTGGCCACCCCGATCACGGGCACCGTCAAATGACCCCGCTTGATCATGGCTTGCAAGGCGGGAAAGATCTTTTTGAACGCCAAATCACCGGTGGCGCCAAACAGCACGATCGCATCGGCATGGGACTCGGTCATCATTACCTCCGGACTGATTCAAGAGACTTCTACGGTGTCTGCGTGGTCCAACGAAGCAGGACGATGCCTCCATACGCTGATTGCGCACGATGTGGCGGCGATCAGCATCGCCTCATGTCGATGCTCGCTCCATGGCCGCCTTGAGCGTCGCCAGCCCCGCCGTGACATCGGAACCCAGATGCACCCGCAACAGCCGCCGCCCTCGTTCCGCTAAGACGTCAAAATCTCCTCGGGCCTGCGCGGCCTTGACGACGCCGAATGTATAGCGTTGCCCTGGTACCGGAAAATCTGCCGCATCTTCGCAGGTGATCTGGAGAAACACGCCGCTGTTCGGTCCCCCTTTGTAGGCCTGTCCTGTGGAGTGGAGGAATCGAGGCCCGAAGCCCAGGCAGGTGGCCACGCGTCTCGTGGCCCGGACAAGATGGCGTATCGCTTGAAGTCGTGCTTCATGCGCGGCATTCATCTCGATATAGGCCAACAGCGCGAAGTAATTGCCCGCCGCGAGCTGGTTCAGATGGGCTCGCAGATAATTCGTCAGCGACGGACGTGTTCCCGCCACAGCCGTGAGCCTCTCGGCATAGGCTGGATCGGCATAGAGTCCGACCCCTTGCTCTTCTATGATCGGTGATTCCGGCGGGAGCGCCCCGGTTCGTTCATACTCGGCCGTGAAGTGTTTGGTCGCAACTTTGCTGGCTTCCACGTCCGGCTGGTTAAACGGGTTGAGACCCATGATCGCTCCCGCAACTGCCGTGGCAAATTCCCAGCGGAAGAACTCTTGGCCCAGGTCATAGAGGTCCGCCACCGGGATGCGGACCACCGGCTGTCCCGCCCGCTCAAGTCTGTTGACGGCCTCGTCCTGGCTCTTCTCAGGCTTAGCCTGCAAGCGGATGTACACGAACAGACGGTCTAGGCCATACACCTCCGGCGTCCCGACCGCTTCACGGTCAATCGGGATGATCCCCTTGTCGGCTTTGCCGGTCGACTCGGCCAGAAGTTGTTCAAGCCACGCGCCCAACCCCGCTAAGCCGGGTGAGGCAATGATCGTCACTTTATCGCGGCCCTGTGTGGCCAGCACGCCCAGGATCGTCCCGAGCACGAGGCCGGGGTTCTCCTCGGCCGGCACAGAGGGGGAACAGGCCTCCACCATCTCCTCCGCACGCTCAAGAATCCGGGCCACGTCGACGCCCATCAGGGCTGCGGGCACCATGCCGAAATTCGACAGCGCGGAATAGCGGCCTCCGATACTGGGAAGCCCGAAATAGAGATGGCGAAAGCCATCTGCCTCGGCGACCTGTTGCAGCGCAGACCCTCGATCCGTGATCGCGATGAATCGCTGCCCGGCCTCTTTCGCTCCGACGAGGCGCTGGACCCGGTTGAAGAAGTGTTGTTTGAAGATGTTCGGCTCGAGCGTTTCCCCGGACTTGCTCGAGACGATGAAGAGCGTGGTCGCGAGATTCACCTTCCCCTCGACGGCGGTGATCTGAGCCGGATCGGTCGAATCCAGCACGTGGAGCTCCGGATAGCCCGTATGCTTGCCGAACGTCATCTTCATGACTTCAGGGCAGAGACTTGACCCTCCCATTCCCAACACCAGGGCGTGAGTGAATCCCCTGCGCTTGGCTTCTTCCGCAAGGCTGGTGAGGAGCGGGAGATGCGCCAATTGATCGTCGGTGATTCCCAGCCAACCGAGCCATTGGCCTTCGTCCCGACCGGTCCAGAGCGATGAGTCGCGAGCCCACACACGTCGCACCCTGTTGTCGTCGCCCCATTCCTGAAGAGCGGATCGCACACCGGCAGCGAAGGGAGCCGGCAACTTGTACGAACAACCATTGAGTGGACCAGCTGTTTCCGCCTTGCCCTGGTGCTCGACCGCGGCAAGGAGTGTATCGAACGCGTTGCTGAATAGCTGCAATCCCTCCTCCAACAGCCGGTCGGTGATCTCCTTCATCGAGAAGCCCACTCGTTCGAGGACGAGCAGCTCCGCCGTCGCCTCGCCGACCCCTTCGCTGAGCCGACTGTCCGGGCGTCCGTGATCGCGAAAGGCCTCGAACGTCGCTGGGGGAACCGTATTGACCGTGTCAGGACCGATCAGTTCCTCCACATACCGCACGTCGCGATACGTGGGGTTTTTTGTGCCGGTACTGGCCCACAGCACCCGCTGGGTCATCGCCCCACGCCTGGCGAGCGCCTCCCAGCGCACGCCGGAGAACCACTCCTGATACCGTTGATAGATCAGCTTCGCGTTCGCAATCGCAATTTTCCCTTGGAGGCTTCTGAGCAGAGCCCGCTCCATCTCGTTCGTGGAGGTGTTGACGCGCGCGGCAATCTCGGCATCGACTGCCGTATCGATACGGCTGACGAAGACGCTCGCCACGCTGGCCACGCTCCCAACATCTCCGCCCCGGGCCGCCAACTGTTCCAGGCCTGTGAGATAGGCCGCGGCGACCTGCGCATAGGTTTCTTGCCCGAAGATGAGCGTCACGTTGACATTGATCCCCCGGCTGATCAGTTGCACGATGGCGGGAATCCCCTCCGTGGTGGCCGGCACTTTGATCATCAGGTTGTCGCGCCCGACGGCGTCCCACAACCGGCGCGCCTCGGCGAGCGTGCCCTGCGTATCGCGGGCCAGATGGGGCGAGACCTCCAAGCTCACGTAGCCGTCGCGCCGCTTCGTGCGAACATAGATCGGTTGCAGGAGGTCAGCCGCGGCTTGGATGTCCTCAATGATCAACCGTTCGTAGCGCGCGTTTCCGTCTAGACCAGGCTCTCGCCTGAGTGCGCCCAGGGCGTCGGCGTAGTCCGAGCTCCCAGTGACGGCTTTCTCGAAAATGGCAGGGTTCGACGTCACCCCGCACAATCCATCTTCGTCGATCAGACGTTGCAATGCCCCACTGGTGATAAAGCTTCGCCCGATATAATCCAGCCAGACGGATTGTCCGAATGTCCGGAGGGCACGAACCGGATTCATGGTGTTGGCGTGTGAGACGTTCATCAGGTGACCTCCGTGAGAATGATCCGTTCCTTGTCCGGGGATGCATGCTTGGATTCGTCCGAAACGAGCGTGCCTCTGAATAGGCTCAACCACTTCTGTATTTCCCGTGCGATCAGCCTGGCACCAGTAGCTCCTTCACCGCAACTACCAGATGTTCAGGGGTGAATCCGAACTTCTTCTGTAATGCTTTCAGCGGCGCCGACGCACCGAAGGTGTTCATCCCGATGCTTGTCCCCGCGAGGCCGATATAGCGATCCCAGCCTGTCGTCGCGGCTTGCTCGACGGAAATCCGCGCTGTGACGTGCGGGGGAAGCACCTGGTCTCGATAGGCCTGACTCTGCCACTCGAAGAGTTCCCACGAAGGCATGCTGACTACACGAGCTTGGATGCCTTCCACGATCAGTCGCTCGTAGGCGGCGAGGCAGAGCGACACTTCGCTTCCCGTTGCCAGCAGCAAGACCTCCGGGTTGCCTCCCGGTGCCTCGGCGAGCACATACGCGCCCTTCGCCAAGCCCGAGGCCGAGGCGTAGGCCGTCCGGTCCAGCGTCGGGAGTGCCTGTCGGCTGAGGACGAGCGCAGCGGGCTCATGGTGGAGTTGCATGATCAGGCGCCATGCCTCGACCACCTCATTGGCGTCGGCCGGCCGGATGACGAGGAGTCCCGGGACCGCTCGCAGAGAAGCCAGCTGCTCAACAGGCTGATGGGTGGGTCCGTCTTCCCCTACACCGATCGAGTCGTGCGTGAACACGTGAATGACGGGAATCTCCATGATGGCGCTCAGCCTGATCGCTGGCTTCGAGTAGTCGCTGAAGATCAAGAAGCCGGATCCGAAGGGCCGCACTTTCGAGAGGGACAGCCCATTCAGGATCGCTCCCATGGCATGTTCGCGAATCCCGAAGTGCAGGTTGCGTCCGCCGTAGTCGGCGGGAGAAAAATCGCCGGCCCCAGCATGGATGAGTCGAGTCTTGGTGGAGGGAGCGAGGTCCGCCGAGCCCCCGATGAGCCACGGCACTCGGCCTGCTACGGCGTTCAATACCTTGGCTGACGCATCCCGTCCAGCCAGGCCCTTCGGATCTGCTGGAAAGGTGGGCAAATCCTGATCCCAACCAGCGGGAAGCTCCCGACGCTGCATCCGATACAGCGCGTCCGCCAGTTCCGGATACTTCATCTTGTATGCGGTGAATCGCGTCATCCACCGCTCGCGCGCCGCTCGTCCGCGTGTTCCTATGAGGTTCTGAAAATGCTCGGGCACACCGGGTGGCACGAGGAACTGTGCGTCTTCCGGCCACCCGTAATGGCGCTTCGCCAGCTTGATCTCTTCTTCGCCCAACGGCTCTCCGTGTGCCGCGCTGGTGTCCTGTTTGTGAGGGGCTCCATAGGCGATATGGCTATCGACGATAATCAAGGTCGGCCGGCCTTCAGTGTTGCGAAAGGCTGTCAGTGCCCCTTCGAGCATCGCCAGGTCGTTGGCATCACCGACCCGCGTCACGTTCCACCCGTAGGCGTTGAAACGAGTCGCCACATCCTCACTGAAGGCCAGTTCGGTATGCCCTTCGATCGTGATTTTGTTGTCGTCATAGATCCAGCAGAGGTTCGAGAGCTTGAGATGTCCGGCCAACGACGCAGCCTCTCCGGTCACTCCCTCCATCATGCAGCCATCGCCACACAAGGCATAGACGTCGTAATCGATCATGTGAAACTCCGGACGATTGAAGTACGCGCCCATCCACCGACTGGCCATGGCCATCCCCACACTCGTGGCGACGCCTTGCCCCAACGGACCGGTCGTCGTTTCCACCCCGGAGGTCCAGCGATATTCCGGATGGCCGGGACACTTACTGTCGAGTTGCCGGAACTTCTTGATATCAGCCAGTGTGACCGACAAGTCCCCGACCGTTTCGTATTCCGGATTGACGGCCTTCACGCCGCAGAGATGCAGGAGCGAATAGAGCAGCATGGAGGCATGCCCGATCGAGAGCACGAACCGATCGCGATTGGGCCAGATCGGATCGTCGGGATCGAATCGCAGAAAGTGCTGCCACAGGCTATAGACAACCGGCGCCATGGCCATGGCCGTGCCTGGATGTCCGGAATTCGCCTGTTGGACTGCGTCCATCGACAGGGTTCGAATGGTGTTGATGCATTGCTGGTCGATCAGTGGTGCGTTCATTGCGACTCCAACCTCTGTGGCTTACGTTCAGACCCCCATTGGATAACGAGTCTCATTGGGAATCGGCACAAACGGGCCGCTGAGGGCCTCTAAGGGAAAAGCCGGTGTCCGGCCGATCCGCCGCAGGGCCTCCGCGATACGTTCAGGCCTTCCCCAATCGCTCCACAGGGCATTCGTCAGCTCGGCCACCGCCACGCGGTCCGGCACCTGCTGGAGGAGATCGGAAGAAAAATTCCTTGCCGGCATGGTCAGGTAAATCGCCTCCAACACCCGAGCCTCCTCCGAGGTGCCGATGGCTCGACCGAGTCGCTCGAACCGCTCCATCAGTTCGGGAAAACACTGCCGACCCAGTTCCCACAGGGTTTCCACCTTGGCAGCCATCACCATCGTGTTCCAGAGCGCATCGTTCGACAAGGCGTCATCAGCCTGTTGCGCTGTGGGCTTCTCCAGAAATTTCAGGACCGCCTGGACCTGCTTCGTTCCGGAATAGGCGAGTCGTGCCCCCGGTAGAATCCATCCGTAATCCAGCTCGAGGCGGTCCGGCGCCACTCCGAGCAAGACGATACGGTTGTGCAACCGCTCGGCAGCCAGGACCGCCTCCCGTATGGTGTCGAGAAACCTGTCTTCCGGGTATACAAAATGGTCGGACGGATAGATCACGACGGTCGCCCTGGGATCTCGCGCCCGCACGTAAGTCAACGGGAGAAACACGCCGGCCGCCGTATCCCGGTTGGCCGGTTGGAACAAGACGGTCCCGACCCCTCGTCCGTCCAGTTGGGTCATGGTCTCCTGGCGATGTGTCTGCGCGACAACCAGGACAGACCGCTCCACCGTGGCGAGGCACGCCGCACGGTCTAAGGTATGCTGGAGCATGGATCGCGTGCCCACAAACGTGCAAAACTGCTTGGGTCTCTGTCGGCCTAACCACCGCTGCACGAAGTACCCCACCCGCGTGCCTTCGCCGCCTGCCAACACAATCGACCACAGCGCCTCCTTGCTGTTCGCATGCTTCATACGACCCTCCCTTTCCCGCCGGTCACGAATGAACTGCCGCGCCGCCAATTATTCTCGAATGGCCTTCGCTCGCCTCTGCCGGTAGGCGTTCCGGACGGCGGCGGAGAGGTCGAGCGTCGCCTCTTCGGCCCCTTGGAACTTTTCCAGATTGAGCCTGCGATCGTTCAGGATCTCCCCAACAAGCCCTCCGGATTCCAAAGGATTCCTGCAGCGATTGGACAATGTCATATGCCTCCACCTTCGCATCTGTGATCGTCGTTCTGCGTTAGGCGGCAGAGTCATCAGCTCCGCCTCTCGCTCAGAATCTGCCGTTCGGCCTCGATCCAGTCCTCGCGATCATGCCCGTGGGCGTAACCTCGCTGCTCATACAACTCGTACGCGCGTTGGGCGATCCCGGGCTGGGGATCCGCTTGTCCTCTGTCATCGTCGGTTTGCGCCGCGCGACGACTCGGGCTGCGCTTGACCTGCTTCACCATCATCTTCGTGTTCTCTCCTCTCCTTCGCATAGATGAACGTCTCCACTAGTGCTTCAGCTTGTTCAATGTGTTCAGCGTCGCCACCTTGTAATACTCGGCCAGGGTCGGATAGTTGAACACCCTGTTGAGAAAACTAGTCGAGGCCGCCATTGAGGGCCGGTACGGCCCGGCCGATATGAATCAATTCTGCCGCGCCGGTGCCGATCGCGTGGACGCCCAGCAAACGCCGGTCCTCTCGATGAAACAGCAACTTCACGAGCCTGCTCTCGTCGCCGGGGATCTCGCCGCGGGCAATCCACCGGTAGCGGGCCACGCCGGTCTCATTAGGGAATCTGCTTCACCGTCATGACATGCTCCGGCGCACCGGCCATCGAGACCTCCTGGATAGCGTAGATGCCGATCGGAAAGTGATCGGCCCTCTGGACCCAGGCCAGAACAATCCCCCAGACATCCTCTGTTCCGTTCGTCATGACGAACTCCTTCCTGAACCGACCAATCCAGGTTTTGAGTCCTGGCGCTCTATCGGGCTGTGCACAACCCAACGGACATTCAAAGGGAGGTGCATAGCCATCGCCATGAGCGTACGGTTCGCCCGTATTAGGGATCCTCGATCAAGCCATATTTGACGCAATGTATTTGAGGAACCTCCCGGCTGCCGATCTCTTTTCCAGGCCATGAATACCTATCGATGATCGCAAACCCTCCACAGGCATCCGGGTCATATTTCCACCTCGTAGGCACATCCCTATGAGGCGCGCCTTGAAGCTACAAACGAACCTGCTCAATGAAGTATGTCGTGCGATGCGCTCTGTCCACATTTACTACGAGCAAAAGAGATGCCCACATCGCGGGCATCACGAGGAATTGTCGTAATGCGCCAAACAAGCGTCTGGGAGCGAAGACGGAGTTCGTGGAAGCAGTTCGAGGGGTGGTACCCGCTAGACCAGGTTGGCATACTCGTGCCAACCTGATACAGGACAGCAGAAGACACGGCGAGCAACAATCCGAGCGTATGCGGATCGGCAAACGACGCCTCTCCCTGCATCGACTCGATGTCGTTCCGCCAAAGCTGATTCTTTACCACCTCGACTTCGTGCCGGCCCACCTGCTCGACTCGGCTGAAAAGTTGGTCCGCGGTGGGCCGAGCCGAGATCTGCTGCGTCGAACTCCGTGCGGCGGCACAATTGTGCGCGACGAACGACAAGACTGCTTCGCGGAAGGTCTTGCCGGGGATCGTACCGGTCCCCAGACAGAGGCCACTGACGTTCCGGCGTTTTTTCACGGCAGCGACGCCCTTGCCTGATTTCGCCGCCTGGGCGGCCGCCCCGCTGCCGATGCAGGCCAAATCGAATTCATTCCTGTCCGACATATTCACTGCTTCCCTTCACGTTGACTGTCAGTTCGTGAGAGGTTCATGCCGCTCTTGAGTGGTGTGGGTTCGCCTGAACCTCGCGGATCGAGAGACGCAGAGCCCCTCGGCTCTACCACGAAGGTTCCGAACAGACCCGCGGCCGTCAACTCGCGGTCATGGCTGTAGGAGTGGAACTGCCGGTCGCCTTCCTGCGTTGATGGATGGATGTACCATTCCAGTTCGATGCTCTTCCCAGGCGCGGCGATCGCGTTCGAGTTCGTCGTGCTGGCCGGCTGACCGGTGGCATCCACGACCACGTTCGCTCCGTCGATGTGCAGACTCACATCCTCCCCTCCCTCCAACTGATTCCGGAGCGAGATCTTCATGCAATCGCCTTGGCTGCCGCGAAGGATCAACCGTTGAATCCATTGGCCTGGTGGCTCGTTCATCACCGCGCCAGGGTCCTGCCCCTCCTTGCGACGCGCATCACGATTTTTCGCTTCTTCTTCCCGAATCTTGGCAATGTTCTCCGTCAGCACGTACATGTAGCCGGGATACGAGAAATTCAGCCACCAGCTCAGCGAGATCTCCACGTTGATGGCCGAGATATCGTACTGCCTCACCGGCGCATCGGCCGGACAACGGGCGTCATGATTGGAGATCGACTCGACATCGGTCTGCGACATCGGCGAGGCCTCCTCCTTCCCCGCCCCGTTCTGATGCAGCATCGACACGTTGCGGGAGAACCTTCTGGCCTGCCGGCTATGGGCGTAGAGCTCCCTCTGCGGCATGATTCGCTGATGCGGCCAGTCAACCAGCGTGACTCGGTCCGCCTGCCCCTCCATCGCCTGCTCCACGATGAAATCTGGAGCCCCGGCACTTGTCTCCAGCACGAAGGGAGTATCAGACCACAGGTGTTCCAGCCCACGGCTGGCCTCGAACACATAGGAGCCATAGGCCGCATCTGCCTGTTTGGTCAAGACCACATTGAACAGTTCCACTGCCAACCGAGGCCGTCCCACAGATCGTGCCACTTGACCTCCATGCAGAGCACAGGCCAGAGCCATGGCTTGCGGGTCCACCGCCAGCCGGGAAGGAAGGTCCGAGATGAGGTGCTGCATCGCCGCCGGCAGGACAATGGACGATCGGCTCTTCACTTTCACGGCGTGAGCTGCCTGGTCTAAATGCTGCGCATCAAGACGAATTTCTGCAGGATCTGAGCTTGATTGACAGTGGGTGTAGGTCTTCCACAAGTGCATAAATTGGACATGGTCAATTGGGCCTGTCGGTCTGTCGAACGACCAGGTAGTCTGGCATCCCGCGAGCGCCAGAACCATCGCGAGGTACAACAAGCCGAATGGTCTCACAGGCCGGTTTTCTCTCGACGGGCATGCGCTGACCCTCCCGATTAGTTGAGGGTCCAAGAAGCGATATGGACGCTTTGACTCCTCACTTCGTCGGCAGTCATACAGGTTCAATTTCATCGACATGGCCTATTCCCTATGCGCACGGACCGGTTGTGGGAGCCCTGCACCACTGCCAAGCGGTCAATTCTCACATTCGGGGGCATCGCACCTTCGCTCATCCAGATCCCCATCACTGCTCATAGATTCAACCAAACCCCTTCGCCCGTCCCCACCCGGATCGCCAGGCCCAAGATATTTGGCTGATACAGCAAGTCGGCGGTTGGCCCGAATCGTGGGGTCCTCGATGTAGCCGCAGTTGACGCATCGGTACCCCTGAGATCGGATCTGACTACTCTCCTGATGGAGATCCATGGAGTCGTCGATGATCAGCAATCCGCCGCAGCGCGTGCAAAACATTGCGTGTACCTTTGCTCCTGCTGTTATGGCCTGTCCTTCTTTGATGCATGCATGCAGAACCTCCGATCCTACCGATGGACTTAGCAAACCCTGTACCGTTCGATGCAGTTGTGGGCTCGTAGCGGCATGGGCTTGAGTTGTTGAAGAAATTCGGGGTCTGCTCGGTGGTAACTCTGGGCGCAGAGCAGCGCGGACCGTGAAGAGTCACGAAAAGCAGCGAACTGTCGCGAGGCAGAATACGAAGCGTAGTGAGAGGGGATTCCGAAGCACAGCACAGAAGGCCCGTACGGACTTCCCTCGCGCAAGGGAGCCCTGCAACCGGAGCGGTCGGCCTGCTGAGAGTGGGTGCCTGACCCGCGTCGTGCCCCGGCACATCAACTCTTGCCCGTACGCCGCTTCACGTGCTTCTCGATCCCCCGCCTCTACCACTGGTCGGTCATGTCCTGAAACATGATGGGCGAGCATGATTCGGGCATACCTCCCGGCTCCTGCCCGGACATGAGGTTGTTCTACCGTCCACCTCTACCGGTTGCTGCCTCTCCCCTTCCAGTCTCGGTGCCAGATCTGAGTCGCGTTGGGCCGCGGCCCGATTCCGGTCCAAGCAATCCTGATCCAGGTCCGATTGAAGGAGAGAGGGGGGATGTCGCTGAACCGAGATCAGGGCTTCGTGGTGGGATGTGGGATTCCGGCGGTGAGAATCTGGGTTCACTGAGAGAACCCGGCGTGCGCATCGTACCGGGCACGTCGAAAGGCTGTGCTTGGTGTCTGCTCTCCGAGCCACGAGGTTGAGCCTGCGCGAGGGGCGTCAGCACGACCAACGAGATGAGCATGATCGAACTCGTGAGGACCTGTTTCATGTCTCCTCCCCCAATGTGGGCCATTACGAGATGCTGGGTGGCACTGAATGATGGCGAAGTACGCCCTCCTGGGTCTGCATGCCAACGGAACCGGAACACGAATCGGCAGAGCATGGTCGTCGTTTGACAGACTCAGTCTGTACTGGAAGCTGCTTGCGGCCCTCTTGGATTTACATGTCGCGATTCTTTTGATCCGATGTGCGCCTGGACAGACTCGCGCATGCGCAGTCCTTCTGTGCGTGACAACGCGCCCGGGGCAGTGAGCGCCGGGTCGTGGGGGGATCGTCTTTCAGGCTCTTCGATTGTGCCTTGGAAACGAGGCTCGGCCTCTCGCATGGCAGGCATCTCGGCCTGTCCCTGGTTTGGAACCAGATTCCTCGTCATGACGTCTTGGGCCAGGGCTTCCGCAGTCGGGAGCTCACCGGCATAGATATCCGTTTCATATTCCGGGGTGGACGGCGTCGCGAGCGACGACCAGACCGACTGACCGGTCTCGGCGATATTGATATGCGTACTGGTCGACAACCCTGGCCGGATGGGATGTTCCCGGAGTTCGTCTGCCGGCAACGCGATACGGACCGGCACGCGTTCGACGATGTGAATGAAGTTCCCGGTGGAATTGTCCGGCGGGAGCAAGGCAAACGGACTCCCGCTGCCTGGCACCAAGCCCTCGACGGTGCCATGGAAGGTTTGCTTCGATCCGTAGAGATTGACATTCACCAACGCCAGCTGTCCGGGTCGCACATGCTCAAGCTCCGTTTCACGCAGGTTCGCCTCAACCCACAGATGATCCAATGGCACGATGGTCATGAGGGGAGTGCCGGGCTGTACGCGATCCCCGACCTGCCCCCTCCGCTTTGCCACGTAACCGGACACCGGAGCTCGGATCTGTTGGCGCGCGTACTCCAGGTGCGCTTCGATGAGCTGGTGCTTCGCCAGATCGACGGCGGGATGCGCCATGACCGTGGTTCCCCCGATCTGCGCGTCGAGCGTATCGAGTTCGGCCTGCGTCTCCCGCACCTCCGCTTCCAAAGCTAGAACTTTATCCGCTGTATTCTGCACGATCTGCTTGGAGATCGCTCCGCTCGGCGACGCAGCCAGATAACGGTCCATGTCGTGCCGAGCCAGATCCAAACGGGCGGTCCGCGATGTCAATTTTTCCGCCAACTGCTTCCGCGTCATAAACAGCGCGGCGATGCGGCGGACTTCTTCTCCCAGCCGTCCTCGGGCGCGGCCGAGTGCCGCGTAGGCCTGATGTTCATCGAGACGGATCATGAGGTCGCCGCTATTCACGAACTGCGTCTCCTCGACCAGGACCTGCGTGATGATGCCCGACGCCTGGGCTGCGACCGGCACAAGGTTGCCGGTCACGTAGGCGTTATCGGTCCGGACCCAAAACCGGTCGTAGGTCCACCAGTAGCCGAGGTAGCCGATGGCGGTGATCAGGACCAGCAAGACGACCACGAGCAACCGGCGATTCCGGCGCGCACGAATGGCCTTGGGGTGAATTCTCAGTGAGCCTGGAGAAGGTGATGAACCGGGTAATTCCGATGTCGTCGTCGTGGTCATAGTATTAACTCGGGTTTTGTTTCGGTCGTTTTTCAAGGTCCGGATTGTGATAGCCCCCGCCCAGCGATTCGATGAGATCGATCGCCGCAACCAGTTGGTCGCTTTCGAGCGCCCTCAACGCATACTCCTGCTCAAGCACCGGGTGTCGATGGAGCAACACCTCGCGGTCATCGTCGAGGCCGTTCACCAGCCGGATCTTCGCCAGACGCCAGTCTTCGCCCAAGGAAGCCAGCAGCCGCTTATGCGACGCCATCATCTCGTTGGTCGTTTGCCAGGCGCTTAGACTGTCGGCCACTTCTCGCATCGCATCCAGCAAAGTCTCATTATATAATTCAACGGCCGCATCATATTGCGCCCGTTGAGCGCCCAATTCGCCCCGGAGTCGACCGCCTTCGAACCAGGGCATGCGCAGACCCGGAGCCAGTCCATACGAGAAGCTCTGGCCGCTGAAGAGGAAATTGGCCAGCTTGTCCGTGCCCTTCGTCAACGTCAGCGCGTTGAACCCCACGAACCCCGTCAGATCGATCGTGGGATAAAATTGTGTCTTAGCGACCTTGACCATCCGCGACGCGGCGTGGGCTCGATAGAGAGCGGCGGCCAGGTCGGGACGATGGACCAGCAGCCCGATCGAAAGATGGTCGGGTGCTCCAATCTGATTGGGAATGGTCACGACCGGCTTGGCAAACAAATGTGCCGCCTCGTCGGGTCCCTTCCCCGTCAACCGCGCGAGCAAATGACGCTGTACATCCAACTGATCGCGGACCGCAGCCTGTCGTTTGAAGGCCGCTTCATATTCCGCCACGGCGAGCTTCACCGGCTGGTCGTTATCCAGACCGAGGCGGAACCGCGTCTCCGCGAGGCTCTGCAGATTACGGCGGATACTGACAATGGCCTTCACAACCGTGAGTTGCTGCTGAAGGGCCTGCCCTCGGAAATACGCACGCGCGATGCCGGCGGTCAATCGGAGACGTACCTCGGCTCGTTCCGCTTCCTCGGCGGCCGCATGTCCTAAGGACGCTTCGAGCATGGCTCGGTTCTTCCCCCAGAAATCGAATTCGTACCGGAAACTCAACGGATTGATGATCCCATACGCGATCCTGATGCCCGCCACCTCCTTATTCAATGCGGCAAACACCCCGTGCTGCGAGATGCGCTCATAGGCGAGCGATGCGTCGGCTTCCAGGAACGGCAAGAGCCGCGCGCCTTCGACCTTTACGAGCGCTTCCGCCTGATGCAGTCGTGCAGACGCCTGTTTGAGCCCTGGATTGTCCTTGAGCGCCGTTTCGATCAGTTGGTTCAGTTCCGGATTACCGAACTGTTCCCACCACCGATCCTCCGGCCACTGCTGGAGCCGACTCGTGACCTCGGCCAGCGTCTCTGTCATTTCCGGCGCCTCGAGATACTCGGCCGGCGGATCGCCCGCCGGAATCCAGGCACAACCCGCGAAGAGGAGCAGGCCGCCGATGCCGAGCCAGGATTGCCGCCGCTGTATTGTGAGGGAATGAGATGTCACGGTACGTCCTCCGCCATTTCTTCCGCCAGCATTTCCGGTAACTCCTCTTGCGCGGTTGCATGCAAGGGGAGATGGGTGGGATCGGCCAGCCAGACGAGCGCCGCGAGTCCCATAAACGTGTAACTGGCCACAAGAAACGCATCGTTCATTCCCAGAATGGCAGATGACTGTTTGATCGTCGCCGCAAGCTTACCCGCGACCATGGCAGGATCGAGTCCTGCGCCCTTCAACTTGGCGGAGAATTGCTCCAGCCCACCGAACGACACGGACGCTCTGCCCCCAAAATGGTCGGCCAAGTGAAGCTGATGGAAGTGGATGCGCCGAAAGAGCACAATCCCTTGAATGGTGATCCCGATGGCCCCGGCCGCGATGCGGAGCAGCGCCGCCAATTCTGCTGCCCGCCCCACCAATGGCCCCGACAACCCGTGCAGGGCCAGGACGGTCAGCGGCGTAAAAAACGAACCGAGGAACAGACCTTCGCACACCATGGGCCAGAAGATCTGGTCATAGGAGTGCGGGTCATCGAACAAACCGATCCAATAAAAGGTGCCGGCGAATCCGAGGCAGTTGAGGCAGGCGAGCAGCCGCGCGTCGACCCGCTTGCACAGCTCGTGCATGACCATGATCGCCGGCACACCCAGCAGGAGCATAGGCAGAAACACCATGCCGGCCAGAAAGGACGAATAGCCCATCAAGAGCTGAAGCTGGACAATGAACAAGGTAAGCAAGCCCTGAATCGAGAGAAACCCAACGGTCAGACATATGACCCCGATCGCAAAATTGCGGTGGGTAAACAGCCGGAGGTCCACGGCGGGATGGCGCGTGCCCCACTCCCACACCACTAAGCAAATCAATGACACGACGACGACGATGAGGACACCGCGAAGGAAAGGCGAATCGAGCCAGTCAAAATCATTGCCCATATTCAGCAGCGTCTGGATCCCTCCGAGGACCAGCACCAGGAAGAGAAATCCGACCAGATCGAAACGGATGTGGCGCCGCGCGAACCCACGTCCGTATAGCAAGGCGCCGGTCAGGCCTGCGATGGTCAGCGCGAAAGGGATATTGAGGTAGAACAGATAGCGCCAGCCCAGTTCATCGGCGAGCCAGCCGCCTGCGGGCAAGCCGATCGTAAACGGCATGAGCGTGAACAGCGCCCAGAGCCCCAATCCCACCGATTTCAGCCGATCGGGGTACTCGTTCAACCACAGGGATTGCCCGAGCGGGAGCGTCGCGCCGCCTGCTAGACCGAGCAGGATGCGAGCCGGCAGAAACAGCCACAGGGTCTGACTGATGGCGCAGAGATAGGACGCTCCAGCATAGAGGACAAAGGCGCCGATCAACACCCGATAGTCGCCATACCGATGTGACAGCCATCGTGCCACGGGAAAGGCCAGCGCCAGCCCGATCATGAAATCAGTCTGGGCCCATCCTCCAAAACTAGGCAAGACGCCTCCCAAGTCGCTGGCGGCATGAGGTAACAACGCCACATAGGACCCGGCGTTGAACAGCACGACCATGTGCCCAAGGCCGAGCACCATGTTCAAGAGGATAAAGCGCCAACCCCATAGCCGCTCGGGAAACATCGCTCGCATCGCTCATCCCCTGCCTCATCGGCAGGGACCTCCACGTGACTTAGACAGATACAGGAGCAGGCTCATGGTTGCCGCGCTGACTCGGCTGAGGCGCCACGGCCACACTACTCTGAGGCGCTGTGGTCACTGAGCCATGTGCGAAATAGATCGCCAGGCCTGTGAAGAACATTCCGCCGACCAGGTTGCCCAGCGTCACCGGAATCTGATTCCACAACCACCAGGTGGAAACGCTGATATCGCCTCCCAGCATCATGCCGACGGGAATCAGAAACATGTTCACAACTGCGTGTTCGAATCCCTGGGAAAAGAACAACACCGTCGGGCCCCAGATGGCGAGTATTTTCCCGGAGAAGGACGTCGACATATAGGCCGCGACGACCGCCAGGCTGACCATCCAATTACAGAGCATCCCTTTAGTGAAGACCGCGAGGAGGCCGGCGGAGCCATGCGACGCATAGTAGTTGGTCTTCGCCTCGGCAATCGCCATGAGCTTGGTGCCGACCGCATTGATCTGGGCATCTCCTGCGGTGGTCAGGGCGATCGCGAACAACCCCGCATACAATACGCTGCCCAGGAGATTGCCTAGAAACACCCAGCCCAAGTTTGCAAACACATGACGGAGGCCGGCGTTCTTCTGACCATCGACTACCGCGACAGGGAGAAGCGCGAAACTTCCCGTGATAATCTCTGCGCCGAGCAGAATGGCCAGAGCCAATCCGAACGGAAAGAGGAGACTCCCGATGATCCAATACCCCGTTTCAACCGCCGCCGTCACAGCCATACTCGTCCCGATGCCCAGATAGGCGCCGGCCAACATGCCGCGAAGTATCAGTTGGCGAGGCGGCAAACTCAGTTTCAATGCACCACCCGCCAACATGCTCTTTACAACATCGTGCGGCTTCACATAATCCATGATGTCCCTCCCTTTAGACGATGCCATTAGATGATCACGCGTTGTTCTGGCGCTGGCGCTCTTCAGGATGAAACAAGCAATCTGCATGCCTTCGCAGATCCCCTCTCGTAAGGTTGTAAATCCACGATGCTTTTGGCAGACTGTCCACAGACTTCCCTCCATCACGACGAATGATTTCCTGATGAGCGAAATGATAGTGAGCGCACTGTGCGATTACGTACTATTTACATAGTACGTCATTATATTTAATGTATTCACAATCACTCTCCGAATGAATAGCATCTAACCTCACATTGAGGTAGCCCGAGTTAGAGTTAGACTGATGACCTCCCATCAAACTAGACCCGTCCACAACTGATTCCATCAACGTATTTCTCGGCTGGCTTTCTGGTTTTGAGTCAGGATCAATCCTGCATGATTGATCCTGACCATCGGACAGGCACCGAATCGGAGCGGGATCACCGCTTCCCAGCGGGTCGAGGTACTCCCTACCCCTAGGCTCCACCATGAACGTTCCGAATAAGCCCATCACCGTCAACTCGCGATCATTACTGCAGCTGTGAAACTGCCAGCCGCCCTCCTGCGTGCTCGGATGAACGTACCATTCCACTTCGACTTGCTTGCCCTTCGGCACAATCGCATCGCGGTTCGTCGTGGTGTCGGGCTGGCGGGTCATACCAATCACCATGATAGAGCCGTGAATGTTTAGGCTGAATCCTCGCCGCCTTCCAACTGGTTCCGCGACACGACCTTGAGACGATTTCCCTGGTTCCCAGGGATGACCAGCGGCTGAATCCACTGATTTTCCAAACCGTTCGCGACAGCGCAGGGATCGTGACCTTCCTTGTCGCGAGCCTTCTGGTTCTTTGCCTCTTTTTCCCGTACCTTACCGACATTCTCGATCAGCGCATCCATTGATGATACTCAACGCGGATCCGATCCATCGACGCCGTTGTCTCGGCATGCCCCTCTCACCCCTGGTCGTCATACGCGATCCCCCTAGTAAGAATAAGGATCTTCACTCCCTTGCCCCTGTGTCTTCTGATCCTTTGCTCACCGTCATAGGACCGCACCGTGAGGCACAGCAACTACAGTGCCGCTCACGATCTCGACGAACGCCTCCTGAAGAACGTGTTGAAATCACAGGGCTGTTCGGATGAATTCGCGAATGCGTAGACCATCGGTCAGCAACGGGGACAACCGCGAGTACTCGCGGCTTACTGTGAGGGATCGCGGGGGAGAAGGTTTACGTCGATGAGAGGTGTGCAGGACGTTGCAGTCCAAGCTTTTTGAGTCTGCTGCGCAGGGTGCTCGGGTTGAGCCCAAGCTGAGCGGCGGCGCCGTTCCGTCCATAGATCCGCCACTGGGTCCGATCGAGCAGCTGAAGGATATGCTGGCGCTCCAACTCTTGGAGGTTATCCGTAGCCTCTGCTTCCGTCGGCGCACTCGGAAGCGTTAGAAACTGGTCATCGATCTCAATCGTGGACGAGCGGGCCAGAATCACCGCTCGCTCGATCACGTTCTGGAGTTCGCGGACATTGCCCGGCCAGGTGTAGCGGACGAGTCGATCCATCGATCGCGCGGAGAAATCCTGTCGCGGCCGCTTCAATTTCAACCGAAAATGTTCCAGAAAATGACCGGCCAGGAGCGGAATGTCCTCCGGCCGGTCCCGGAGAGGCGGGATCACGATCGGGAACACGTGCAGGCGATAAAACAAGTCGGGCCGGAACCGACCGCTGCTGATGGCCGCCACCAGATCGGCATTGGTGGCCGCAATGATGCGCACGTCCACCGGAATCGACTGGGTGCTTCCCACCCGATCGACTTCTCCATCCTCCAGTACCCGTAAGAGCTTGGCCTGGGCCTCCAGCGGCATCTCACCGATCTCGTCCAGAAACAGCGTCCCGCCGTTCGCCAGTTCAAAGCGCCCGAGTCGACGCTGGTCCGCCCCGGTGAACGCGCCACGCTCGTGACCAAACAATTCGCTTTCGACGAGCCCCATCGGCAACGCCGCACAATTGACTCGGATAAAGGATTTCTGGCGACGCGGGCTCAGTTCGTGAATCGCCCTCGCCAGCAGTTCCTTGCCGGTTCCGGTCTCGCCGGTAATCAGGGCGGCGGTCGAGGTCGGCCCGACAGCCTGCGCGAGTGTCAGGACCCGCTGAAGCTCAGGACTCTTCCCCACCATGGCGCCGAAATTATGGGTGAGTTTGATTTCTTCAACCAGATACTCATTTTCCCGAGCCAGTTCCTCACGCAACCGATTGATCTGCTCATAGGCCTGCACATGGTCGATCGCGAACGCAATCTGCACAGCCACTTGTTCAAGGAACTCCAGGGCTTCCGCATCCGGATCACCCGCCTGCACACTCCCGATGTTCAGCGTGCCCAAGCATTGCTCACCGACCAGCAAGGGCAAATTGATCATCCGCCCCAACCCCTCCTGCAGATAGAAATCATCTTCCAGGAACAATCGCTCGCGCTTCAGATCCGGCCGCACGTGGATGCGCCGATGCTCGTACACCCAGCCCACCGCGCTGCCTGCTCTGGGGATGACCGCATCCCGCTGGAGCACGCGCGTGGACAGACTCGTTTCGACCGCGTAAAACCGGAAGGAGTCAGACTCTGGAACGTAGAGCGTGATGCCGGCCCGCTCCCAGGGGACCACTTGCTTGATCTGCTCAGTGATCGCGCGCCAGAGGCTGTCCGTATCACGCTGCGAATTGAGAACATTGGTCACCGCCAGCAACGCCCTATAGCCCCCTTCGATATCCTTCATGCTTTCTCGCCCCTCTGTTATGCCACCGCAGGTGGAATGACGACCACCTCACCCCACCAGGCATGACCGGGCGGTTGCCTCGGGGCAACAATAAAAAATGGATCTAGAATCTCTCCGTCCCGAGAACCGACATCAGGACCCTGCGGAACATTTAACATCTACTCAACATCATTACATCGCTACGCGCACGTGACACTTCCCGCTTGAGGCATCGCCGTCAGGCTACCTGCGGTATGAATAGGCGAAGAGGGTGGAGGTGTCCCCTCCCAGGAGGAGAAAAGAAGACTGACCGTCCAGTAGGGCACAACTACTGGCCAGACCCTCCACCGAATACCCCCTCGATTACCATGCGACAAGGGCAGGATCACCCAGGGAGCTTGCGAATTTTCGTAGTGATTCAATGCTCTGGTTACAGAGCGCAGCGTGCTGTTGTAAACCTCACGCCACCCTGAGTCAGCCGCACCTGGCCAAACCGACTCAAGCGATCGACTTCGAGAAACACCTCGGACCAACTGAGGTCCTGCAAGCGGTGCATCAACTCCTCCAAGCTACACTCAGGATTAGCTCGGACCCTGTGTATAATCCTCTCAGCAATGGCCATGTGTGATGGCATTCACACTCCTTGGCTCAGGACACCAGCCTTCGACCTTCACCTTCATTATGGTCGCTTGACACTCTCGTGATGAGGAGCTAAAGACAATGCAAATCTTAGTCCGCTTGTAGGCGGTACAAATGACCGTCGCATTAGGGTAGGAAACGGTCAAAACTGGGGAATCAGGGACACCACCGTCGAGAGCCCATGCGGTTCACAGCTCAACGTCAAAGGCTCTGCTCGTACTCGCACCGCGCGCCTTGAGCGGAAACGCTCTATCTTTAGGAGATCGCGGACCCATGTGTCCCAAGCAGGAACGATCAACTGCCTCCCGAAGAAGTGTTCGAAGAGCACGACGTGCCGGAGAATTCGCTGCGCACGACGTTGATTGATCCTTGCATCTGAATATGACGGTGAAGCTCAACAAACTGAACGAGCTGCAACTCAAAAATTCCAGAGTTGGGTCGAGGGGAGGGAGCGATCACAGGTAGATCGCTCCGTTCGCTGGTCCCTTACTTCGCCGGCAGTACCCGGGGCACCAGTTGGCATGAGGCTGTAACTCATGGCGTCCGCGATTGACAACCGAACTCATACCTCATCAAGGCCGGGTTGCCGGACATGAAGAATGAGGATGTACGACTTACGGTGGGCAACGATGTCCTGGAGAATTCCTGAGAACGGACATTTGAGAAGGAAGAAAAGGGGAAAAACTATCATCGGGTCGAACGCGACTACGGAAGCTTCGTGCGCAGCTTCGCACTTCCTGAAGATGCGGATGGGAGAAAGGTGTCTGCCGACTTCAAAGACGGGATGCTTCAAGTACATCTCCCAAAATCCCAGAAGGCGAAGCCGAAAGCCATCGAAATCAAGGTAGGCTAGCGCTGCGTTGACCGAATGAAGAGGGGCGTCAGGGGAAGGTATTCTTACGCCGACGCGATGATGGAGCCTTACTAACGCTCTGTGCCAGCCGCGCTCCTGGCTGCTTCCGTTTCACGACGCGGCATTCCTAAAACGCAGATCGCACGTCTAGGCTTCCAGAGCAACCCCTTGAATTTCAACGCAGAGGAGGGGAACCAATGACGGTTGGCTCGCTTGCCCTCCCCCAAACTTTTTCCCTCATACCAAGCGACCATAATCCCGCATTTTAGCCATATACTTGAGAGTGACTGCGTTCGGTGGCGTCCGCGGGAACCCAAGATGTTATTTTACGCAATCCGCGACTGTTAAACTGGTCCACGGTCGACCCGTAGCGAGACAGGGATTTGGGGGCCAAAATAATGTTTATTGTAGTTCACCGCCACGACACCGCACTTCGATTGCCCCGGCCGCTCTTGATAATTTTATCGTACTGACGCAGCCGGAAAGAGTGCTCAACTCACTTGTTTTCCCCTGCTCACATCGTGTGTACTGTCCCCTGTTCATCGCCGTATCGTTATTGAAACCGGCGAAAGAACTCCTCCAGCACTCTCTACCCGCAGCACCCGCCTGGAAGACCTGCCGCTGCTGAGAGGCATTCCAACAGCGCTCACAAAGCTCGACGGTTGAATCGGTCATCCCGTCGACGCAGGCAATTCGTCGCTGTACCACCGCCCCACAGTCAGAACAGGCGCCGACAAGCGGACTGTCCGTCCTACGCTCTTGGGTCAGCATGGGACACCATTTTTGTGTTCGGACGAGCGCGCCGATTGCAGACAGCTGACATGAACTCCTGCCCGCCTTTGAAACTCACCAGATTTCGCCACAACCGAACTCGAAGCGGCTCCGCCTTAGCCCGATACAACTCCCATTGCATCTCGCGCAACTGTCCATTCAAGGAATCCACTGTTCGTTCCAAGTCAACGAGCCGGTCTGTCCCAGTGGATCTTCCTACTGTGAGCATCATGTCCTCCCTTCTTTAATTACAACGTACAGTGCCGAATCACGCCGATGAGAATGCCTTCGATATGAAAGGCATCGGAAGGTGTCACAACAATCGGCTGCATCACCGCGTTCGCAGGATGCAGCTCAATGTGTGAGTCCTTCTTGAAGTAGGTCTTGATCGTCGCCTCGTGATTCACCAAGGCCACGACGGTTTGCCCGTTCTGGGCGGTCTCCTGTTTTCTCACCACCACAAGGTCGCCAGGGAGAATGCCATCATCTTTCATGGATTCCCCTTTAACGCGGAGTGCAAACGTATCTCCACCACGTAACATGCTAGGCGGTACATCGATGAGTTCGGACTGGGGGACCGGCTCAATCGGTGAGCCAGCCGCCACCATCCCCGCCATGGGAATTTCAGATGATCGCCCCAACCGGGCCAGTGCGACTTGGACCATTCCTGGAATACGGCGCATGCCAGCCTCGTAGCGCGCGACTGACACGCGTGTCGTCTGCAACGCATCGGCAAGTTGCTGCTGTGTCAGTCCAAGCTGCTCTCGTATTCGTTTCAGGTCGATGGGCTTCATGGTGTAGCCAACGGTTACACACACTACGACACATTGTCAAGCTCCTTCACCGGACTCCTAATAATGAGAGAGAAAACCCACTATAGAAGAGGGATCTGTGCATAACTTGCCCACGAACCGCGCTCCCACTGCAGAGGTTCATAATTGTGATGCACGAAATACCTGTTTTTAGCTAGGTTTTGTTGTTTCCGACTTATTTTTCAGGAAGTGCCACCATATCTAGTGGTATGAGGCGCGTTTCAACCAATGCTTAATTTTTAGGCAAAGACGTCTTGGAGATGGATAAATGCGCTGTATTTTTGTTGCAAGCTGATCTTATTAACAGACTTATCCACAGAAGCTGGGGAGAGGGTTTTTTGAATATTTTTCTTGACCTTTGTATGCATATTTCTCGTTCACTTTTCCTCCTCGACTGTTCTCTACGGCCCTGCGAGAATGATTGAAGGGCCCCTATAGAAGGTGGAAGGCCGCAAGCCCGATACGGATGAGACGATGGGGGACACAGTCGGGGATGGAAATCAATGACTGCGCATCTGACCCCGGTCATGGGACATCTCCCAATGGATAGTCGTGGCGATCATCCCGAAAGCCTGAAAAGGAGAGAGGTGAAACCTAGATGTTACTGAAGTGTGAAGGACTGAACGAGAGAAGACATCAGATCCATCGTGCTGAGACGACAGAAAAACGTACCCACCGAGGAAAACACACCATGATCCGGAAAGAAATGTTCCCCACCGGCATCACCGAGCCGTTCTCGCAAGCTGCGGAAAAACTATTGTGGCGCGATGAAAATTCAATGCTCCGCGCATCTGAGGCAAGGGGAGATTGGCCGGCAGGAGGCTCGAAACGTTCAGACTTCTCACCCGCCCAACCCTGGCGCACCGAGACGTGCCTTGCCCCAAGCAAGGCCGCAGCGAACTGTCACTTAATAAGGGGCGGCTGGAATGATCCCGATTGCGCGCGTCCAACAAGGTCCTTCTGCGAGGCAATGGGTGCGTCTTGGTGCACCGGGGATAGGTGGGTAAGAACATCCGCGTTGTCGAGCACGAGAATCGTGCCAGCTGCCCCGCCCCCTTTTTCAGCATCCTGCTCGTCCTGCTCAGCCAACCGATCGCGGCACGAGATGCACAGCTCCGGCTTTGATCGCAGCGATAACGGAGGCGCCAGGCACCAGACGCAAATCTTCCACCGCTCCGCGCGTGATCGTCGCGGCGAGTGGAAACCCGCAGTCGATTGTCACCTGGACCATCACGCCTTGCGGAGCAATGTCACTCACCCGCCCCATGAGATGATTCCGGGCACTGGTCATGCCGCTCCCCGCCTGTTCCACCACCACATCTTCAGCACGGATACAGACATAGACGGCTGCGCCGATCGCGTTACTGCTCAGACCTTTCAGTCTCGTTCCGTTGACAGCCACCGTGGCCAACCCGTTCGCGTTCTCGATTACCTGGCCTTGTACGACCGTCTCCACACCGACAATGCGCGCGACGTCCGCATCGGCCGGTCGACTGAACACCTCGTGCGGCTTCCCGACTTGATGGATCTGTCCCTCACCCACGACCGCCATCACATCTCCCAGCGTGAGGGCCTCCGTCCAATCGTGGGTCACAATAATCGACGGCACCGCCAGTTGTTTCAGCAGAATTCTGAGTTCCCCCCTCAGGTGTAGACGCGTCGGCGCATCCAACGCCGACAAGGGTTCGTCGAGCAAGAGCAGTTGCGGCCGCGGCGCGACCGCCCTGGCAAGCGCCACCCGCTGCTGTTGGCCGCCGGACAATTCTCGCGGTTTCGCCGCTTCAAGCCCCTGTAACTTGAACAGTTCCACCACCTCAGCAATTCTCTTGTTCCTGTCATGGGACGTCAGTGCCCCCAGTCCATAGCCGATATTCCCGGCAACGGAATACGTGGGGAAGAGGGCGTAGTCTTGCGGCATGTACCCGATGTGCCGATCTTGCGGAGAGACTCTGATCCCCGACCTCGTATCGAGCCAAATTCTCGACAGGAACTGGATTCTCCCGTCTTCCGGCCATTCGAGTCCCGCAACGGATCGGAGAATCGTAGTTTTACCGGACCCCGATGGACCGAACAGGATCAATACGGTCGAGGCCTCGACCGTATAGCGGAGACAGGCTTGAATAGGCGCTCGGTCGGGAAATGTCTTGGTCATATCGATGATCATTTCTGCGGCCATACCGCCCATACCTTTCGATTCATCGCATAGACCAACAACAGCACGCCATAGGAGACCGCAAGCAACAACAGCGCCGTCTTGGCAGCCCCGGCATAATTGAGCGCTTGCACCTCATCGTAAATATCAATCGAGACAGTCCTCGTCTCCCCTTCGATATTGCCTCCCACCATCAGCACGACACCGAACTCCCCCAATGTGTGGGCAAAACTCAGCACCGCCCCGGTCACGAGGCCTGCCATGGACAGCGGGACGATGAGCTTGAAGAAGGTTGTCATTCTGGACACCCCCAACGTCCAGGAGGTTTCGATCAAGCGCCGATCGACTTGCTCAAAGGCTGCGGCGAACGGTTGCACGGCAAACGGCAGGCTGTAGAGGATCGACGCGAGGAGCAGACCTTCGAAGGTAAAGGGGAGCGGCTGCCCGGCCACGTCGCTGTAGAATCGACCGACCGGGCTGTAAGGCCCGATCGCGACCAGAATATAAAAACCCAGCACCGTCGGAGGCAGAACGAGCGGGAGCGCCACCACCGACTCGACAATGAACTTCCAGCGCCATTTTGAAAAGGTGAGCCAGTAGGCGATAGGCAGTCCGACGACCAGCAAGACAGCAGCCGTCAGACTAGCCAATTTGAAGGTGACCCAGATCGCGGTCCAATTCACAATTCCGCCTTCGTCACGGTCTCCCCTACCGAAACCGGCGCAATGGTAGGAAGCCGCGACCTGGAAAGTCAACGAACGCTATTTGCCGATCATGACTTCCGTGGCCTTGACCGCCACGATGACCGAGTCGTTGACCTTTAAGCCCATGCTTTTGACCGACCCTTCGGTAATCGCCGCCACGAATTCGAGTGTGCCGACTTTCACCGTCACCTCGGCCATCGCTTGCCCCTCAGTGATTTTGGTGACCATGCCTTGGAACTGGTTCCGCGCGCTAAGCTTCATCACAGCCTCCTTTGTTCGGGGAAAAAATATACCCCTTGATGCATTACTTGTACTGATCGAACCCAATCATGAATCCTTCCGGACCAGTCACCTCAAATCGAGTCGCCTTACGATGTCCTCGGGTCACCTCGGGCTTCAATCGGAAGCGAACGATCTTGGCACGCTCTTCCTCGGCCAGTTGAGAAAGTGTGGAGGCTCGGTATGAGCCCTCCACCTCTGCTTGTACTGCGGCAACGTCCGAAACCGTGAAATTGATTTGCACCCAGCCGGTCGGACGCGGTGTTCGCAAATCCTGCCGAACTACGATCAAGACGCCTCGGTAGCAATAGCCACGAATGCTGTCCACTTGGGGATGATCGATGTGTTGGACGACAGACGACTTCAAGACAGTATCAAAGAATTGCTCGTGACGTGTGATATCGGAGGTTTCAACCTGCACGCTTTCTAATCCCTCAAGAGAAGCTGGGCCCTGAATCGCCGCTTTGCACGATCCTTCATGAGAAGCCGAGTCAGCATGATGAGGCTGGATCTGTGCCACTTCTTCAGCCGACGCAGCCGTTACCGCAATCAGGAACGCCCTCGCACTCATGAGATAAGCAAGTCTCTGCATGCTTCCCTCCGTTACTTGCAACGGAACTGAATCCCCCAGCGACGTCCACTGACTTCCCCCTTCGCTCCTTCCATGCTGGACATACTGCTGTATCCCTGCACTTCCCCATCTTTGAGAACGGTGTAACCGGAGGGACATTTGTTCTCAATGAGCTTCAATGCGTCCCTGCGATGCGGTGATCCCATTGAACCTCCCCTATCTTCCTTGAACAGGTAGGTCACAATGCCGCCAGTCTCCGTTTCATGTGTGAGTAACACCGCTTGGGAACAGCCAATGCTGGTAACGAGCATGCCCAGCCCGAGCACCTTCGTCCATGGCTTATCCGGGTAACGTGAATCCATAGCGTCTCATAATCTCCAGTCCCTGTGGGCCTTTGATGAATTCAAGAAACTGTCTCGCTGCTTCTGGATTTTTGGACTGTTTCAAGATCACGGCGCCCTGTTCCAGAGGCGAGTGTGCAGTCGCTGGAATCTCCCAATACCGTCCGGCGGCCTTCATCGCAGGGGCAAGAGCCAAAGACAATGCGACAATACCAACGTCACAGGCGCCGGATTCAATGAATTGCGCCGCTTGCGAGATATTTTCTCCCAGAATGAGCCTGTCTTTGACCTGATCATAGACCTTGAAATATTCCATCGCAGCCACTGCCGCCCTGCCATAGGGAGCATGTTTGGGATTGGCGATGGCGATCTTCTTGATCCTCGGCTCACGCAAGACCTCCAGCCCCTTGGAGAGATCGAGGTCCGACCCCTTGCCGGCCCACAAGACAATCCGCCCGACGGCATAGGGATAGAGCGATCCCGGCACCGTCAAGCCCGCTTCTACTAACTTCCTGGGATAACCGATATCCGCCGAAAAATAGAGATCGAACGGGGCGCCGTTTTGTATTTGCGAGAAGAAATTGCCCGAGGATCCGAGCGTCAGCTTCACGTGATGTCCGGTCGTCTTTTCATATTCAGCCACGAGTTCTTTGAAGGCAAAATTCAAATCGGACGCCGCAGCAATCGTGATGGCATCAGCCGCAGCCGAGCCGGTCGGAGACATGAGCACAACTACGACGAGCGCGAACAGTGCAAGCCAGCCGGAGTAATAGAACGACCGCATCTGATGCTTCAGTCCTGTCATATGCACAATTCCTCCTCTCGCGTAGTGCCGGTTTTCCAAATCGTATGCGCTATAGACCCAACACGGAACCGACGCTTTGATCCCGGGATTTCCCATCCACAATCGAAAGATCAACTCTCTGGGGATCCACAACCACATTGACCGCATCCCACGGTTTGCTCGGCACCCGAGCCCCCGCCACAGGACCATAGGCCTTGAGCGTCCAGTCCTCGCCGTGAATC
The DNA here is from genome assembly GCA_018971525.1 of Nitrospirota bacterium. Taxonomy (GTDB): domain Bacteria; phylum Nitrospirota; class Nitrospiria; order Nitrospirales; family Nitrospiraceae; genus Palsa-1315. The sequence continues at coordinate 36,096 of JAGXAR010000032.1, forward strand.
TTAACGGTAAAGACAGACCCAGCGTCGCCGGGCTCCACCAGGACAATGCGTCCGATCCAGCGATTCCACCGTTGTGTGCTCCGACGAAATATCCCGGCTTCTAACCGGACGGCCTCAGCAGGAATCGTAGCGACCACATGTTGCCCAACGACAAAGAATCGCTCATTTCCAATCGGCCACCTCACACGCAGGTTCGTCCGTTCTCCGATTTTGATCCGGACGCCGGATCTGACAAGCCCCACGTGCTGAGATTGGACGACGCCTACGACCCAATTCGTGATCGTATTATCTGCACAGACGCTGCCTCGATCAATCATGAGGCCCACTCTCACGTTCTCCCTAAACGTCTGTATCCAATGGATCTTGCTTCCTATCATCGCGCTTCCTCATTGCTCAGAAGAAGATGGAGTACTGAATGCGAATCGCGTTCTCGATCAAGTTTTTTTGCACCGCGTCTAACGGGACATTTCCAAAAGGGTTTAGGGCCACCGGTGAGGTGGGCAGAGGAGCGCTTCTGCCGAGCGCATACCCGCCGGTTCCTATGAATACATTGGAGTATTGGATCGTAATTTGATGGTCGTACGTTCCACTGAAATAATAGGTCACGGCACCGTCCACTTGTTTGATTAGATCGCCGGCAGCATTTGTATCCGGGTCCCACCAGGCATAGCGTCCGGCGAGTTGAAGTTTTCTCGGGATCAAGTAATAGCCTGACTGGACGTACCAACCAGTCGCATTGCCTAAGAGACCAGGTGCGACCCCACCGTTGGTACCGGCCACTGGGCCGAGGAACGGTGCGCCTTTCTGATGTCTGTTGATGTTTTTCCAATACCATTCCCCCTGTAGCGAAAAGCCACGATACTTGTAAACGAAATCGAATGCGTAGGTGGAATAGTCGAGTGTCCCCCACCCCAATTGACGACCATTTCCAAAGGTTGCGAGCTGACGCCTGACATTAAGGTTCGCTAAGTCGGTACCAACAAACCCGTTATCCGTAGCTGTATTAATTGAAGGATTGTAGGCATACGCGCCGCCAACCGCCAGTTGGGGCGTTTCCGAATAGGCCATGTCCCCTTCGGCATATCCCGGCCGTCCAAGAATGTTCCAGTTGAGCCGAGCCGCATACATGAGTTGACTGACGTCTGAGCGCAAATTGGCATTGAGATTGCGCTGCGCCGTGTCACAGCCCGGAGGAGTTCCACCGGCCTGACCACCAGCACAGTTTGCAGTTGGCTGCTCACTTGAAAAGGAACCAAATCGATTGAATCCAGGACCTAGTCCGTTAAACACGCCAAAATAATAATTGACGGGATAAATTTCTTCATCGTTCATAATTGTGATCCCGATATCACGTCGATTCAATCCGCTGGCGGTAAAGGCATCCATGACCAGCGCCCGTTCGGCAAATTGCATGGAGGTGGCGTTATTGATCTGGGCGCGGTTAAAGTACACCTTGTACTGTCCCGCCTGTAGATTGAACCAAGGCGCGTGAGTACTGATCACCGTGGCGTCCAACAGCTGGACCGATCCGGGATTCTGTGCGTTCTCCGCGGTCTCACCGGCCAGTTGAATGAAGTATTTCAGATCCGGCGTGAAGAGATGCCCCATGAACATGAGGCGGGCTCGTCTGATGTTGAATTGGCTCGAATCATTTTCAGATCGTTGCGCACGATAATCGCCGAACACACCCAGCAGTTCAGGAAAATTCTTCGCCTCGCCTGGGTTCCGCCAGGCGTCATTGCGGAATCGCTGTGTATATCGCATTTGGATGAAGCCACGAATCTTCAACAGAAAGGCGTTGTCGTTCATGGAAAGATTGAAACCGCGGTCATACCAGGCCCGGAAACTTGGCTGAAGCAATTGGGTTCGTCTTTCTGACTCCTGAATGACTCGAAGATATTCTTCCTGGCTGATCGTGCCCTGCTTGACTGCACGCTCCAACAGCAGTCGCGTGGCCGGATCCATACTCTCGACAAATACATAGCCACCGTCTTTTTCCACGAGCTTTCCAGACTCAGCGGCTTGAGCAAACCATGGGAAAGAGAGCCCTATAGCACCTGTCGCCAATACCGTTAGGCACAGCGACCAACGGTGGATCATGCTTCGTCCTTCAGACATCCACAATCCTATTTCCCGCGTCTGAACCTTCATAAGACCGGTCTCCTTGATAAATTCAGCAACAAGCTCAATGACGACGATTTGGATGATGACGGCGCAGCTGCGCGCTACGGCGAACTAGTGCCCGGAGCCCCATTGGCAGGAACGGTTTTGAGAAACTGCCGATATTCCAACCCACGACTCCCTTTCTGATCCTTGACCCAGAACC
>JAGXAR010000110.1 GCA_018971525.1 Nitrospirota bacterium
AAGCAGTATCATATTCAATCTGCTAATAACCGGCATGATCGGTTGGGCGACAAGCTTCTACATGGCCTAAGATCGTTGTGGGGGGGGGATGAGCGATCAAAAGCGGGCCGGAGGAGCTTCTGGGCATTAAAAGATTTCTCCTTCGAGATTAAGCAGGGGGAGGTTATAGGTCTCATCGGAGGTAACGGGGCCGGCAAGAGTACACTGCTCAAGATCCTCTCCCGCATCACGGAGCCGACGGAGGGCAGGGCAGAGGTCTATGGCCGAATAAGTTCTCTGCTCGAGGTCGGCACCGGCTTTGTGGGGGACTTGAGCGGGCGAGACAACGTCTATCTCAGCGGCGCCATCTTAGGGATGAGGAAGTCAGAAATTGATCGGAGGTTCGACGAGATCGTCGAGTTCTCAGGAGTAGAGGCGTTCATCGACGAGCCTGTGAAGCATTACTCAAGCGGGATGTATGTGCGCCTCGGCTTCTCGGTGGCTGCGCATCTCGAGCCTGACATTCTGGTGGTGGACGAGGTACTTGCGGTCGGCGATGCAGCCTTTCAACAGAAGTGCTTGGGCAAGATGGGAGATGTGGCGAAGGTCGGGCGAACGGTGTTATTTGTCAGCCACAATATGGCTGCCATGCAGGGCTTGTGCTCCAAGTGCTACCTGTTGAAGGGCGGCCAACTGGTCGCGCAGGGGGCGCCACGCACTGTGATAGAGGAATACCTGGCCAAAGCGGCGTCTGGCGAAGTAATCCAATTAGGACAGCGGAAGGATCGTCAAGGAACTGGAGAGATCCGGTTCGAGGAGGTCACAATTGGCGACGCGAAGGGCCGACCGATTGACAATGCCCTCTGCGGTCAAGACATCTCCATCGCTGTGTCGTATCGGTCACGCGACGACAAACCAATTTCGCGACTCGATGTGCACATTACGTTTCATACAAGCTTAGGCCAATTCATGTTTACCTGCTCGAGCGAGGCCAGCGGCCTTCCGCTCGATGTTCTCCCTCCGAAGGGACGGATGATCTGCCATATCCCTGAGTTGCCACTCGCGCCAGGTCGGTACGTGTTCAATCTGTACTCAACTGTGGGAGGAGTGATTGCTGATTGGGTGACACAAGTTGGCTCGCTCAATGTCGTGCCTGGTGACTTTTTTGGCACGGGTCAATTAAAGACTCATGCTGAGGGTTTCCTGGTCAAAAACAAGTGGACGGTTAGCTCACGCTGCTAGCAATTCAAAGGCCCAGATGATTGCATGGTGATTCTAGCAACGGGCGTCTGGCCGCTGATGAGGCAACTATTAACGTCGGGTCACTGCATATTCCCTAATCCCACGCTCTAGAGACTCTTGTGTAACAACCCCTATCGATAATACTGTAGGCCCGAGGACGGCTGTGGTGACGTATGCGTTTTCTTCTTTTGGATACTGATTATCCCGCATATCTTGATCGGCTTTACGCTGAACATCCAGCGTTAGATAAAAAGCCATTTGATGAGCAACTGCGAGTTCATACGGAGGCTCACTTTGGAGTGACAGGCTTTTGTGCCAGCAACCTCCGGGCACTCGGCCACGAAGCGTATGACCTTCATGTGAATGATGAGATTATGCAGAAACAATGGGCGCGGGAGCATGGGTTGAAAGTGGGCTCGGATTGGCGATGGGAGTTCCGATTGAGACGTGGAATCGCACCCTGGGTTTCACGTACCCAAGTGCGTCGGTGGTTTCATGACATCCTGGCAGCCCAGATAAGGCATTATAAACCAGACGTCATACTAAACCTGGCCATGGACGGCATAAGCAGTTCCTTTCTGCAAGGGATGAAGCCTCATACGCGGCTATTGGTCGGGCAGATCGCAGCTCCTCTCCCGGAGGGCGAGAACTGGGGCGTCTACGATCTGGTTATTTCGTCCTTGCCGAACTTTGTTGAATATTTTCGCCGCATCGGCGTCCGTAGCGAGTTCAACCGTCTCGCGTTTGAACCGACGGTATTGCGTGCTCTGAGTACACAGAGGAAAAACATCCTGGTTTCCTTTGTCGGGAGTTTCACCAGCTCGCATTCGAAGAGAGATCAATTGCTGGAGCATCTGTGCTCAAATCTTCCCATAAATATATGGGGAAATGGAATTGAACGCCTTCCGCATGATTCGCCGATTCGATCTCGTTACCTGGGGCCCGCGTGGGGCATCGGCATGTTCAGGGTCCTCGCCGCATCACAGATTGTCGTGAACTATCACATCGATATTGCTCAGTCCTACGCGAATAACTTGCGCCTCTTCGAAGCTACCGGTAGCGGCGCGCTTCTCATAACCGACTGGAAAGACAATCTCCATGAGATGTTCGAACTCGGCAAAGAGGTCGTTGCATATCGAACATCAGATGAATGCGTGGAGTTGATACAATATTACCTAGAACACGATGATGAGCGGGAAGCCATTGCCGCTTCCGGACAGCGTAGGACTTTGCAGTCACATACTTATCTTGAGCGAATGCGAGACTTAACTGCGATAGTATCCAAGTACCTTTAAGAGCAGTGCGGACCGAGCCTTTCCGAAAGCCCCGCCGCTTGTTTAATCAAATGCGTTTCAGCCGGGCCCATATTGCTGGTTCTGCCTAGGGAAGGAAGGTCTCAATCATGGCTCTGTCGCAGGTTGACGTTTATCTGAAGAGGAGTTGAGAACTCTATTTTCCGCTGTTATCTGACTAATGTAATGAAGAATACAGGTTATGCATGAGTGAGACAACTCGTCTGGATGCACCAAAGGGAACTAGCGACACGGTGCACGATCAAGAGGTTCCCATCCCCGATTCTTTCGCTGGTCGCTGCCTCTCAGCCGCGAGAGCATTGGTGCCGTCTTCAGTGAAGCGTTGGATTCGTAAAGAGCAGCATCGCTATGCCATGCGGCCACCACTAGGGTGGGTCCGATTCGGGACGTTGCGCCGCCTCACACCGATCAGCCCTATTTTTGGCCTAGAGCGTGGTCAGTCGATCGATCGCTACTATATCGATACCTTCCTGCGAAAACACAGCGGAGATATTCGGGCACATGTGTTGGAAATTGCAGAGTCTCGGTACACGCGTCAGTTTGGCGGAAACAGGGTAACCCACTCTGATGTGCTCCATGCCGTGCCAGGCAATCTTGAAGCAACGCTGGTCGGTGATTTGGTGACGGGACAGGGGATACCCCGAGAAGCGTTCGACTGCATGATTCTTACTCAGACCTTTCCGTTCATCTACGACGTGCGGGCCGCTATTGCCACGGTCTTTGCCGCGCTGAAACCTGGTGGGGTTTTGCTTGCGACCGTATCGGGGATTAGCCAGATTAGCCGCTATGATATGGAGCGTTGGGGCGATTATTGGCGGTTTACGACGCTGTCCGCGCGATTGCTCCTTGAGGAAGTCTTTCCAGCGGAAAATGTCTTTGTCGAGGCTCATGGGAATGTATATTCGGCAATCGCGTTTCTGCATGGACTTGCGGCAGAAGAGCTTAGCCAAGAGAAACTTGACCACCGTGACCAGGACTATGAAGTCGTGATCACGCTGCGCGCAGTGAAACCGGCGGTAGCACAATGACGAAGCTGGGTATCGCGACGTTACGACAGGCTGCTCGTCGGCTCAGGGACAGATTCAGACCCGCACCCTTGATCCTGTTGTACCATCGAGTGGCTGACTTGCCGTCGGATCCCCAGCTCTTATGTGTGACTCCCGAGCACTTTAAAGAACATGTTGAGATCTTGCGAAACAATGCCTGCCCGATGGCACTAGGGGAAATGGTTCGCGCATTACGAGATAACACGCTCCCACGTAGAGCAGTGGCGGTGACTTTCGATGATGGGTACGCGGATAATCTTCTGAATGGCAAGCCCTCGCTTGAGCGCTACGAAGTTCCGGCAACAGTTTATGTAATCTCCGGCTTTGTGGACGCTCGTCGAGAATTTTGGGCGGACCAACTTGAACAGTTGTTTTTGCAGCCCGGCATCTTACCCCAACAGCTTTGCCTCACCATCAGTGGACAGACTTATCGGTGGGATCTAGGGGAGAGAGCTCATTATAGTGAAGACGAATTCAAGCAAAATCGCGCTTGGCATGTTCTGAAAACAGAGAATCCCACTCCTCGTCACCAAGTTTATCGTGCTCTTTGCCAGCTTTTGTATACTTTGCCGCATCGCGATCAACATATTGTGCTCGGTTCCCTGAATAAGTGGGCTGGCACGAAGCCAGTCTGTCGCCCAACCCATCGTGCACTGACGCCGGATGAAGTTCGCCTTCTGGCTCAGGACGGGCTTGTAGAAGTCGGCTCTCACACCGTCGAACATCCTTCTCTCTCAGCACTCTCGGTTGCAGGGCAGCGTGATGAGATACGACGGAGCAAGATTCGTCTGGAAGAAATTGTCGGGCATCCGGTAACCAGTTTCGCGTATCCGTATGGGACACGATCAGACTATACCGCAGAGACCGTCGAGATCGTACGAGAAGCCGGGTATGACCATGCATGCTCGAACTTCGAAGGCCTTGTGCGACAAGGCACGGATCCGTGCCAGTTACCCCGCTATCTGGTGCGCGACTGGGACGGAGAAGAGTTTGAACGTCATCTCATGGAATGGCGTGACGCCTGAGCGCTGTCTTTGGACGCAGTGCCATGAGGGTACGGAAGGACCAGCGAGCTCGTGCATAGGTCCGAAAAGATCTGTATGCGCTAGGCGGGCTGTTGGGTTGAATAAGAGGTAGAAGATGTGTGGCATTGTCGCGCTAGCCGGTCGTCAGGAGGTCGAATGGATCAGCCGAATGAACGGCGCCATCGTCCATCGTGGTCCCGATGACCAAGGGGTCTACCGGAGCCCGGATCAGTCAGTGTCGCTGGCTATGCGCCGGTTGAGCATTCTTGACCTTGAGGGCGGCCACCAGCCAATGAGCGACGCGAGTGGACAGATATGGATTGTCTTCAACGGCGAGATTTTCAACGCTCCCGAGCTCCGTTCACAGCTGGAAGGGCAAGGCCATCGTTTTCGCACGAAGAATTCTGACACAGAGGTGCTGTTGCAGCTGTATCAGGAGAAAGGGACTGCCTTTCTGAACGATCTCAACGGCATGTTCGCCTTCGTGATTCATGATCAGCGCAAGAACCTGCTCTTCGGGGCTCGTGACCGCATGGGGATCAAGCCCCTCTACTATTGGCAGCAGGGAGGACGCTTGGCCTGCGCATCTGAGCTGAAGGCGCTGCTCCAGCTTCCGTTCATCCCGCGCAACATTGATACTCAAAGTCTCTTCCACTACATGACGTTGCTATATGTGCCTGATCAATCTTCCATCATGCAGGGGGTGTTTCGCCTCCCACCTGGCCATCGTTTTGTGTATGACCTCGAACATAGTCTCCTGCGGGTTGAACGGTACTGGCGTTTAACCTTTCCCACAATTCAAAACCGGTCCGAGGACGAATGGGCTGAACTGTTAAGGGCCGAACTGCGCTCTGCGGTGAAGCGTTGGGCATTGAGCGATGTGGATATCGCCTGTTCCCTCTCCGGCGGACTTGATTCTTCCGCTATTGTTGGCTTGTTGGCGGAACTGGGATACAAAAAGATCAGAACGTACTCATTGGGTTTTCTTGGAGACCAAGAGCAGTCCTGGAATGAAACGGACCTGGCTAGACAGGTTGCCCGGCGTTGGGGGACGGAACACCACGAGCACTTCTTAGAGCCACGGGAACTCCTGCAGGATCTGCTTACTATGGTCTGGCATCTTGATGAGCCTTATGGCGGCGGCCTACCGTCATGGTATGTCTTTCGGGAAATGAGTAAAGATGTCAAAGTTGCGCTGACTGGTACGGGAGGTGATGAGCTTTTTGGTAATTATGGAAAATTTCGCACGTACGAAGAGGACTCGATTGTAAGCGCGGCCGTTTCATTTCGTGGACGGCATCAAGCCGGTGCTGATGCCCTAGCCAGGCTCTCCGCTTCAGTGGCTGGCTTGACCGAATACTTGCCATCGTTCTGTCCTTGGATCGGAAAAGGCCGACTCTTCTCGAAGCTCCCTCATCTGCTCAGCGAAGCGTTCGGGCGCCATTACTATGCCAACTTCATATACCTTTCAGACGAGCAAAAACGTCAGTCCGTCTTTCAGATCACCAACGGCGCAGTTCAAGATACAGCGAGTTACCTCCAGAAGATCTACGATGCGAGCATGGCTCCCGATCTTCGGAGCGGTCTTGCCGCCGTGGATTTCCGCACGCAGCTAGCGGAGGAATTTCTTTTCATGACCGACCGGTTTTCAATGGCGCACAGTCTGGAAGCCAGAGTTCCGTTCCTAGACCACCTTTTAGTTGAAAAGGTGTTCAGCATTCCGTCCTCGGTGCGGACGAGGAGCACTGATCTGAAGTATTTGCTTAAGCGCGCCGTGGGTGATTTGCTCCCACCTGATGTATTGACAGCGCCCAAGCGAGGCTTCGTGATTCCAATTGAATTATGGCTGAGGGGTGAGCTCCGTCCGCTTGCAGAACATTTACTGAATCCGCAACGATTACAGAGACAAGGCCTTTTTCGACCACAATTCTATGACCATTTCGTACGGCCACATCTTGAAGGACGTTCAACATTTACCTGGCAAGTGTGGGCGGCTCTTATGTTTCAACTATGGCACGTCGTATTTATTGAAGAAAAACAGATGGAAGTTCCTACCTATGACTGGCGAACGCTATGTTGAAAGAACTGGCATTCGGAGATACTCAAACGGGCGTGCCGCCCCCAGGATTTGCTAAATGAACAATATGGCTAAGAACTTACAACCTATCATGATAAGAGAACAACAGTCTCCTGAGCCGTCCCCCTTGCACATTCTCCAGGTCAGCACTGCGGACCATTCCGGTGGAGCGGAACGGTCGGCGTGGAACCTGTTTCAGGTCTATAGGGATCGGGGGCACGAATCATGGCTGGCTGTAGGACGCAAATACAGTGATGATCCTGACGTGATCGTTATCCCGAATCAGAGACGACAAAATCTTTGGGGTCGCTTTTGCCGGAGGGTGGAAGGGTGGTTAAGGACCTTCGAAAAGAGTATACCCGGCCTCTGGCGAATGCGTGGACCGCTAGCGGGTTGGTCGAGTCCGTGGCAAAAAGTGCAGCGTTCGTTGGGGCTCGAAGATTTTAACTATGCAGGTACGCGACAATTATTGACTCTGCCTCCGCGCAGGCCGGATATCGTTCATTGCCACAATCTGCACGGTCGGTACTTCGACCTGCGCATCCTCCCTCAGCTCAGCCATGAGGTGCCCGTCATCGTAAATCTGCGGGACGCATGGCTTTTGAGCGGCCACTGCGCGCATTCGTTTGCTTGCGAGCGCTGGAAAACGGGCTGCGGCCATTGTCCGGACTTGACCATTTATCCCGCTATCGAGCGTGATGCCACAGCATATAATTGGCGTCGGAAGCGGGACATCTTTGCTAGAAGCCGCCTCTATGTGACAGCTCCGTCCCAGTGGCTCATGCATAAAGTAGAAGAATCTATTCTCGCTCCTGCAATCGTCAAAGCTCGCGTCATCCCGAATGGTGTGGACCTCTCCGAGTTTCATCCTGCGGACCGTCAGCACGTCCGCGCTGTGCTAGGAATTCGTCAAGACGCCGAGGTGCTCCTCTTCACCGCTAACGGAATTCGACAGAATATCTGGAAAGACTACGCGACCATGAAAGCTGCTGTGGCCCAGGTGGCTCAACGCATGCATGGCCGGAACCTGATTTTCATTGCCTTGGGCGAAGACGGGCCGCCGGAGCGAATCGGTGACGCCGAAGTGCGGTTTGTCCCTTACCAGAAAGATCGCGGAGCCGTAGCCCGCTATTTTCAAGCTGCCGATCTCTATATCCATGCGGCTCGTGCTGAAGTTTGGGGTCTGACGATCACTGAAGCTCTTGCCTGCGGCACGCCGGTGGTGGCAACTGGGATTGGAGGCATACCAGAACAGGTGAAAGGGTTGGAGCTGTCACAATTTAGCTTGTGGAATTCGGGATTGAATAGGTATGGGATGAATGAAGCAACCGGTGTGCTTGTGCCTGGCGGAGATGCTCAAGCGATGGCGGTGAGTATCGAACGGTTGTTGACCGACGATTTTTTGCGGCTTCGCTTGGGCGAGAATGCAGCCGTAGATGCGGCCAAGCGATTCGATTTGCAAGGGCAAGCAGACAGGTTCCTGGCTTGGTACCAAGAGATCGTGAATGAAAACGTAACGATCTTCGCTAAAAGGGCTCGTTATGCAATGTGAGGGAAGGCTCCCCTTGCAACGAATGCCCGTTATTGTAGCCAGACACCTTCCCAAAAAGAGGAGTTGGCATGGAATCCTGCCCCACGCTATCCCTAGTTGTTCCCGCGTACAACGAGCACGGGAATCTCGAAAAGCTCTATTCGGAGCTTGTCGGCGTGCTGTCCCGGCTCGACCTGTCCTGGGAGATCATCTTCGTGGACGATGGAAGCAAGGATAGCACTTGGTCTGTCGTCCAGCGCCTGCATCAAGAGGATTCTCGCGTCCTGGGTATTCGGTTATCGCGGAATTTTGGTCATCAGCATGCCCTCATCGCAGGCTTAACTTATGCGCGCGGCAGTGCAGTTATTTCCATGGACGCCGATATGCAACACCCCCCGGAGGTCATTTCGTCTCTT
>JAGXAR010000111.1 GCA_018971525.1 Nitrospirota bacterium
CCTTGCTGAACGGCCTTTTTGAGCATCCTGCGGGACTGATCAGCATCTATTTTGCTCGCTCGATGCGCGCGCTCAATTTGTTTACGGCGATGATGATCAGCGTAGCCAAATCTGTTTGCATATTAGCTCCTTGACACCAACCGCATGCGTTTTACTCTGGACACCAATTGCCTCATTGACGTTGAGGAGGAACGACCAAACGCATCGTTTATCAGAGATCTTGTCGCACTTCATGGAAAGAACGGAATCACAGTAGCGATTTCCTCGATAGGGGCATCTGAACGGCAACGGGCCGGTGGCTATGCCCAGAATTTCTCCGAGTTTCAAGCGAAGTTGAAAACGATTGGCTTCGAAGGCTTGGAGCATCTTCCGCCGTTGGCATACTGGAATATCTGCTTTTTTGACCATTGCGTCATGTCGGGCGAAAACAACACGCTGGAGCAAGATATCCACAATGTGCTGTTCCCGAACATTGAATTCATGTGGGTCGACTATGCGAAGGCTCGGGGCCTTGCAGTAGATTCCATAGACAAGAATTGGCGAAACGCCAAATGCGATGTCTTGGCGCTTTGGTGTCACATCAAACACGACAGAGACGTTTTTGTGACCAGCGACCTCAATTTTCACGCTACGGCTAAGCGAGACAAACTGAAAGCGTTAGGCGTGGGAGCCGTCGCATATCCCAAAGATGCACTGCGGTTGTCCGGCATTTTATAAGGAAGATGCTGGGGCATTCGCGGTTGCTCAAACAGGTGGTCAACGAGGCCGAAGGCGAGAAAATACCGGAGGCGTAGCATTCTCACCCGCCCAACCCCGATCTGTCGGAACAGCTCTTTTCCCGAGTGGGGTACGTCGAGGATTTTTCGAGACGAGAAGGAAGTTGGGCGCCTGTTTCAGCCACCGATTGATCAGTGCAGTCCAAGCGTGCGCATGAAGTCTTCGACGGCAGTGGTATATTCGCTCGGTCGACCAAGCTCTTGGTTTACCTGGGCGTGTGTCAGATCCATCGGAAGCACCGTGACTCGACCACCCAGTTCGACGGCCTTCGACGAAAATACGCGCGCTTGTGGACAGGCATCGCTGCGGCGGGAAGAGCAGACCAGAAACATCGGCGCCGGCGCAGCAGTGAGCCGATGGTATGGTGACGCTTCAGTCCACAACGCGCGGTCTTTTCCGAAAGCACGATCATAAAAACCGTAGTGCTTGCTCCGCATGATCTCGACGACGTTGAAGGCCGCGCTGTCGAGCACGATCGTGCCTAGCCAGGGTGCGCCGCCCTGGCCGGTGACGATGCGTTGGTCGGCAGCCAGCAAGGAGGCCAGATGTGCTCCGGCCGAATGCCCAAGCAACAGCACCCGTGCTGGGTCGCCTCCCCACGATATGGCCTTGGCTTGCACGAATGCCAGCGCTCGTGCGATGTCGTCGGCCTGTTCGAGCGGGTTGGGTCGTCGTGACATACGGTAGTTCGACGACACGATGACATAGCCCTTGGGCAACCAGTGAGCGACCTTGTTCGCTACGAAGGCTGACGCCGCCTTGTCACCGATCATCCACGCGCCCCCGTGCACCATCAGGATTACCGGCGCCGCCTTGACCTGGCCTGGAATATAGACATCAAGGCGCTGCTGAGGATCGTCGCCGTAGGGTAGGTCACGTTCGAGCCGCCCTTCCGGCGGGAGACGAACGCCAGTCGTTGACAGTTCGCCGGGATCCATCTCTCCGGCACCCTCAGGCTGTGCAGCAGCGCGCCGGCCTTCGAGTCGATCCTCGACCCCGTCACGAAGCGGGCCGCCAAATGCTGAGGGGAAATACCCCAGGAATCCCAAAAGCAACACCATCGAGAGGAGAGAGTGCTTCATCATCGTCTCCTGGTCGATTCACTGCCATAGTGCCAGCCAGCCCATCATACCGCTGTGGGCGAGAGCAGCCACAACATTTCGCAAGTCAGCCCGAAGGGAATAGGGCGACCAAGAGCAACCGAATAGTTTGTGGTTGCTCAAACAGGTGATCAGCGTGGCCGTAGGGAGTTCGGACGCCGAGGCGTACTATTTCAGTACGTCCATGTGGACGCGTATAGGCCTGCATGGTAGGATTTAGGCTGTAATCAGAGGTGGACTATGGCAACAGCGGCGAAACGACAACTGGCCCTTCCTGCAGCCCTCTCGAAAGAGCTGGATCAGCTCGCTCGGCGTGAGGGGAAGAGTACCGTCGCGGTCTTACAGGATCTCGTGTCAGAGAACAAACACAATCGTCTTGAACAAGAGTTCAGGGCCATCCAAGGCTATTGGAGTAAAAAGGCGAAAGCCAAAGGCATTCTTACGGCCCGTGATCTCCAGAGGTATCTCACGAAACCGTGAGAGTCGTTTTTGATACCAACATTTACGTCTCGGCGTTCGTCCTACCTGGTTCTTCTGCCGATCGCGCCATGCGGCGCATCTTTGACGGCCATGATACGTTACTGATATCCAAGCCCATCCTCGACGAACTACTCACCATCCTTGCTCGCAAGTTCAGCCGCGATGCCGACGCCTTAAGCCGTACGGCCCTGCTACTGACAGAGCTCGCCGAACTCATTCAACCGAAGGAACGTGTGAGCGTATTCGATGACGATCCTGACAATCGGATTCTCGAGTGTGCGATTGCCGGACAGGCCAAAGCTATTGTGACCGGCGATAAGGCTATGCTGGCGGTTGAAATATCTCACGGAGTCAGGCTTCTTTCATTGAGCGCGTACCTGCGCCGATAAGAAGCAGACTCACGACAAGCACTGACCTGGATACGTTGAGGATTATTCGAGCCGAGAACGGAGTTGGGTGTCGTTTCAGGGACTTCAGAGGCTGCTCAAAATTTCCGCCAGCAAGGCCGGAGGAAGCGGGACGACTGAGGCGTACCCTTGTGGTACGTCGCAGGGAGACGCGCGACTGAGAACGCAGCTGGAGGGAATTATCAGTAGCCGACTAGAGTTCGCGGATGGCGCCTTGGAGAACGGTGATCTGCGTCACCGGATCGCCGGAGGATTTCAGTTCTGTGCGGATTTGATTTTTGAGGTAGGAGGAATAGCCGACGCGGTCGATCAAGAGGTCGAGAAACCGTTCGACGGGGAGGAGGCTCTGGGCCTTGAGTTCATCCACGGTCTCATCGCTGACGGGGACGTAGCTGCTCCCCATGTGGAACACCACATTGTAATAACGGTCTTTCCCGATGCGCTCGAACCGTAAACCCTTCACCGGATTCCCCTCTGGACCAGCGCGAACAGCTCCATTCTAGACAAGTGCAGGCGCGAAGACAAGGGCGGAACAGAGCGCCATCGGCATTGGTTGGTCAGACCCCCTTGCTCTTCTTCCCGAAATACTCCTGCCGGCTGACGGCCACGTCGGTGACGAACATGACCCCGGAATGCCGATCGAACAGCGGCCGTAGTCCTGCCAGGATGGGCCCCACTTTTTCTTCCGGGACGACCGTCATGATCATCTCGAGGCTTTCCTGCTCGCTGAACATGAAATGTGCTTCGCGCACGCCGTGGTGCCCTTTTCCTGACACATTGCCGATGATTGTGTAGCCGGTCGCATTGATCCGGTCCAGCAACTCGGTCACAAACGCCCGGTGCTCCCCCGCCACGATCACACGTATTTCCTTCATCGGATGCAACGTCAACGCGCCCACAGTTGAACTCCTTCCTTGGTGAATTGTTTCATGATGCCCCCGCTAGACTGAACCTGGTCCATGGTCGATGCTTGCCCATTCGCCCGTCGGTCGATAACGATAGAGGATACCTTCATCCGGTTCCAGTGCGACGAGGTGGACCCACTCGTTATGATAAAAATGCTGCAACAATTCATGGCGCGCGATCAGCATTTCGATCCGTTCTCGCGGTGCTTCGACGATGGTGAGCAGCCGCATCGGCTCATGATATGGCACGTCGCCGTTCATCACGGTTTGCCAGGCAAGTCCAAGCCGGAGGTCGCTCCAAGGGCCGGACATGATGCCGAAGCGCCCCACCACGTTATGGTAGATCTTACTCCCGCTGCCATACACGTCGTTGTCCACCGTTGAAAAATAATGTTCCATGTTGATCCACTGCGCCACCACTTGCGGGGCGGTCAACAGAACTTCGAGCAACCGATTGCTCGGATCTTCTCGATAATCATACGAATGCAGGAAGACGCGTCCTTCTAGATCGAGTCCTTTGGTGAGATCCCGTGGGCCGATGATAAACGCGGTGTTGCCTGACAAGCCCCATTCCGGTCTCACCTGACTCCAGTCCGCGCTCCGCCGGCGCACATGCGACGCAGCCCTGTGTGCCGGCAGGGTCGTCGTGACATCGGGGAAACGGGCACAACGTTCTTGGCTCGTCAGCCTGGCGGCTTCTTTGAGATCTTCGAGCAGTCGCGCGATATGCGCGCGATGGGTCGGTGGCGCATCTTCCAGGTCGAACAGGTGTACGTCATCGGTGGTGGTGTCGACCTGGCCGGCGAGAAAGTGGGTGTCGGAAGGAATCTCGATGCCCTTCTTCGCCAGCCGCTCTCGCACTTTCTGATTGTTGGCCATCATGGCAAGAACGCGGGCGTTGGGTTTGCCCTCATTGCCTCCGCAGGCCCCGCAGTCCAACGCGGATTCGAATGGATTATTCTCCGAGGTGCTCCCATGGGCGCAGAAGAGGACAAGCCGGGCAAAATGTTTCGTCAATCCCATCATGCGCAAGGCCGTGTCCACCGTGAGTATCTGTTCCTCGAGGGTGAAGCCGGTCCGCGTAATCCGTTCCTTCTGTCGGGAAGCCGAGCGCTGATTGATCTCGTAGCGCTGCCGCAAGACAGCGACGAATGTGGTCAGATGTTCCGTCGAGAGCCCCGCGCTCGTTGCTGCCGTTACCAACGCAGGTACAGGCTCACCCTCTTCGCTCAAGGCCCGCTGCCGCAGCGCCTCGATCAGCTCCGGCGTGATCTGGGAACTGCGCAAGCCGGTTCGCTCCTGCAGCGCTTGCCGCACGGTTGTCTGTTGCTCTACTGCCAGCATCTCGGCTGTGTCGGTCGGAGCGAGCTTGTCGACGGTGAGCGTCGTGGCGATCGACGGGACGAAGATTCGCCGCAGCCAGTCGGTCCAGCGACGGTAGAGCGAGGGCAGCAAGGTCTTCCCGAATATCGGGAGGCCGTAAAACCATCCCAACGACTCCACCATGACGTAGGGCGTGACGACGTTTTCTTTCAAGTCGTGCAGAAGTGTATGGCCTGCATGGACCATTTTGGTTCGGGACTTGTGTTTCGACACAACGTGATCCAGATAGCTGCGGGGGATCTCGCGGACCTCGTTCTTTGCGCGCATGATGACCGGGAATTGTTCGGTGTCATGCTCCTTGCCCCAGGCCCGATAGCGGATGAAGGCGGCGAAGAAGCCGGCAAAACCATAGGTCTCATTCGCGCCGGTGGATTCGAGATGCCGCCGAAACGGTTCGGAGCGCACATCGATACAAAATACCGATTGAGAGTGAGGGCGCACGAATCCCTGTTTTTCGTCAGAGGCCGGTGGTGCTGATGCAGCCCGTGCCCGGGTAATCGTTCCGAGCAGTCGGTCCTGATACCCTGCTTCGAAGGCCTTGAGCCAGACAGGGCCATGGTCGGATTCGGGGAAGGCCTCCATCCAGTCGACCATCTGTTTGAGGTCGGCGGGGGAAGCATCGGCGAGCTGTGCCGTATCGATCTCCAGGGATCGGGCAAGCGCGAGCAGTTTCCTGGCCGCGCCGCGCCGCGCGGCTGTCTCCTGGCGCGGGACCACCTCCGTTCTGTAGCGATCGAGCACCGTCTTCCAGCCGTGGCTTTTCTGATGCGCCAGTCTGTCAACTTCTTCGGCGTAGAGGGCGGGCAGGCGACCGGCGACCCGTTGCCGCCGCAGATAATATTCTTCGGGATGGGCGCGCATGTATGCGGTGACCGCATCGTACCGCCCCTCGATGCCGAGTTGTTCCTGACAGGCCTTCTGGACCAATTCGCGCGCGTACCACAGACGAATGGCAAGAAACTTCACGAGGCCTGCTGGGTAAGCCTGCTGCCAAGGATAGTCCCGTTCTTCACCGCGCCACTTGATGAAGCCGGCCCAGCCAGGCAGTGCGGTCAGCTGGAGAGATAGGTAATCCTGCCGCAATGCCGAGGGGACGCCAAGTGCGTCGAGACTCTCAAGCAGGGCGTCTTCCGGATATTCCGGAAGCCGCGCGATCTTCCGGCGGCTGTCCGCAATACCGCAGAGCGACCATTCGCGCGCGGCGAGTTGCCGCCAGGCGCCGTAGAGACCCTGCTCACGACCCGGCATGGCCCAGGTCGCATGGCCTTCGTCGAGGAACGCTTCGCACCACTTGATCAATTGATCGTTGATCTGCCGGACGTTCTGTGTGCCGAACGTGTCGTCGCACCAGTGAGAAAGCGTAAGCCAGCGCCCCAAGGCGGCCTCATCGCCTTCCACGATCGCATGGATCCGCTGGCGGAGATCTGGAAAAATCAAGACCGATTCCAGCCGGTCCGCGAGGCGGTCGATCAAGTCATTCGAGGGGTCTGGCAACTGGTCGTCGAGCGGTTCGACGATCGGCGTGCAGAGCCCCTCGGCCAGACAGGCGCGCAAGACGTCGCCATGCGAGACGGGGCGCGATCCGATGACCAAGTGCTTGTCATGGACGAGCGGCTTCAACGCGTCATCCAAATGCCGGGATCGGATCCGGCCGGACTTGAGGTACCCGCGATACACAGGGCCGGGGAGATAGCCGTTGCCGCCCATAAACTGCTTGCCGCGCCGTACGGTTTCTTCGAACGGCAGATACTCGAGGCTGTGAAGCGGATTGTGGTGCACAAAGGTCCGCATCGGCCAGTACTGCGCAATGACTTCCCCGGCGAGGCGGACTACCCCGCGCAGTTCCATGCGTCTCGATTCGATGTCGGCGGCGCGTTCTATCTGTTCCATGTGACGTGACCCGAGACGACAGTGGATGCGTGCGAGGCTTGGTCCGATGCGAAAAGAGTAGCCGGCGCCAGGCCCAGCGCAAGAAGAACCAGCAAGACGATCCACAACGAAGCCCGTTCCATAGCGAGCACATCGGTGTACCGCAGATCTTGCCGTCGAGCCCCGAAGAGCAGCCGTTGTACCATCTGCATGATGTACCACGAAGCCGCAAGCCAGGCGACGAGGGTGATGAGCAGGCCGACCGATGAGGGGAACGGGGAATTCAGCAGCAATCCCATGAACCCGGCGAAGACACCGAACGGCGGCAGACCCATGGCGGCCAATGCCAGCAACGAGAGCAGGACGGCGTATTGCGGCATCGCCGACGCCAAGCCGCTGATGGCCTGTGGGTCTACGTCGTCGCCGTATCTCGTCCGGATGACTTGCCAGGCGACCAAGAGTCCGCATGTCGCCAGACCGACCGTCCCGACCAATAGAGCCGCCCGGGGCGACGCCGTTCGCGTCGCGGCGGAAAACCACCAGAGCATCGAAAGAAACGAGAGGCTGCCGTAGGCCAACAAGAGCCGGATACGCGACTGCACCAGCGCCTTGATCGCACCGTAGAGCGCTCCGGCCAGCGCAAAGAGGCTGACCGTCCAGGCGACCACATCCGGGACCGTCGGCATGACCGTCGCAAGCCCGTGCAGGCCGACGATCGGGAGCAGCACAACGATGAAGGACGGCAAGCTGCCCGGTAGTCGTGTCAGGGCCGTGAGGTAGCCGTCATGAAACGGCACGAGCGGCAGGAGGATGGCGCAGGTCAGCAGGGACGTCACCGACGAGAGCGGCGGACCCGCCACCAGAGAGATCACAGCACACAGGATACCGAGTCCGAACGAGCCGATGCCCCACCAGGAGATCGGCCAGAGGGCCGTGTGATGACGGTAGAGCAACAACATGATGGACGCGAAGAGGGCGATAAGAAATAACGGACTGGACAGATCCTGGCCTGTGAGCGCGCCGACGCCGCATCCCAGAACGACCAAGGTCATGTTCCAGGAGAGCCGATGGTCCTTGTGTATCGGCTGCCCCAATATCGAGACAACTGCGGCCAGCGGCAGCAGATAGAGCGGCAAGAAACCTTCCGGTGGAGTCACCAGTTGACCGGAGGCTCCCACCGTCGCCCCGAGGCTGATGACGGACCATATGATGGACGACAGCTTCAGACGGTTCGGGTTCGACCAGATGGCAAGGTTCACCAGCGCACCCAATAATGGAATGCCGGCCAGCAGCCACGGAATGAACGCGCCGTCCTTCATCGCTACCACCCCTGTTCCCGTTTATCGAACCGATGGACCAGCCGCAGTATGGTCTGCCCGAGCAGTTGATAGTGTTCGTCCGCGTAGAGCCGATTCATGAACAACACATAGAGCTGAACCCGCAGGCCCTCGATCCAGCGCGGTGTCCACATCGTGCGGCCGTGCGCGCGCATATAGAGGTAAGACCAACTGGCGACCGTCAGGACGGTCGCCATGATGATCATGAAGTCAAAGAGCCGGCTCGGCAGCTCCGCAGCCTTGAAGTAAGACGCGACCTCGTTCGGGTTGGGATACAGAAAGGCCGTGAAGGACTCGACGGCGAACAGATAGACGAACACCACAAAGAGCAGCGTCAACAACATGGCCGTCGACACCTTCCATGAGGCG
>JAGXAR010000112.1 GCA_018971525.1 Nitrospirota bacterium
GAGCAGTCAGAACTTAAGCCCCTCCGTTCCCATGCATTTCAGCTTCATGTGGATACCCCGCTTGGCACCGACGATAAACCGAAATGGTTTGAGGATCGCGACGACTTCGCACCCTGACAACCTACTGAGCTTGCGTACAGGTGGGATCGACTTCAAGGGTAATGGCGAGAGTTGGGAGTTCCCGCAAGCAGAAGGTTACGGGCATTTTTCCCCTCGAGATGCAGGGTGCTTGTGGAAGGAAACGTCATTACATCACCTCTAGCACAAGTCCTCATAATTTCCACGGTCTGCTATTGTCAGTGCGGCGCTTTCCTAGATCATATCGAGAAGAAATTCTGTTGACCAAAGGGTGGTTGGAAGTAATTCCACTGATAGAGGTTCTGGATTCAATCTTAGAGTTGAGTCAAATTCCAATCAACAGGATTGCTTCCAAATGGCTAAAAGATTGACTTCTGCGACAATAGCCTTGCAGACCCTATTTACCAGCAGACTTTATTCGATGACTAAGAAATCTTTACAGATAGGACGAAGAAGATGACAAGAATTACGAAGGGAATGCTTACTAATATCCATTTTACGCCAGGCCTAGCGCTAAATCGGTTGGCCAACCTTGCGAATCCCCAAGCAATCACTAGTGCGAGCAAAATGTAGACCAACGCAACGATAGTAACAACAACGGCTTGGATAGACATTTCGATGGACCATTCAGAATCAGTAGTTTTTACTATACTACAATCTTATGTCTAAGAGAGGAGGGCAGTGGAAAAAATGCGCGATTCATTCGAAAGGGGATGGCAAGGCGGCAGAGCGGATCATCGAGAATCTCGAACGATTGCTGTTGCATAACCCCCCCAAATCGTAGTACAGGCATTGCGAAACTCATATCCGATCACGCCGCTACTCTGTTTTCACACCAGCTACACATTTATCGTGGCCTCACCACTTCGTACAGCGGTTTCACCGCCGGTACCGCTTCCCACCTCAGGATAGGCAGAGAATCTTCAACATAGTCTCGAGTTCTCATCCCGTTCAACACAGCAGTCACCCCCGGGGTGCTAGCCAGAACCCACAAGGCCTTCCGTGACAGGGATTCCTTGCGCCTTCCTTCGGGCAACAGGGGATCTAAGGCCGCCGACACCGACGCAGTTTTCACACGACTGCGTTCGGTGGCTTCTCTGCGGAGCCCGCGCAACAGGGTGAGCAATTGCGGCATATAGCGATCGCGCCAGCCCTCCCACTGTTCAGCGGCCGTTCCGGTCAGATGCCGTGAGAGCGCCTGCATTACTTGATTGATATGAGGCGCGATCATTTGATGTTCGATCTGCTCCCAATGTTCCAGTCCCTGGATCTGAGGCCGCACGCGCGTCAACTCAACGGCCCAGGTGAAGAAGTCGGCCGGGGCCATCCCTTGACCGCTATGTTGAAGCGCCGGGGCAATGGCCTTGCGATATTCTTCTTCAAGGGACGCGACCGTCCGGCATTGCCGGTCGAAGTCCACGGGATCGCCTTCGAGCGGAAAATCAGCCAATCGAAGCACGCCGTTTTTCTTTGTCGGCATGGCATTGAGCGGACGATTGACGAGCACCGCGATCCCTTCTCGTTGCGCCACCTCCAAGACCGTCTCACGCTGATCCACCCCGGTATTGCGGGTCACCAGCGCGCCTGCCTCATAGAGATTCATGGGGCATTGCAGCACCGCAAAGTGGTGGAGGTCCATTCCCTGTGATGCTGCGGCAGCCCGCGCCGCGTTGCACATGCGAGAGAGCGACGTCGCCTCTGCATCCGATGGCTCTGCCGTGACCGTATTCGACGACACGCCGTAAAAACTGATCCGTCCCGCAGCCACTTGCGACTCAAAAAACGTGAAGGCCAGTTCAAGGCGGCGATAGAATGCATCCCGCGCCGCCGCGAGATCTGCACTTTCATGATGCGCTGCCTCGGAAAGAAAGTACTCCGGATTGTGCAGCAAACAGACATCGAGAGAGGCGAGTCCGAGCCGATCCAGTGACAGTGTGAGCTGATCGGCCAGATACTCCGGGTGGATACAATGCCAGATGCCCTCACCATATTTGACCATGTCAGGGTAGGGACGCCCGGCCTGTTCTCGCGCCTCTGCCTGTTTCAAATTCTGCCCTTGCACATAGCCGATCTTCGACACGACGATCACCTCTTCACGAGTCAGCTCACCGCTCTTGATCAACTCGCGTAAGACGGAGCCGACCAGGCGCTCACTGTCGCCGTCCATGTAGGTCGTCGACGTGTCGATCAGGTTCACACCTTCTCGCAGAGCCTTCTTGAGCGCGTCTCGATGCTCCGGCTCCCTCGTGTCGACCCGATAGGTCCCGAACCCCAGTCGAGAGGTCGTCAATCCGCTGTTGCCGAACCGACCATACCCATGTTCCATGTGGCCGTTATGGCGTGACTGACTCACTATGCGCGCGGCATATCTGGCTGTCCCCTCTGGACTGGCCGACCCGGAGAGCGATGCTCCTTGCAAGAGTGTCGGTTGGGTCGTCTGATCCGTTCGTCGCGCCGCCGAGAGCAACCCCTCGGTGACCTCCCGTGGATCGGTGAGAGGACGCTGACAGGAAAAGTTTCGACAGATATAGAGTGCCGCCTTCCCATCCACCAACCCCTTGCCGACGAGCAGGGGATGGCCAGACCGCGTGTCCGTTCCCTCGCTGGAGGCTATCACCCGATGAGGTAAGAACACCTCGCGTACGGCGAGTTGCAGTGCCTCCAACCCGGGATCGTCGGGCGCTCCGACAAACGCCAATTCAATCGGCCCTTCCGCCAAGAGGTCCACCACGGCAAGAGTCTTGGCAAAGGCTCTCGGATACCGGGCCATCTGGCGGCCATAGGCGCGAATCCCGCCGATCGCCGCCTCCCGTAGATCCTGGCGATCGTAGTGGAAGGAGAGTCTGGCGAGGGCTGAGACCGCCACGGCGTTTCCACTGGGCGTTGCACCATCCGCCCCCTCACGCGCCCGAATGATCAGCGCTTCATGCGTCTTCGCGGTGGTGTAGAAGCCCCCCTGCTCCTCATCCCGAAAGGAGTTCACCATCCGCTCTCCCAATTGAAGCGCGGCTGTGAGATACCGTTCCTGCCCACAGGCTTCATAGAGATCGATCAATCCTTCTGCCAGATAGGCGTAGTCTTCCAGTACTCCATCGAGATGGGCTCGACCCTGCCGTGAGGTGCGGAGCAGAGTCCCCTCAGGAGTCCGATGCGCCAGCAAGAGAAAATCTGCCGCCCGCATGGCCCCGTCGATATAGCGGCTCACTCCTAATACACGCCCTGCCTCGGCCATCGCCGAGATCATCATGCCGTTCCATGCCGTAATGATCTTGTCGTCTAGTCCTGGCGGTACTCGCTCTTGGCGGGCACGATAGAGGAGGGGACGCACGCGATGAATCGTCTCGTACAGTTCATCGACGGTGAGGTTCAACTCCTTGGCCACGGCCTCGATGGGACGCAGACGATTCGGGATACTCCGATGTTCCCAATTCCCCTGATCGGTAATGTCGTAGCAGGCACAGAACCGGCTGGTATCTTCTGCATTCTCCAGCACGGCCTGGACCTCCGCCGGGGTCCACACGAAAAACTTTCCTTCGACCCCTTCCGAGTCCGCATCCGTCGCGGAATAGAATCCTCCGGCAGGGTCGGTCATCTCCCGGAGAATATAATCGAGAACCTCCGTCGCGACCTGGCGATAGGAGGCTTGCTTGGTCACTTGATAGGCTTCCAGATAGGTCCGGGCCAGGAGGGCATTGTCGTAGAGCATCTTCTCGAAATGGGGAACCAGCCAGCGCTCGTCGGTGGAGTACCGTGCGAACCCGCCACCGATATGATCGTAGATCCCCCCGGCCCCCATCGCATCGAGCGTGCGTGTGACCATCTGCAAGGTTCGGCTCTCTCCTGTTCGACGGTAACAACGGAGGAGCAATGAGAGCCCTGCGGCCGGGGGAAATTTCGGCGCACTGCCGAATCCGCCGTGGCGCTCGTCGAAATCTTCCCGGAATTGCGACACGGCATCATCAAGCACGGAGGCACTGACCGAGACGGGGGACACCGCCTTGAGCTCGTTCTTCAACCGTTCGGTTAATTGATGCGCTTGACTCTTGAGACCGGCGGAATCCTTCTCCCACGCTTCTGCGATTTTCTTGAGCAGGCTGGGGAACCCCGGACGACCCCATCGATCGTCCGGAGGAAAATAGGTGCCGGCAAAGAACGGCTCCTGATCCGGCGTCAGGAAGACCGTCATCGGCCATCCACCCTGACCATGATTGAGGGTCACCGTGGCCTGCATATAGATTTCGTCGAGATCGGGACGTTCCTCCCGATCGACTTTAATACAGACAAAATGCCGGTTCATGAGTGACGCAATGGCTTCGTTCTCGAACGACTCCCTCTCCATTACGTGACACCAGTGACAGGCGGAATAGCCGACCGAGAGGAGGATGGGACGGTTCTGCGCTTTTGCTGCCTGCAAGGCCTCCGGTCCCCAGGGATACCAGTCGACCGGATTCGAGGCATGTTGCAGGAGATAGGGACTGGTTTCGTGGATGAGGCGATTAGACTTAGCTGATTCTGGTGGAGTATGCATGGCTCCACGGTAGCATCAGGGCCGGAGATGGGTCAATGAGCCGATAAGGAAAGGGGCCTGCAATCGTGAGATTGCAGGCCCCTTGAGAATCGTTCAAGTGAGGTTTGTCTGATCAGACAATCGACTTGCGTCGCGCGTACTTGCCCGCCTCGTCCTTCTTCTCTTCACCGTCGAAGGAAGGAGCGCTGAACGTCACGGCCACTGCCACTGCCATGATTGCCATCAACATGGTCTTCATACTGTGTTACCCCTTTGAATGTTAGTGTTAGGATGCTGTTTACCCATCCAAATAGGGCAAACGGGCGGTGCTGTAGCGAAATTAGGAGATAGGCCCCGTTGTCAACCGCTCATTTTCACCAGGCTGCCATCTCCGTGACGACCACGACACAGATGCCGCTCCGGGTCCTGACCTACCTTGTGGTAGTCTTAAGAGGCTACGGAAACACTATGTTGGCCTGCAAGAACTTCGAGGGTCAGCACGTGTGGCACAACAGGGGAACACTCCCGCAGGATAGCCAGGCGAGAATGGCGGGATAGCGAGACGAGATGAGAATCCAATCTGTTCACGTCGCGTCTTTCTCGCATGTCTCGCGCTGCCAGCGCTACGGTCAGTGGAGTTGGCAGACTTTTTTCAGCACCCCGCGAACGATAAGGACTAGCCATGACCGACATTGGTCCCTATTCTAATTACCGCCTGACCGTTCGCCTCGCACTTGCTAACAAACCAGGCATGTTTGCAAGGGTGGCCGCTGTCCTGGCCGAGGAAGGCGCCAACTTGGGCGCGGTGGATATCGTCTCTGCCACGGCCGAATGTATGGTGCGAGATGTGACCTTCGACGTCCGGAATGAAGCGCATGGGGAGAAGGTGCTCGCCCGGGTCGGGGCGCTCCCGGACGTGAAGGTGCTCTCCGCCTCCGACCGGATTTTTCTTCTGCATCTCGGCGGAAAGATTCGCGTCCAAAGCAAGTTCCCCATCACAACAAGAAACGTCTTGTCGATGGTCTATACGCCGGGAGTCGGCCGGGTGTCGCAAGCAATCGCGAAGGACAAAACCAAAGCCTATGCCTTTACCAGCAAGAGCAACACGGTCGCCGTGGTCACCGACGGATCCGCGGTGCTGGGCCTGGGCAATCTTGGCCCGGAAGCCGCGTTACCCGTGATGGAAGGCAAAGCTATGCTGTTCAAAGAATTTGCGGGAATCGACGCATGGCCGATCTGCCTCAACACGCAAGATCCCGACGAGATTATTCGCACGGTTCAGATCATTGCCCCGGGGTTTGGCGCCATCAATTTGGAAGATATCAGTTCGCCGCGCTGTTTCGAGATCGAACGCCGCTTAAAAACCACTTTGGATATTCCGGTCATGCATGACGATCAGCACGGCACAGCCGTGGTCATCCTCGCCGCATTGACCAATGCGCTCACCGTTACCGGGAAACGGATGGAGGACATCCGCGTGGTCGTCAATGGTCTCGGCGCTGCTGGAACCGCCTGCTGCAGGATACTGCTTGCGGCCGGCCTCTCTCACCTGGTCGGATGCGAACCTCACGGTATTGTCTTACGCGGGGACGGCCAGCAGCTGCGGGCCTGTCGAACAGATCTCGCCGCCTGCATGACCCAAGACCGTCCCCAAGGCACACTCCGAGAGGCGCTCAAGGGAGCAGATGTCTTCATCGGATTATCCGTCGGTAATATCGTCACTGCGGAAGACCTGGATCTGATGGCTGCTGATCGCATCGTCTTTGCCATGGCCAATCCCGACCCCGAAGTCCCTCCTGAATTGGCTGGCTCTCACTGCCGGATCTTTGCCACAGGGCGCTCAGACTATCCGAATCAAATCAACAACGCGCTCGCGTTTCCCGGCATCTTTCGGGGTGCACTGGACGTGCAAGCGCGCGACATCAACGAAGCCATGAAACTGGCTGCGGCAAAGGCCCTGGCTGAGACCATTCCCCCTGCGGCCCTCAGCGAGGACTACATCATTCCGAGCGTGTTCGATAAGGACATCGTCCCGCTTGTGGCAAAAGCCGTGGCGACAGCTGCACGTGAAACGGGCGTAGCCCGACGCCGCACCAGACTCAGCGACGACTTCGCGTCACGCTGACCATTCCAGCCACATACCCGAGCTTTTTCACGACCCTTCTGGCGTGCGACCAGGCTGTGCTACAATGCGCGGTCTGGGAGAGAGGTCTGCTCACGTGGCGTTTTCACAAAGCAAATTCATTAAGTTTCAGAACGGGATGAGACGACGGATCGAGTCGTTGCGCCCGAAAGCCGAAGAGAGTCTGGAACTCGCCGTCGATACCATGATGCAGGAGCGGGTCGACAGCTTCTTTCGTGTTGAAGAAGGGCTGGAGGAAATCATCAAGTCCCTGGTCCAGATTGAAGAGGAGCTTGGGGAGATCCGTGATCTCTCCGGCGCGATGCGCCTGGAATCCCGTCTCGAGTTTGTCGAAGACCGATGGGACGATTTCGATAGCGAGATTCGAGAGCGCCCCCGTCGCCGGCGCAAGAAAATCAGCCTCGCCGATATGTTGAAAGCCGCCGGTGGGGGAGGCTGCGACCTGTCACAAGGATCGAGCGGCATCAACAATGCGATGGACGCGTATGCCGCAATGGGCGTGGAATTCGGCAGTTCGCTCGCCGATGTCACCGCCGCATTCCGTCAAAAGGCCAAGCAACTCCATCCCGATTCGAATAACGGCGACCGCAGCGCCGAACCGGAGTTGCGCCGCATGCTGGAGGCCTACCAGTTCCTGAAAGAATACTTGAGCCTCAGCAATGTCGAGCCTCCGCGGTCGCCAGACGCTACCTACCACCCAACCGAATGAGAGACATGTGACACCCAATCCGCCTATACAATATGTGACTGACCAGCCTGCCCTTGAATCCCTCTGCCGCACGTTACGGCAGAGTCCGCGGCTGGCTCTGGATACGGAGTTCGTCGGGGAAGACACCTTTATTCCACGACTCGAACTGATCCAAGTCGCCACCGCCACCACCGCTGCGGTCATCGACTTTCCCGCCGTGCACGCCAGCGGATCGCTCGACGCGTTATGGGAACTCATCTGCGATGCCAAGATTGAGAAAATCGTCCACGCCGGGCGGCAAGATCTCGATCTGTTTGCCACCCATGCCGGGCAGATCCCTAAGCCGTTTTTCGACACCCAGATCGCCGCCGCCATGGTCGGGTATGGCGCTCAAGTTGCCTATGCGAATTTGGTCCAGCGACTCCACGGCACAAGGCTGGCCAAAGCCCATACCTTTACCAACTGGAGTGCGCGGCCGCTCTCAGTTGACCAGATTGCCTACGCCTTAGAAGATGTCGAATTCCTCCTGCCAATCCATACGCATTTACAGGATCGCCTGAGCACCCTCGGCCGTTTGGAGTGGGTCAGTGAGGAATTTGCACGCCTCGAAACGGCGGTGGGAGAAAAAAGTCGAGAGCCGCAGGAGCGCTATCAACGAATTCGCGGGTGGGACACGCTGAAGCCCAAAGGGGCTGCGGTGCTTCGTGAACTGGCTGCCTGGCGAGAAGCGGAAGCCCGACGCCGGAATGTGCCTCGCGGACGCGTCATGCGAGACGAGGTGCTCCTCCAACTCGCACGCCATCCACCCAAATCGGTCCATGAGCTCCGTGGGCTCCGCGGTGTCCATTCCTCCGAGGTCGATCGACATGGAGAGCAACTCTTGGCCACCATCACCTCGGCACTTGGGCTTCCACCGTCGGCATGGCCGGAGGTCCCTCGCGAGCGGAAACCGGATCCTGAATCGACCGGCATCGTCGAACTCCTGCAAGCCGTGCTGAAGGCCCGCGCTGCAGTGGAGGGGATTGCCCCCACCATGCTCGCCACCAGTGCCGACCTGCAAACACTTGTGGAAGCCAAACAAAATCGGACAGCTCTCGATGTGCCCATTCTCCGTGGCTGGCGCCGAAAGCTGGCTGGGGAACTGCTATTAGAAGTATT
>JAGXAR010000113.1 GCA_018971525.1 Nitrospirota bacterium
TGCAGGGTATGAGGGGAGTGAAGAGCGGGAACCACGGAACCAGAGGAGAGGAGACCCTGACCGTCTATCCATGAGCTGGCGCTCAGGAAGAGGAAGCATGATGCAAATCTCTCAATGTCGGACAGGCTCCTAGCTGCTCATCAATAACCCGGTCTGAACGTCTACCCACCAATGTGGAGACCCTCCCGAAGAGGGATTGTACTTCTTGCCCCCGGGATGCATGCTCTGCTACACATCCGGTGTGATGCCATAGCAGATCGATGAACGAGAACCCAATGGCGATGACACGAGACCAGGTCGGATGCTATCAGGGTTATTGAGTGGAGCCTACACGATCCGCTTGAGTTTTTTGGTGCAACTGTACCTGTGGGCTTTCGAACGGGTTTATGGCCGGCTTTACTAAGCGAACACGGTGGGAGAGGGTCACTCTGGTTGCCATTGTGCTTGCAGGTGGGTGTCAGATACCACCGTCTCCTTCCAGCAGTAGTCCATCGCAGCTTACGCCGATGTCAATAGGTGAGATGCAAGTCTCTCAGCAATTAATTGTAAAGTTTAAACCTAACACGATCGCGTGTGATGCCGCCGGGATTGCGCACTTGTCCGCAGTAACGCAGGTGCCGTTAGAGCATGTGCGCCCTATGTCCGGCGATGCGTGCGTGATCAAGCAGCTTGCGGATAACGCTGCCGGCCTTCCGCAAGGACAAGAAATGCTCAAGCAACATCCTGCTATCGAATGGCTCGAGGAAGATAGGATGATTAAAGCCTTGTAATTGGGTTGGGTCCGTTCTGCTTAATGCAGGCGTGTTATTTTTCGGAATAAGAGGTGTTGATGTTTCTCAAACTAGCGCACCGTACATTGGGTTTGGGTATGACAACGATAGCGTTCATTATGGCTATAGCTATGGTGGCTTCCGTAACGACAGCAGGGTCTTCCAAATTGCCATTGGGGTCAGCCTTCAGCACGGCGGCAAGTGGATCGGAAGAGAAAATGGTGTCGAGCCTGATCGTGAAACCCCGGGCGGGAGCCGGCGCCCAGATAGCCAGTGCCCTGCATGCGTTTGATGCCAGCGGTCTATCCAAAACCGCCAATGTGCCGCTGACCGTGTTGCGCCAGATGTCCGGCGGGGCGCACGTGATCAAGCTGCAACAGCCGGTCACATTGACCGAAGCGCGAGTCATCGCGGCGCGATTAATGCACAACGACCCGAGCCTCGAATATGCTGAGCCGGACCGGATAATGCATCCTCTGACTACGACCCCAACCGATCCTGGTTATGGCAATCAGTGGAATTATTTTACGCCTGCTGGCGCCAATCAAGGTGGAGCCAACTTGCCGCCGGCGTGGGATGTGACCAAGGGCAGCGCTTCCGTCGTCGTTGCCGTGGTAGACAGTGGCTATCGCCAGCACATAGATTTTGCTCCGGTATTGCAAGGATATGATTTTATTACCGATCCCACGAGAGCCAATGATGGCGATGGCCGAGATCCCGATGCCCAAGACCCGGGGAGTTGGCAGACAGCAGGCGAATGCGGGCCCGGAACACCTGCCGAGAACACAGTTTGGCACGGCACCGATTTGATCGGTACCATTGCGGCTTTAATGAATAATGGCCAAGGTGGCACGGGCGTGGCCCCCAACGTTCAGATATTGCCAGTGCGGGTGACGGGGACGTGCGGTGGAGTGACCTCGGACATCGTTGATGGGATGCGATGGGCGGCAGGTTTTTCGGTATCCGGTGCGCCCACCAACCTGAACCCAGCAAATATCCTGAACATGAGCATAGGCGATCACAATGTGTGTGGTCCGACTCTCCAAGCCGCCGTGACTGAGATCGTCAACGCGGGGAAAGTCATTGTGGCTGCAACCGACAATGATAGTGATGTTAGCATAGACGAGCCGGCGAATTGTATTGGTGTCATCGCCGTGACCGGACATGCGATCAACGGCGACCTTGCCTATTACGCCAATGTCGGACCTGAAGTAGCAATCAGCGCGCCCGGCGGTGATTGTGGAAAACTTGCGTTTCTTGGCAGTACCTGTGCACCAGGTCTCGCTGATCCCAACGGGCCTGGTATGTACACGACATATAACAGCGGCTTAACCACCCCAGGGACGGATAGTTATTTTCTTGCTTCAGGCACCAGCACTTCGACAGCGCACGTGTCCGGTGTCGCGGCACTTCTCCTTTCGGTCAAGCCGACGCTGAGCCCTGCGCAAGTCAAATCAATCTTGCAATCGTCTGCCCGTCCATTTCCAGCCGGCACGTGGTGCACAACTCCGAGCGGCACCGGGCTATGCGGGGCGGGCTTACTGGATGCGTTCGCCGCATTGCAAGCGATTCCTGCATCACCCCCGACAGTCACGCTGACCAACCCGTCGCAAGTCGTGGCTCCGAACATTACGGTGTTGCTTTCGGGTACTGCTACCGCTGATTTAGGGCGTAGCATCACCTCTTACGCATGGACCCAACTGACTGGCGCCTCTGTTGGCACCATTACGAACAACAACAAAGCCGATGCCTCATTTAGTGCGCCTGCTACTGGGACCTTCACGTTTCGACTGACCGCGACAGACAGTAGCGGACTGACAGGGACGGCCACAGCGACGGTCCGAGTGAACTCCCCTCCGGTGCTGACGGCGGTCGCGGCCCAGACTGTCACGGAAGGCAATGCACTCAACTTCGTCGTTGGAGCCACGGACGTGGATGGCGATACCCCGATTTTCGTCTCGGTTTCTCTACCGCCTGGGGCAAGCCTGAGTGCCACAGGGGCATTCAGTTGGCCTGCAGCAACTCCAGCAGGCAACTATATGCTGACGTATTTTGCACGTGACAACTTTGCCAACAGCGCTCAAGGAACGGTCAATATTTCAGTCGTCCAGGGCGCTCCTGCCGTTCCCACCGCTCCCACCGAGCCTACCAGCGGCGGAGGCGGTGGTGGTTGCACCTTGAGTCAAACTGACAGGGTGGATATGCTACTGCCAGCGCTGTTCCTTCTAGGTCTTGCTCTCTGGGCCTGGCGGTTGAAGAAGTCGACCAAGTCGTGATCAATCTGCTAGGACTTGATCGGTGCCCCCCATTCTATCGCGACGGTGTCTTTTTGCTTGCGGCGGTGGGAGGGCCGGTTTTGGGGAGGGCCTGGGCTGTCACAATATCGATTGACCCACTCCAATGGTCTCGTTTCTGGTCCCTGCCGTTTCTGGCTGCCGTTCGTTGATGAGCTACTCTTCCGAGGATTGATTCAAGAGCAACTCGCTCGATGTTCATGGGGCCGGCGTGCGATTCATGAAGTTACCTTGGCGAACTGCGCCACGTCAGTGCTTCTCATGGCCGGGCATTGGTTCACCCATCCGCCCCTGTGGGCATTGTCAGTCCTGATTCCGTCTTTGATCTTCGGGTTGGTGCGGGATCGTCTGCAGAGCACATATCCCTCCACTGTGCTCCATTGTTTCTACAACACCGGATATTTCATCCTGGCGGGAGTGTAACAGGGCGTGGATGTGGAGAGAAGGCGAAGACCTGAGAGGTGGCCCCAGTTGTTTGGACAGAATGTTCCATTCCTTAAGTGGCGCCTCACGGTTTTCTGACTACGCCGCAGTGAGCCGTGTCGTCAGGTTGTCGCAGTACACCTGGTCTGGCGTCTCGCCGTCAGGCGCCCTGTGTGGTCGCTGCCGGTTGTGGAACGTCAGATAGCGTTCCAATCCCTGTTGAGCTGCGCCGATGGTCTCGTAGGCATGCAGATAGACCTCCTCCTATTTGATAGTCTCCAGAGTCGTTCCACGAACACGTTGTCGCGCCAGCAGCCTGTGCCGTCCATGCTGATCTGAATGTCGTGCTCTTTCAGGATCCCCGTGAACTCCACGCTGGTGAACTGGCACCCTTAATCGGTGTTGAAGATAGTCGGTGCGCCATAGTTGGTCACGGCCTCCTGGACCGCCTCTGTATAGAAATCGGTCATCAGTGTGTTGGACAGCCGCCACGCCAGCACGCGGCGACTGGCCCAGTCGAGGACCGCGAACAAATACACGAAGCCGCGCGGTATCGGGATTTAGGGTTGAGTAGGACATGCGCGCCATTCCGGTCTTGCGACCAGCGGTTTCGCATGCCCTCTCGCTGCACCGGACGTGCACCTTTCGCTATGCATCCGGCTCTCCAGCAGACTTGGTGAAGTCAGAATTTTGACTCCACTGATACCGCGTTCGTTGCACGCCGAGTAGCCACCCCGTATCGGTGTGAAGATCCGAGTCCACGGATCGTTCCTCCGGCTTCAAACGCCTATCGCTCACCTGTCCCCCTTCGCCATGTGGCCGGTTTTCCCGACCGCGGACTACGACGGAGACTCCGCCCCCATTGACCTTCGTACCCGGTCGCCGCGGATAGCCCTTGTCCGTCAAAGGCGAATGCCAATGGGTTCCCATGTTCCGATTCCCGACCTGTGCGTCTGTAGGTGACGTGCTCTACCCCTGGTGGCTCTGGACGATGGCGCAGAGGACCTCCCATCGTCGGAGTCGCGTGGCGCATCCTTCAGTCGGCAACATCAAGACCAACCGAATCGCACCACAATCCCTCCACGCCATTCCGTCATTGAGGGTTGGCTGCTCTAAATACAGAGGCTTCCGGCACACGCTTCGTTGTCTCACCCTAGACCCTGTGGTAGCCCGGCTCGTGGGGAGTGGCCCACGCCCGGTACAGTTCAGGCTGCTCTGCGTATGACACCCCGCTCTCGGCACATCGCGGAGCTGTGCAGCCCCCTTCCGCTCGGTGTCCTTCCCGAGCGGGGCAGCATTCCAGCTGCCGGTCGGCAACAGCCGGCGTAATTGGTCTTTCTCCAACCGCGCCTGCATGGCGCACTGATATCCGCTGCCCAGACATGGTTCGACCGGGTGATCTCCACGTTGCGTAGTAGGTCGTAGTAGGTATGGATACACCGGATGTGCCGGATGCCGCTGGCTGGTGCGGGGCTTGCGATACACCGCCGTGATGCCCATGCGCGTCATCAGGGTGGACACGTGCCGCCGCCCACTCGAATGGCCTTCTCGCCTGAGCAGATCGCGCAGCATCCGGGCTCCGGCAAACGGAGAGGCCAGATGGAGCTCGTCAATCCGGCGCATCAGGGCCAGCTCCGCCGCCGACACCGGCGTCGGTTGGTCGTACGCGGTTGACCGCGAGAGTTCCAGCAGTTGGCATTGCCGAACCACTGGCAGGGCGTGGGTTCGGTTGACCATCGCGTTGCGCTCAGCAATCCCGCCTTGGTGAGCGCCCCTTCTCAACAATCATGCTCCAGTGCCAGTTGCCCAATCTTGGCATGGAGGACCGTGAGATCCGGCGCGTCCGGCTTGTGGGTCGTGCCGCCAAACACGTCGGCGACTCGCTCCAGCAAATGCCGCTTCCATTCTGTGATCTGGGTGGGATGCACGCCAAATTGTTCCGCCAACTCCGCCAGCGTCTTGTCTCCTTTGCACGCCGCCAAGGCTACCTGGGCCTTGAATGCCGCGCCGTGATTGCGTCTCGTTCGCTTCATCGCCGTGCTTCTCTCGTTCGCCACAATTCGGGGGCGTGGGTGAAGCAAGGCTACCACTTATCACTCTGTCCGAATTTCCGAAGCCCCTTCTACCCAGGTTCATCTGCGCATCCAACTCCTGGCCTGCGATGACTTCTCACCGTTCATATACATGCAGCACAACATTCTATTGTAATTATAAGTAAATGAAATTTTGCAACAATATATGATAATAGATCGAGCACTCCTCATCCAACATTCGCCCCCCCCTTTTAGGTCAGGCCCACCTACCTCTACGGTATTTTCAAAAATTCTGTCCTGCCGCAATATCATGCTCAACAGCGCGCCTCATGGCCATCATTTCTTGAAGGAGAGACCGATGCACAAACAGATCGGGAAAATCGGGGCCATTCGTCGGGAACTAGACGGCAAAGCCTGCCCCTTCTGCGGAGGCCATAAGTATCAGCTGGTTCTGCGCGGAAACATGGAGCCGCAAACCGGCGAACTTTTCGCCCGCTGCTGTCAGTGCCATCGTCCTCGCGGACTCGATGAAGATCTCGGTCGAATCCTCTGGATGTAAGCAGACTTTTTCGTCATCTCGACACAGAAGGGAGACACGATGCACACCCTCTCTTCCTCGATCCATTACATAAAATTGCGCAGAGCGCGCAAGGAACAGAAACGAACCGCGTTGCGCATGCTGACACTCAGCGGTGTCGTCAGGCCCAGCCACGTGGAGCTTCGTTATGCCGCACCCATCGCCAGCATCACAGCCCTCCGCGCACAACCGATGGCAACTGAGCGCCCGCAGTCTCAACCTCTCCCCGGGCGGTCATGCGAACACATGATCACGCTCAACATGACACGGGCATGGCAATGGACGCGCAGCCTCTCATCCTCCCTCGTCCAACTTGCGAAAAAACCGATCGCACTCCAGTGGACTAAGCAGTTGGACGTGTGAACCTTCGCCGTCTACCCCGAGAGTTTTTCTTGATCCACGTCCGTGAATCGCTTGTACCTCCCACATGGCCTGAGGTAAGATCACGGCTCGCTTGCTGGTCATCCTACGGTCATCGACCTGCGTCGCAGATGATTGGGAACCCCGCATAGAGCTGAGACCAGTGGAGAGGTGGCCGAGTGGCCGAAGGCAACGGTTTGCTAAACCGTCGTAGGGGCAAAACCTCTACCGAGGGTTCAAATCCCTCCCTCTCCGCCACCATACTTAACCGTCAGTTTTCCTCCGAGGAGGCCCGCATAGGTGCCCACGGCGGACAGCAAATACCCCCGCCCCCGCGCGTCGTCGAACGGCGTGCAGACGATCCGTCCAGGAATGAGCTTCCGTAGGAGTTGCCGCGTCTGTGGGATGTGCCGCCCCAGCCCACTCTTGAGGTCGGCCACCCGCTCGGCCAAGGCGCGCTCGATCCTGGTGCCGTCCGTGTCGGCCAGCGCCGCCAACCGATTGAGGCTGTCCAGTTGCGCGAGGCAGGCCTTCTTCGCCGCCTCTTCCTTGTGCAGCTCAGTAAAGACGGCGTCCGAGGACCGCCCCGTGGCGATGGCCTCGACCAGATGCCGGAGCCGCGCCTCGATCAAGGACAGGGTGCGCTCGGCGGCCACACGCTGGTCGGGGAACGTCGTCTGTCCGGCCCGGATCTCCGCCAAAGCCCGCGCCACCGCCTCCTCCAACAACTTCTCATCCAGCACGCGGTTGAGCGCGTGCAGCAGGGCCGAGTCCATGATGCCCTGGTTGATCCGCAGGTCGTTCGTGCAGACCGTCTTCCCCCGTCCATGATGATAGGCGCACATATAGACGTTCTTTCCCACGCGCTGCCGCCGCAGCTGACAGACGATAGACCCGCCGCAGATGGCGCACTGGGCCAAGCCGCTCAAGAGGTATTGGGACCGCAGGTCGGCGCCCGACGGCCGGCTGATGAGTTGCCCGTTCGGCGTGCGGACATATTGCGCGCGCGCCCGCGCGAACTTCGCCTCCACCCGTGCCCACAGGTCCGGCATCACGATGCGCAGATCCGGGGCGTCGATCGTTTCCCACTCAGACTCACGACGCCACATGGAGGTGGAGGTCCCGCCCCGCGTGATCGCCTTCGTTTTGTTCCAGACCACGATCCCGCGATAGAGCGGGCGGAGCAGGATCGCCCGCACACAACTCCCCGCCCACCCGCGCCGATCCCCACGTGGTGGCGGGATGCCGTCGTCGTTCAGGGCTTTCGCGATGGCGTGGATGCCGATCCCGTCGGCGCAGTACATCTCAAAGATCCGGAGCACGATCGCGCGCTCGGCGGGGTTGATCCGGCGGACGACGTACTGCCGAGTCCCGTCCGGCCCCGGCACGTCCACGTTATCGTAGCCGAACACATTGCAGCCGACGACGTGCCCCGCGCGCACCTTCTGGAGCAGCTTGTCGTGGACCCGCTGGCCCGTCTTTTCCCGCTCCATCTCTGACGCAAAGCCCGTGAGCGCCCCCATCATTTTGTCGAGCGCCGTGTCGAGCTTCCGCTCTTGGTCCGTCAAGTAGTAGAACACCCGCACGCCCGCGTCGGTGATCTGCTGGAGGGCGTAGGCGGTTTGGATCTGCTCGCGCCCGAGCCGGGACTCTTCGCTCATGATGAGGATCTGAAACGGCGGCTTCGGCTTCAGCGCGTTCATCAGCCGCAGGAAGCCGGGCCGTTTCACAAACTCCGCCCCGCTGATCCCGTCGTCGCTATAGCAATGGTCTTCGCTGACGGTCCAGCCCTTCGTGAGGGCATAGGCGGTGGCGTGCTCGATCTGGCGCGTGACGGACTTCTGGTCCTCGCTCACGCCGCGCTCCTCGGTGCTTTTTCGGGCATAGATTGCAGCGATCATCATTCACCATCCTTTCGGTCCACCGCTCGTTCACGGTTCATTACGAACTCTCTTTATCTGGCAACGCTCCTTCGCTATCTCGTCGCCTCCGTGGCTGGCCACCCAATCCAGGCAGTCG
>JAGXAR010000033.1 GCA_018971525.1 Nitrospirota bacterium
ATACTGCCGGTCTTGGCCGCCCGGGTAATCGTCTCGATCACGCGCGGCACCTGCGCGTCCGTCACGGCCACCTCGATTTTTACTTTCGGCACAAATTCGATCGTATACTCCTGGCCGCGATAGGTTTCCTTATGCCCCTTCTGGCGGCCGAACCCTTTGACTTCCGTGACCGTCATCCCCTGCACACCCATTTCCAGCAAGGCATCCTTGACTTCATCCAACTTGAACGGCTTGACGATGGCTTCAATCATCTTCATGTCGCTGCCTCCTTACCAGGCTCACCCGAGGACGCTGATCATACATCGTCGCTGGGATCGCCGGCATGATCGCATGGTCAATTGTGTCATGGTCCGTTTATGAATATGCACGCTCATTGTGCTGGCTGAGGTCCAACCCCGTTGATTCGTCTTCCGGAGAGACCCGCAAGCCAACTGCCGCATTCACGGCCTTCAGAATGATCCAGGTGCCAATCAGGGAAAACAGCGCCACCGCGCACACTATGAGGGCCTGAATTCCGAACTGCCCTGCATTCCCGAAAAAGAGTCCGTCAGCCCCGGCGGCATTGATCGCCTTCGACGCGAACAACCCCGTCGCGAGGATGCCGAACACTCCGCCCATACCGTGAATTCCTACGACATCAAGCGAGTCATCATAGCCCATCCTCCCCTTCCAAACAACGGCGAAATAGCACAGAATCCCAGCAAATCCACCAATTACGATCGCTGAAAACGGTCCGATAAACCCGGAGGCCGGGGTCACGGTTGCCAGACCGGCCACCGCGCCACTGGCCACACCAAGCACGGTCGGCTTCCCGCGATGCACCCACTCCACCGCCATCCACACCAACGCAGCAGTCGCCGCTGCCGCGTGGGTCGCCAGAAACGCACCCCCTGCCACTCCATTCGCACCCAATGCACTGCCCGCGTTAAACCCGAACCAGCCGAACCACAACAGGCCGGTCCCCAACAACGTGAAGGGGAGGTTATGAGGGGCCATGTAATCGGCTCCATGCCCCTTTCGCTTTCCCATGACGATGGCGCACACCAGGGCGCTCACACCGGAACTGATATGCACCACCGCGCCTCCGGCAAAGTCTAACGCGCCCATCTTTCCCAACCATCCACCGCCCCAGATCCAATGGGCCACGGGAGAGTAAATCAACACTGACCATAAGGCCGCAAACAGCAGCAGCGCAGAAAACTTCATGCGCTCTGCAACCGCCCCTGTAATCAAGGCTGGCGTAATCGCGGCAAACATGAGCTGGAATAACATAAAGACCTGGTGCGGAATCGTTGGGCCGTAGGTTGGATGCGGCTCGCTCCCAACTCCGCTGAGCCCAACCCACTCAAGGCCCCCGATGAGACCTCCCTTATCAGGGCCGAAAGCCAGGCTGTACCCGACAAGAATCCAGATCAGGCTGACCAGACAGAGCACGACAATGCTCTGCATGATCGTCCCCAGGATATTCTTGCTTCGAACAAGCCCGCCATAGAAGAGCGCCAACCCCGGCATCGTCATGGCCAGGACGAGCGCCGTGGACGTAAGGACCCATGCCGTGTCCCCTGTATCAATCTTGAGCACAGGGGCTACGGCGCCTGCTATCGCGTGCGGCGCGGCAACCTCGGTTTCCTGGGCCACCGCGACTGACCCTGTAAAGGCAGCCAAGGCCCCCACCATCGCAACCGCGATGGTCAGGCCCACGGCACTGAGCGCCCCCTGGCGCTTACGCTTGCGAGTGCAGTCTCGTTCCGGGTCAATCACCATCCCCCTCCTTCTCATCCGTCACCTTTGCTTACGAATAGGACCGTTCATCATGTTGACTGAGGTCCAAGCCCATTCGCTCTTCCTCCTCACTCACACCCAGCCCCATCAGTCCATCAACCAGCTTCAGAATCACGAACGTCCCCGCGAATGCAAACACCACTGAAACCAGGACAGCCACAGCTTGAATGCCTAACTGCCCCGGGTTGCCATACAACAGTCCGTCTGCCCCTGCGGCATTAATCGCCTTCGATGCGAAGAGACCTGTCGCCAGCGCACCCCAAATGCCTCCGACTCCATGAATCCCGACCACATCGAGGGCGTCGTCGTAGCCCAACCGGGATTTCCACAGCACCGCCAAGTAGCAGAAGACTCCCGCCCCGAGACCGATCATGATCGATGCCACCGGGCCGACGAATCCCGAGGCAGGCGTGATGGCCACCAGTCCTGCCACCGCGCCGCTTGCCGCGCCCAGCACCGTCGGTTTGCCTCGATACATCCACTCCACGATCATCCAGGATAACGCGGCCATGGCTGCCGCCGTGTTGGTGACGACAAAAGCGCTGGTCGCCAGCGCCCCGGAGGCCACCGCGCTGCCGGCGTTGAACCCAAACCATCCAAACCAGAGCATGGATGCGCCCAACACGGTCATGGGCAAATTGTGCGGGGCCATATGTTCCTTGCCATAGCCCAACCGCTTCCTCAACACCATGACACAGGCTAACGCCGAGGCACCGGAGCTGATATGGACGACCGTCCCGCCGGCGAAGTCCAACGCCCCAAGGTTTCGGACCCATCCCCCGACTGCCCACACCCAGTGCGCGAGCGGATCATAGATGAATGTCGCCCACAGCAATGTGAAAATCAGGAAGCTGCTGAACTTCATCCGTTCAGCGAACGCACCGGTAATGAGGGCCGGCGTGATCACCGCGAACATCATTTGAAACATCATAAAGGCTTGATGGGGAACGGTCGCGGCATAATCGCCATTGGGCTCCAATCCAACTCCGTTGAGCCCGAACCATTCGAGCCCACCGATCAGATGGCCCTTGTCAGGGCCAAAGGCGAGTGAATATCCCCATAGCACCCACTGGATGCTGATCAGACAGAGGATAATAAAACTCTGCATGATCGTCCCCAGTGCATTCTTGGACCGAACCATTCCTGCGTAAAACAATGCAAGACCGGGCGCGGTCATGGCCAGGACCAAGGCCGTCGAGGTCAGGACCCAGGCGGTGTCGCCAGTATCGATTTTCGGTGGAGCCGGTACGGTCGGTGGCGCGGCCTCCTGAACCACCGGTGCCGTTGCACTCGGCGCAGACGCCTCTTGAGCCCACCCTCCTGCCGCCCACAGGAGAACGGCAAGACCGGTCAGGAACAGCAGACTCTGTTTGATCGTGCACGATCGTCGGATCATGGTTCCCTCCTTTTCCCCTGGCTCAGAACAGATAGACCACCTGGAACGACAATGTCTCTTGATTGTTCGCTGGCCGACTGCCATAGAGGAAGACGTTCTTGTCGGATTTGTCGTACCTGAACTCGGTTCGGGTAATCAGCGAGGGAAAAGGCTTGTACTGGAGCGTAAAGGTGTTTTCCCAGAGTGTTTGAGCAATGCCTCCTGCTCCCGCGGCACCCCCAACGGGGGAGCCCACACAGGTATTGGCGCCGCCTGCGAAATTCACACCGCCGGTACACGTCCGCGTGCCGCCCGCATCCTCGAAGATCTCGCCCCGGAATCGAGCGCTCCATTGCTCGGTGAAATCATGGAGTAGGTAGCCCGCCAGGCCATTCCAGCGGCCATTGTGGGAGGTGCTGACCGTGCTCGCGTTCCCTTCATTGGCGTAATAGGGTTCCAGGATGATCGTGTCTTGGTCGGTGGCCTTGAACGTGAGAATCGACCCCGCCACGGTCCGTTTGGCCGTGGGATCGGCCCCCGTGACGGCGGGCGCGGCCCCTTGGCTGTTCGATTGTTCCGCGCCGTAGGACCCGTAAAAACTCACCCCGAACCGCTCGTGCGGCGTCAGGGCCAGGAGCCACTCGAACGATTTACTCTTGTTGTTATCGTCCACGTTGTCCCAGCCGTTGATCACGCCCATCGACGCGGTTACGATCGGATTGAACGTATAGGT
This sequence comes from Nitrospirota bacterium, assembly GCA_018971525.1. Classification (GTDB taxonomy): domain Bacteria; phylum Nitrospirota; class Nitrospiria; order Nitrospirales; family Nitrospiraceae; genus Palsa-1315. Next base: position 3,891 of record JAGXAR010000033.1, read on the forward strand.
GAGCCGGACCCCGGTCGTCGTGAACGCTTGCCCCAAGCCGAACATAAAGCTGCGGGAGAAGTTCGGGTTCTCGAAACTGTTGATCACCTCATACCCGATCAACGTGTTGATCTTTCCCGCTTGAATTTTCAGGCCGTTGCCGACCGGGACGATGTACTCAGCATAGAGCTCTTGGAAATCCAGCTCGTTATTACTCGTGCCCGGTTGGAAATTCGTGCGGGCCCGCGTGACCCGCGCGTCGGTCCCGAAATTGAGCCGTGTGCGAAAACCAGCCCGATCCATGCCACTGCCTCCCGCATCTGCAGGCCGTTCCAGCATGAGCTGCGCCAGGTGCGGCATGAACGCGTTGGCGTTGGTGTCGAAAATATGCAGTTGATTGAGGTTGGTGTTGGGATTATTGAAATTCTGGGTATAGGCCACGTCCAGGAATCCGGACGCCTTGAACCCCAAGGTCTTCCAGAGGGACGGGGCCTCCACTTTCTTCTCTAAGGAATCCAGCCGCTCCTGCACCGTCTGAGTCGAGGCCGGAGCCGACGCGGGCTCCTGGCCGAATACCGTGTTGCCGCCGAGCAGCGACAACAGCGCACACAATCCTATACCGATGAGACTGCGTACCGACATGATGACGTCCTCCTTCGTCCGATTGGTGATTCCGTTGCTCACTCGCTTTGTGCCTCTGTCACCACGACGACGTCGTCGCCACGCACGCCATTGTGCGCATCCGCCGGCCCCTCTACAGCCCGCTCACTTCTCAGTTCCACACCGATTTGCACCAGCTACCCCCTATCTTCGCTTCGCTTACTTCACCATGCCACGATGCCCCTTGGCCAACAGGTCGGCTTCCTCAGCTGCCTTCGTATACATGCCGACAAGTTCCTCGCAGTGCTGAAGCAGATCGATTTTCGGCGAGACGACACCCCGGGTGCTGGAGTCTGGATTTTTTCGATACTCTTCCGCCATTACCATCATGTCCTTCGCATGTTGACGAAGATGGGCCGCTTCCTTTTCATACCAGGCTGCCAACGCAGCGTGATCATTTTTGGCGATCAGACCTTCGGGAGGACTCGCGATGATCGCGCAAGCGACTAACCCTCCCAGCACCAATCCCCACAGAACACCACGCTGAATCCATCCCTTCTGAATCGTCATGATCCCCTCCTGTTAGACTACGCGATACCCTTCATGACTCCATTCCCCTGTGGAATTCCCCCGCTTCGATTCATCTGCCCCATGGTGAGTCGACCGTTCTCTTCTCGCACAAGGTCAAAAAAAAACGCCCTCTAGCCCGCTGGGGCCGGAGGACGCCATTGTCCATGCCGTACTATCTTGAGGCCGGTGGGAAACGCCGTTGTTCCCCTGTCCGATGGGCACCCTTGTATCATGCCCCAGGAAAATCTGTCAACGTCCTCCGCTTCCCAAAATGAGAAGAGGAAGCGGGAGGGCATCTCCCTTAACTCGACTCCTCAGCGCCGACCGTCATGCACACTGCGGATTGGCGATGGCCAATCGTCTGTGCTAGATTCGCTGCCATCTATGGTTCCCCCATCACAACCCTCGACGAGGAAACGGTCTCCCAACCCTTTATTATTCCTGGTCCTGCTCTGTTTGCTTGGCAACGCCTGCGGCACAACCGCCCAGAGCAACAAGGTCCTCTTTGAGGATCCGCGCGGAACCGTGTTCCTTCAAACAATTTCCGATCAGTCGATTCAGGCCAGTCACCCGATCAATCTGGAACCAGCCCTCATCGCCCGCGTCTTGAGCGGTATGCAGGTCCAGGAACGCCAGCGGGCCCTCCAAGAGATTCTGGTAGGATCGTCTTCCGCCGTCCCTGTTTTTTCGGCAGAAGAAGTCCAATTCCTGGCTCCCCGGATTGCCAAAGCCCTGACAACCGCCGCGACTGGAGAAGCCGTGGCATTTCTGGTCGCGAGTCCTCGCCAAGGCACTGGGCTCCTGGAGCACTCCGTCACAGAAACTACAGCCGGCTCCCTCTACGCCTATGGCCTGTCGCTGTATGTGACACTCTCTCAATATCGAAATGCATCGACCCAGACATCTACGGAAAATCTTGCCCACCGACGTCTACCTGATTCTTCAGGCCTTTCGAACCGTACACTGCTTTTCACTCCGAACGCCGCCCAACGATCCGACAGCTTTCATCGGTCGACAGGGGGAACCTCGACCGACCGGTTTCTCGCCATCGATTATCAGCTGCTGCAACATGCGTCGAGATCAGCAACAACCGCTGAGCAGACTGCGTCTCAGATGGAACAGGCTGCACCGATTCGCGAGCCGCTAGCAGGAACCAGTGGATCCGAAGCCCTGTCTCATACCACAGAGACCCTGGCGCAGCGCGATACGGAAATCCACACACTGAAAGATCTCATCATCAAGAAAGATTTGGAGTTGGAAACCCTCAGGAAGGAACTGCAATCCGTTCAAAAACAACTCGACAGTCAGAAGCGGAAAACCACACCACCGTCCAAGCTCCAGCAGACGGCCCCGTAAATGCCGCAACTCAGCCAGCTAAACCTCAATAGCGCAGGCTTCCAGCAGACACATGATAAACTAGTCTGGCAGGTCTTGGACAAGAGAACCCTTTCCCGCAGGACGCTCAAAGAGGCCAGCCTTCTCACCCGCCAAGCCCCGGCGGCTACTTCACCCGACCGCCCCGAGTCTGCCAAGACAGCCTCTTCGTCCAGGGACGCGCCTTGTCTAAGACAAGGCCGTAGCTTCTAAATGGGGCTGAGGCAAGGTTAAGGGTGAGCGAAGACCCGCCTCAGTTTTCTCAGCCTGAACCTGAGGCTTAACCTTCCAACGAAGCCAACGGACTTTCCCAGCATCCTACTACGAGTTGCGATAGCCGTTCGTAATCGGCATCCGCCGATCCTTACCCAAGGCCCGATGCGTGATCTTGATGCCTATCGGCGCCTGCCGGCGCTTGTACTCGCTGCCATCCACCATCGTCATCACGCGCGCCACCGTGGCACGCTCATAGCCCGCTTCGACGATCTCTTCGAGAGACCGATCTTCTTCCACATAGGCCTGGAGAATGGGATCAAGTATCTCATAGGGCGGCAACGAGTCTTCATCCTTTTGGTTGGGCCTCAACTCGGCGGTCGGCGGTCGATCTAACGTCCGCTTGGGAATCACCGGGGTTGTGCCACGGAGGTTGCGGAGCCGCGCCAGGTCATACACCATCGTCTTGGGCACGTCTTTGATCACGGCAAAGCCGCCGGCCATATCGCCATACAATGTGGCATACCCGACGCTCATCTCGCTCTTGTTGCCAGTGGTGAGCACGAGATGACCGAACTTGTTAGAAAAGGCCATGAGGAGATTGCCCCGGATGCGGGCCTGGATATTCTCTTCCGTCGTATCAGGGGCACGTCCCTCAAACGTCTCCGCGAGCGCGCGCCGATACGTGTCAAACATCGTCGTGATGGGAATCGTACGGACGGAGATCCCGAGTCGTTTCCCCAATTCGGCGACATCGTCGTGACTGTCTTGTGACGTATAGGGCGACGGCATGAACAGACCCCACACGTTATCGGCGCCGAGCGCATCGACGGCGAGCACGGCGGTCAGCGCTGAGTCCACTCCGCCGCTCAAGCCGATCATGGCACGCGTAAATCCATTTTTCCTCACGTAGTCGCGCACCCCCAAGGTGAGGGCCCGATACACTTCCTCCAGGGGGTCCAGGACCGTCGTTACATCGGGGACCGCGCGCACCCGAGTTTTTGGGATGGATGGAAGCGACACAGCGCAAACCTCCACCGCAGAGGCTACCCGCCGCGGCAACAACTTTTTCCGCCCATGGGTTCGTCTCGCCCGCGCGACAGCCTCCATATTGAGGTCGGCGACGATCAGATCTTCTTCGAAGGCTTTCCCTCGCGCGATGACTTCACCCTGGTGATCGAGAATCACACTGTTCCCGTCGAAAACCAGCTCATCCTGACCACCGATCACGTTGGTGTAGGTGAGCACCACTCCGTTTTCTCTCGCCCGGGTCGCCAACATCTGCTCGCGGACCCGGCTCTTGCCCAGATGAAACGGCGAGGCATTGATATTCACGATCACTTCGGCGCCTGCTGCCGCCTGGAAACGAGTCGGACCTTCCGGCAACCAGACATCCTCACAAATGTTGACCCCGACCACCGTGCCACGCAGGCGAAGGAGCGGCAGCCGCCGGCCTGGATGAAAATAGCGGCTCTCGTCAAACACCCCGTAGTTCGGCAAGTACCACTTGCAATAGGTCGTGATGAGCTTCTGATCCGCGATGACCGCCGCCGCATTGAATAGTTCGTGGGCGCCAGCCGGCACCACCGACGAGCGAGCTGGTTTCGGATCTATCCCATCACTCTGGCTAACATAGCCCACAACCGCGGCAAGGCCACGACAGTGGCGGACTATTTCCTGGAGCGCGCGGCGGTTATCCGCGACAAAGCGTGGCTTCAGCAGGAGATCTTCTGGGGGATAGCCGGTGATCGCCAGCTCCGGGAATGCGACCAAGTCGGCCTTCGCCTTTTTCGCCTCGCGCAGCCAGGCCGTGATCCGACGGACGTTTCCATCCAAATCCCCGACCGTCGGATTCATCTGCACCATCGCGATTCGGAAGCTACGCATAGGGTCTTACGCCATCTGGATGAGGGTGGTAAAGACTCGGCTGTCTCCTAAGTTGGCGCAAGGATAGCACCCGACGAAGGGGGTATCAAACACCTTTCGCCCAGGATTTCGCTCACGCAGTAGCGTCCCAGCCGAAACGGGGAGCCTCATAGGTTTTGCCCGACCGCAGCCCAAATTGCTTCCAGCGTCACCATAAAGTCTGAAGCCGACCGTGGCAAGTTTTACCGCCGGAGCCATGAAAATGTGGGGATCGCTAACCCTGTGAAGGATGACCTGGAAGGTAAGTCGAGAGAACGTCGGAGAGTAATCTGCAATTGCCAGAAGAGGAGATAATAGGAGGTGCTACCCCGCAGAAAGGCCCCCCTCACACGCAAGGGAACGTCACGCCCGTTGAGTCCCCGGACTCTAGTCGCATATTACCAACACAGCAAATCTAGCCCCTTTGCTTTTCAACACGTTGGTCCAGCGCTCCAGCTAAGAGCACAGCCTCGGCTATCTCGCGCATTGACTTCCGCAAATCCATACTTTGCCGCTGAATGAGTTTGAAGGCCTCTTCTTCGGTCAGCTTCTTCGAGCGCATCAGGTAGCCTTTGGCCCGCTCCATGAGTTTTCGAACCGCCAGCGCTTCCTGCATCTCAAAGGACTTCTCGATCAGGGTCGTATGCTCGATGGCAATGGCAGCCTGATTGGCGATAGCCTGGAGCAACTTGACCTCTTCGCTGGTAAACACATGCGGAACAGACGTATAGCTATTGATCACGCCCATCGCTTTCTCTCGGACCATCATCGGTACGGAGACCATTGAACACAGCCCTTCCTTCTTGGCCATATCCGGATACATATAGTCCCGGTCCTTGGTGACGTCGGCCACAATAATCGGTCGACGGTCTTTCACCGCACGGCCACTGATACTCTGCCCGACCTTGAGGTTCGGCTTGCGGCGGTACTGTTCACTGAGGCTTTGCGTCGCCTCGATTCGCAATTCCCCAGTGGTTTCGTCCAATAACATGATCGAGCAGATCTTGGAGCTCATCATTTGCGCGGTCATCGTTACCAGAAGTTGAAGCACGTCTTCGATCAACCGGTTCGACGCCACCGTTTCTGAGACCTGCGACAACGTTTCCACTTGTAAGGCTTTGCGTTTCATTTGGTCGTAGAGCCGTGCGTTCTCGATCGCACCACCGACTTGATTGGCGATGGTCGAGAGTAACGCAATCTCATCTGGCCGATAACGTTTCGGGCGCTTATGTTGGACATTGATCACACCGACGACCTCTTTTTTGGCCATGATCGGTACGGAGACAAAGGCTTGATGGCGGTCTTCTGGAAGGTTATGGAAAAACTTGAAGCGTGGATCGTCGCTCGCATTACTCGGAATCACGACGCGCGTTCGTTCCTGAGCTACCCACCCGGTGATGCCCTCTCCCAAACCGATCGTGATGCGGCCGATCAATTTCGGATGGGGGTTCTTTGAGGCTCGAAGAATGAGTTCGTCTTGGCCATCCGATAACAGGTATAGGAGGCAGGCATCCGCCTTGGTGACTTCAACGACAACTTCGACGATATGTTTGAGAACTGCTTCAAGATCCAGTTGGTTGCTAATTGATTCAGAGATCCGATGGAGCACATCAACTTCGCGTGTTTTTTCCCGCAAAGCCTGTTGGAGGTGAGCCGCGGATGGTGTGCGTTTGGTCGTCATTGATAGTTACCTTCGTGCACTGGCCTTTCGACCGACAGGACGCTTGCTCTGCTGACGGCCACCCGACGGCCGGTTCCGACGGCGGTACTTGCCTTGAAACCACTCGGCACAAACCTCTTGTTCGATTGGTCGAATTACCACCTCTCCAATCCGCACTGGCCATACCCCGATGACGCGCCCCCCGACCACCTTCTTGTCATGTTGCATGGCGCCCCAGAGGGAAGTAAAGGATGCCTGTGAGACCTGATCGGACAACCCAGCGCGCTGCACCAGACTTCTGATGCGTTCGACAACTTCTCGCCCGCACAGGCCCATGTGACAAGCCAAATCCGCCTCCTGCACCAATCCTATCCCAACCGCTTCACCATGGATCAACCCGCGATAGCCCGCGAGGGACTCCAGTGCATGTCCGATTGTATGGCCGTAATTGAGAATGCGTCGGCAGTCCGACTCCCGCTCGTCCGCTGCAACCACCTGCGCTTTGATCTCGCAGGATCGTTTGATCACGTGGATAACCGGCTCTTCCTCGAGTTTCAACAACGCAGGAATCTCCTGCTCCAGAAAGGCGAAGAACTCCTCGTCGGCAATAATGCCGTATTTGATCACTTCGGCTAGACCAGCAACCCATTCGCGGCGTGGCAGGGTGCGCAGCGTAAGGGGGTCAATCAGTACCGCGCGCGGCTGGTAAAACGCACCGATGAGGTTCTTTCCCAGCCGATGGTCCACACCGGTCTTGCCCCCGACACTGGAATCTACTTGAGCTACAAGCGTGGTCGGCACCTGTACGAACGGGATTCCTCGTTGATAGATCGCGGCAGCAAAGCCGGTCACATCACCGATGACTCCACCACCGAGTGCCAGCAACAGGGACTGCCGTTCGAACTTGTGCCTGGCTAACGCATCGATGATCTTGGCGATTGTGCCGAGCGTCTTTGTTCTCTCTCCCGGCGGCAAGATAATCGGAGTCGGATCGTATCCCGCCTTGCGAAGCGAGCGGAGGGTCCCTTGAAGATAGCGGCTTGCCACATGCCGATCTGTCACAACCCCGATCTTCGGAGAAGTCGTAAGGGTCCTAAGCCTGTCCCCCACTCTCGCAAGTAATCCTGAATGAAGGACGATGTCGTAGCTCCGCTCCCCCAAAGTTACCGGCACAATCTGTTCTGCCACACCGGCCATGCTCAACGACGGTTTCTCCTGATCCAATATTAATAATGCGGGTCGCGCATCCGATTCTTCTTGGATGATAAGGCCTGGACTCACAACACATATCGCCTACGGTGACGATGAAATGCGAGGACTAAAATTGGGGGGGATGGTACCACAACGGTTCGGAAACTAGAAGGTTTTCGGATAGACCGCCAAGCCAAAGATGGCCCAGCCCCTGCCTGTCGCTTATTCTTGCGACGGGCTGGGGCTGCGTTGAGCATGTCAGAATTACGCAGAGGACTGGAGAGTATGCCTTAGAGGATCGAGACCAGACTCTGACCAGGGACCATTGCCACAGTTGAACTTCCGTGGAAGTGACGGGCTTGAAGGTTCGTTATAAACTCTTCACGATTCTCTCTTCACGATACTGGGCGTCAAGAAGATGAGCAGCTCTTGTTTCGCTACAGACTCGGTCTTCTGTTTAAAGAGCCATCCCAGAACGGGCACGCGAGAGAGATAGGGGATACCAGCCACGTTGTTGCTTTGCGTATCGATAAAGACCCCGCCGATCACCATGGTCTCGCCATCGCGGATAATGACCTGGGTAGTGGCTTCGCGGCGATCAATACTTGGACCAGCCGGATTGCTTCGTGCACCAACGGCGTTTCTGGTTGCGCGAACCTTCATCATGATCTGCTTACCGACCTCCTTAGGATCTCGCGAGGTAATCTGAGGAGTCACATTCAGTTCTAAATTCGCATCCACAAAGGTTGTCTGAGTCCCCTGGAGGGAGGTCGTCTGGAATGGAATCGATTCCCCCTGTGAGATCTTGGCCTCCCGTTTGTCCAGGGTCGTGACCTTCGGCGCGGCAATGACTTTACTCAGACCGAGTAACTCGCCGGCCGACAACCGCACATCCAACAATGCTCCATCTGTTCTCCCAATTGTGAACCCGGCACCAGGAGTTGCCACCAAACCCCCGACTGTGGCGGGAAGATTTACCAGAAAATCAGATGCTTGATTCCCAAATGGTCCGACAACACCTGTCTTGAAGTTTGCCACCCCACCATTCCCCAGCTGGTTCACATTCTGCACGCCCCACTGAACACCGAGCGAGCGTGAATAGGTCGTATCAGCCTGCACTATCCTGGCTTCGATTTGGACTTGAGGCACTTGGAGATCGAGCCCATCAACCAGTTGTTTCATCACCGCAATTTTGCTTTCTGTATCCCGGACGATTAAGGCATTGCTCCCCACACTCATTTGCATCAACCCTCTCGGGCTCAAATACTGCCGAAGCGACGTCATCAGTTCTGTCGCCTGCAGGTTTCTAATGTAGAACACCCGATCGACAAGTTCTTCTGCTTTCGCCTTGGCATCCTTCGCCTGGGCTTCTTCATTCTGCTGTTTGGCAATGTTCGCCAGCGAATCGATCCAGAGGATATTGCCCTGCCTGATCTTGCCTAACCCGTTCATCTTCAAAATCATATCGAGCGCCTGATCCCAGGGCACACTCACGAGCTTCATCGTGACCTTGCTCTTGACCCCTTCACCTACGACCATGTTAAACCCACTCACTTCTGCAATGAGGCGCAGCACATTACTGATGTCGGCCTGCTGGAAATCCAGCGAAATACGCCGGCCGACATAACGTGTGTCTCCAACAACCAAATCTTCCTTTGGCGTGTTTTTCTCGCCACCATCTGCGTCGGAAGCCATCTGAACAGGTCGCACATGAAACTTCGTTGAAGCCCGCCGAACCGTGGCCGTTGCTCGCTGAGCCACCCGAGGGGTGGCATCTTCCTGGACCAGCGGCATTAAAGGATTCTCCGACTCGATAGTTTCGACCGCCTCGCCACGGTAAGGACCTGTGGCTGCAACTATATCCGCACCGGCGTCTTCCCGAAGAGTCACAATCAGATTCGCCCCTTGCGGTTCAACCGTGTAGACAGCCTTACCGGCGAGATCTAAGACCAATCGTACTTTATCGGCGTGATAACCCAGACGCACTTGTTTCAGAATCTGGTGATTCACAGACATGACTGGATTACGAATGGCGGAAGCCACTCGTGGAATGTCGATGACGAGACGCCGCTCATCAAGACGTGTCACCTCGTGAGCCAACCTGCCATCGCCTGAGATAACAACACGGATGTCGTCAGTGCCGCGCTGAACATCGATGCGGGTCAGGGTCTGCGCCAGACTTCCCTCGATGCTCGAGGGCATGCCTGAATCGACATTAGGCAAGTCGGTTGAGGTCCCCATCGATGGCATGGCCATCGGGACCGTGAGCGCTCCCACCGCCGAGAGCACACGAACAAATGCTGTAGTTGTCATGGTCAGCTTAGGTGTCATTCTGCGCCCTCTTTCGGGTGGAGGAGCTTGACATACTCCCGCTCCTGTTTGCTCCCATACACATCTGTAAACCTTTCTTGCACCACAATACCTTTCTCCGTCACGGCACTCACCACGCCATTATTGGGACCGATACGCGTTCCTCGACGCACCGTATATCCATTTCCATCCGGCGTCTGGACCATAGCCGTATAGCCGTAGGCTCCCCACACTACAGCGATCAGGTTCATCTCAGTGAGCCCAACGCGTTGGAGCGGAGGTAACGTGGGGTCAATCGGCCCGAGACCCAACTGTTGCAAAACTGGCGCGAACGGATCGCGCCGCCCAGAAGGGTCATAGGAATGCGCGCTCACTGGCTCCAAAATTGAACTGGGTACAACTGGTGGACCATTCTCATCTCCAGTTGCCGCGGTCAGCGCTGGAGACGGTGGGTGCCTCGGTACATCATTGAGAGAGGGCACTTTCAAAGAATCCTGCCGCATTGGGCTAATTTGTCGGACCTGAGAACTCATACCTGCCTCAGCAAAAACCAGCTCAACTGCCACAAGCAGGCTGGCACATCCAATTAGAGTTATTCTTGCTGTCTTCATGGTCAACCGCCAGTTTTCACAGATGGCTTTCATCGCTCATTGCCTCGCACACATCCAAGACGCCATGCCCTATTTCTTCTGAGGAGTCGACGGAGCCACAGCAGCCAGCTTGGTTTCCTCTGGTGCCGCATAGGCCACAAGGTCAAACACAGTCTGTGTAACAACCCGGCCTTTCTCAAACTTAGGGGCTCCCATCTTGAGGCCGGACACAGTCACAATCCGAGGCAACGCGTTGATTCGATCAAAAAACAAGGCTGCGGTGTGGTAGCCGCCAGAGACCTCTACGTTCACCGGCATGCGCACAAAGAGTTTCGATGGATCCTCACTCTTGGCACTCGGTTTCCACAGCTTAATGTCGAGTCCAAGGCGAATTCCCAAGTCTGACACCTGTTTGAGCAACATCACCGCCTCCTCTTCAGGCGGCAATCGTTCCTTCTTTTTCGCGAGCTCAATCTCTAGTTGTTTACTGGCAGCAATGAGTTCATCAAGATGCTTGACTTTAATGGTCAACGTTTGAATCTCGCTATCGAGCGTGCCGATCGCTCCTTGGAGCCCTGCTATCTCCGCAGATTTTGGCTCGGCCACATAATAATAGAAGCCAACGATAATCCCCGCAAGAACCATCAGAAGAAGCCCCACTTTCTGAACCAATGGGATTGACCGCAATACGTCAAGATCAATAGAGGGCAGCTTCATAATTCTTAACCTTTGAGACGGAAACCAAGTTTAAACTGATAGATATTCAGTGTGCTCTCCACCGCAGCTCGACTTTCTTGAAGACTGATATTCGTAAAATAGTCGGTGCGGCGCAGGTTATTCACGAATTCCACCACATCATCGTTGGTCGCCGCACGACCCTCAAGATCGATATCTTTTCCGCTGACCGCGACTCTCACCAGCCACAACTTCAGAGGTTCCAGACTCTGGCTGACATGGTCGAGCACCTTGACGGGGCCAACACGCGACTTTTCCAACTCGTCAATAATACGATTTTTATCTTCCAGCACCTTCTTCCGGCTTTCAAAATCAGAAACCTGCTTCACTTGCTCCTTCAACTGCGCGACGCGCTTCTCCTTATCGAGTTTTTCGGTCTGCCGCATGTTTATTTCTTCATCGAGTGACGCCGAGTACCACCAACATCCCGCCAGGGTGATGAGCAACAACCCGACCCCTAACAGCGCCTGTGCCCTGACATCATACTGAGGCTTCGCCTTGTTTCCCTTGGGCCCGGGTAGTAAATTAATGCGAATCATCGATCTCCTACCGATCTAAGGGCCAATCCAACCCCCACGGCGGCCAGCGGAGCCAATTCGGCTAAAGCATTCTGATCAAAGTCGCTCCCTGTGGTATCGATTTCACCGAACGGATTAGCCACCTCGACAACAGCCTGCATTCGGTCTCTCAGTTGCGTGACCAAGCCCTTGATCTGAGCGCCCCCTCCGCACAAGAGAACATGCTGAACTTCCCCATCCGACATGGTTGACTTGAAATAATCGATGGTCCGCGCAATTTCCGACGCAACCTCGGCATTGACACTGTCGACGACCGTGCTCACCGAGGCCTGATTGCTTCCTGCCGAACGCTCGCCCTTTTTCGTTTCCTCTGCCTCTTCGTAGGACATGCCCATTTCTCGCTGAATGGCTTCCGTATAGCGATTCCCTCCAATGGGAATATCACGCGTGAACAGCGAGGTGCCGGCCCGAACAATATTGATATTCATGACACTGGCGCCAATATTGACGAGCGCGGTGGTATCCTCCTTCGAGACGGGATAGTTGATCGCATGCATGTTTTCGATCGCAAAGGCATCCACATCCATAACGAGCGGAAACAACCCCGCCCCCTTGACAAGTTCGGTCAGTTCATTGATCTTGTCCTTTTTAGCTGCTACGAGAATGATCGACATCTCTCCCTGGGTATCGCCCGCAGCCTCGGAAGAGGGCAATACACTGAAGTCGATGTTCACCTCATTAATATCGAAGGGGATGTACTGCTCCGCGGCAAGCCTCACCTGTCCCTCCAACTCATCATCAGGCATCGGCGGCAGGCTGATCTTCTTAATGATGACGGCATGGCCAGAAATCGACACGGCGACTTGCCTCACCTTGACATTCGTTTCCTCAAACAATTCCTTAATCGCCGACACCACCCGCCCCTCATCCATCACCGTTCCATCGACGATAACTTCCGGTTCGAGCGGTTTGAATCCAAACTTCTGGAGAATGTACCGCCCTCGGCTTTCCTTCAACTGGACGAGCTTGATTCCACTCGACCCGATATCCAGCCCAACGAGCTGTCGTTTCGGGGTAAATAACGAGAACAGATCAGTTTCAGCGAGATTTTTGAATGAACTCAACATTGGTGCCTCTGAATGTACATGACTATCCGCGCAGGACAAATCTTTATGTGAATTTCACGCAGACTGGGAATCATGACCGTCCCCCCCGCAGGCTTCAACGTCCTGAGGAAAGAACTTCTATCGAGCCCGTTCTGGTTATACACGCGCCCCTGCCATCCACTTCACTTTTCCCCATAATAAGGAGTCGAGTGGGACTGATTCATGTCCGGCAAACGCCTGAACGGTGCATCTACACTGTGGATTGGCTTCATGCACATGCTAAGTATAGTCCATATGCTCCACCTGTCAAGCAAATCACTTTCCATGCACACGCATGCGCATAGAGACGAAGGTGATGGTGGGAGGAGAAAGAGCATAACGGCGCCGTGATTTATTGCTTATTGAGATCGCGATGGGCCACGGTCACTTGATATCCAAGCGCAGAAAAGCTTTCTTGGAGTCGGCCAGCAATGGCCACAGACCGATGACGCCCGCCGGTGCAGCCAATCCCAACATTCACATAGCTGCGGCGTTCTCGTTCAAAGAGAGGAATGAGGAATTTAAAGAGGCTTTCCATCTGCCCAATGAACGAAACGGCGTCCGGATCGGTCAGCACATAGTTCCGCACCCGCGGGTCTTCCCCTGTCAATGGTTTGAGGTCGGGAACAAAAAACGGGTTCCGCAAGAACCGGACGTCGAACAAGAGGTCAATGTCGTACGGCACACCGAACTTGAAGCCGAAGGTCACCAGCGAGATGGTCAACCGGCGAGGCGTGCCCTCCTGTCTGAACTGTCTGGCCAACAATTCTCGCAACTCATGCACCGTCAAATCGGAGGTGTCAATGATACGGTCGGCATGGCGCCGAAGGTCAGCGAGACGCTCCTTCTCAAACCGCACTCCTTCCAAGACCGGAAGATGCGGCAGGAGCGGGTGGGGCCTCCGCGACTCCGAGAACCGGCGAACCAGCACCTCTTCACGAGCTTCGAAGAATATCAACTCAACCGCATGACCAAGAGCCTTAACCCGCTCAAGAATCCCCACGAGATCAGAAAAGAACACGCGCTCCCTGACATCGATGCCGAGCGCGACATTCTTAATCTCACCCCCCTGCTGATGACACAGCTCGACAAAAGTCGGCAATAGCGCCGGCGGCAGGTTATCGATGCAGAAATACCCGACATCTTCGAAGCACTTGAGGGCATGAGACTTCCCTGAGCCGGAAAGCCCACTGATCACAACCAGCTTGAGTGGAGCCATGCCTATCTACCCCTTATGGTTCAATCAGAACCACTCGATCACGATCGACACGCTGTAAAATCTGCAACTTTCCTGAGGACAGCGAAGTGAACACGACGAGGGAACCTGGCGGAGCTGCGAGGCGACGCTTTGCGTCCTCCAGGGTCAGAACAGCCCGGATCGGACGAATGACTTCAAGCTCTTCCTCTTCCTCTTCCACTTCCTTACGGGGAACGGGACGCAACGGCTTTCGGATCGATCTCTTAGTCGGTTCTTTATGGTCAGCCTGACGTTCCTTGTATTTTCGTATCTGGACGCCCAGACGATCCACGAGCTGGTCGATCGTCGCGTACATTTCCTGCGTCGAAGCCTTTGCCTGAATCCGTCGCCCTTGCATTGAGCAGACGACCTCCGCCGCATGTTGAAGTTTACTCACAGATAGGATTACTTCCATGCGGCTTAGCTTCACCTCATATCGCCCGAGCCGCTCAAACCGACTTTCAATATGTTGCTTGAGCGCCGGCGTCACGACGAGATGCCGTCCTGTAATTTTCATAGACATTCATCCTTTCAAGCTGAATGACCTCGACCGCATCTCTGCCACTCAACTATGCTTGCTGGTTTTGAGCACTCACGGCATCAGGGGAAACACCGGGTAAGAGGCGAGTACGGGCGCAACTGAACAGAAAATGCCTAAAAGAACCGCTTACGCTGAGTAGCGGAGGGAATATTTTCTTCCGCCCGATACTTGGCCACTGTCCGTCGCGCAATCACAACCTGCTGAGTGAGCAGCCGAGCCGCGATCTCCTCATCTTTGAGGGGATGGCTCGCATCTTCCTCCGCCACCATTTTCCGAATCATCTCTCTCACCGTCACGGACGACATCATGTCGGAGGGCTGATCCGCTCGCTGCAGGCCAGCATTGAAGAAGAATTTCAGTTCCAGCATCCCCTGCGGACAATACATATACTTATTCGCAGTCACACGACTGATTGTGGACTCGTGCATCCCAATATCCTCAGCTACCTGCTTGAGCACCAACGGCTTAAGATGCTGCACGCCTTTTTCAAAGAACTGCTCCTGAAACTTCACGATGCTCGAGACCACCTTTACGATAGTCTTATTCCGCTGTTCGATACTGCGTATAACCCATTGCGCCGCCCGCAACTTCTCATCCAGATAGGCCTTCGTCTCCGCCGACCCGCTCTCACCCGCCCCCATCAATTGCTTATAGTACGGGCTGATCCGCATGCGGGGGAGTCCATCATCGTTCAGTACTACCACCCATTCCCCTTCGTTCTTGACGACAAACACGTCAGGAACAATCACATAGTTCTGAGTGTTCGTAAACGGCCGGCCCGGCTTCGGCTCAAGCACTTCGATGACCTTGGTCGCCTGAAAGACTTCCTCTACCGTGACATTTAAGGCTTTCGCGATCCTCGCATATTGCTTCTTCTCTAAGTCTTTGAGATGGTGCCGAACAATGGCTTCAACAATCGATCCCTTCAAGGCGCCAGGCCGAGCCCCTAACGACCCCATGGGACTCTTCCCCAAATGTCCGATTTGTAATAGCAGGCATTCCGCAAGATCTCGGGCCGCCACTCCAGTCGGATCAAAGCTCTGAATATCCTTCAGGACTGACTCCGCTTCAATTTCGGTGAAGTCGGTCCCGCTGACCATCTCTGCGAGAGACATGCGCAGGTACCCATCATCGTCGAGATTGCCGATGATCAACCGCCCGATCTCCTTGTCACGATCCGATAAACCGGAAAATGAAAGCTGCCAGAGGAGATGGTCTTCTAAGGATGTGGCTTTCGCCATGGTTTGTTCATAAGATGGAAACTCGTCCTGCGAAGATGACTGAGACTCAGATCCGCCTATCCGACGATCGCTCCCAAAATATTCTTCCCAACCAGCCACCGAGGCCTCATCCGGAGTATCGCGTTCTTCAGGGGTCGACTCTTCCGCATTCGACGGCTCACTGTTCGCTGATGCCGCCGCATCTTCCGCCTTTTCCTCTGCACTTCCGGCCTCGCTGTCCTCCGCCTCAGTTGGGAGCTCCTCCAAGAGTGGGTTTTCCAACAAATGTTGGGTTAAGCTCTGCTGGAGCTCGAGTCGCGACAGTTGCAGCAGCTTAATCGCCTGCTGCAATTGTGGAGTCATGATCAGCTTTTGACTAAGTCGAAGATCGAGCCGGAGCTTCATACGCACACACCCTTACGCGTCATAGCTTGAACCGTTCCCCTAGGTAGACAGCCCTGGCCGTCTCACTCTTGACGATGGATTCGGGAGACCCGGCCTCAAGAATCAACCCTTCGTTGATGATGTAGGCCCGATCAGTGATGGACAGCGTCTCTTGGACATTGTGATCGGTGATCAAAATGCCTATTCCCTTTTCCTTCAATCGGGTAATGATTTGTTGGATGTCAGCGACGGCAATCGGGTCGATCCCTGCAAAGGGTTCGTCGAGCAACATAAATGACGGGCTCGTCGCGAGCGCCCTAGTAATTTCCAACCGCCGACGTTCTCCTCCCGACAAGGCATACGCCATACTCGTTCGAATATGGCAGAGATCCAGTTCCTTGAGAAGGGCGTCCACCCGTTCGGCCCGTTCCGCCCGAGAGTAGTCCAGCATCTCAAGAATTGCCAGAATATTATCTTCAACCGACAAGCGTCGAAACACAGACGACTCCTGCGGAAGATAGCCAATTCCTTTCCGCGCACGTCGGTACATTGGCAGCTCCGTGATCACCTCTTCACCGAGTGAAATCGCTCCTTCATCAGGCTGACACAGACCAACGATCATATCGAAAATGGTGGTCTTCCCAGCCCCATTGGGCCCCAGTAACCCCACAACCTCCCCGGCACGGACTTCGATCGAGACGCCTTTCACGACCTTGCGCGCACGAAAACTTTTCACCAATCCCGTCGCGCGTAAACCGGCATCTTCTGCCCTGTTCACCAGGGAACCGGTCGACGTCGCATGCCCCTGAACCGCCTCGATCACTTGGTTGCCCCTCCATCCGGCTCGATCCGCACATGCGAGCCTCCTTCCACCACACTCCGATCCTCTGCCAAAAACATCGTGATTTGTTTGCCGCTGACCCTTGTTCCCTTATCCCAGGCTACCGGGTCACCCGTAAGGACGATCTTATCCCCATCATGGTAGTAGATGGCTTTCTCACAGGTCGCACTCCCTGAATCCTTCTCGATTTTGACTCGTCCGGTCGCCTCAATCCTGTTGACCGAGCGATTCGACACAGCCGGCACGGCATCAGGCCCCTTCGAAGGCACGGTGCCCTTGACGGCCTCATGCCCTTTATGGTTTTCATTCGCGGGAGGGTCTTGCGCGCGAAACAGAACCACCATGCGATCGGAATAGACAACCAATGACCCACGAGTCAGCACAACCGCCCCCTCAAACACCGCTTGGCTATCCTGATTTTTTACGGTCATCTTCTTGGCCGTAATGGTCGTGCTCACCGCTTGATCAATACCACCTTTGGGAAGGGCGGCGTCAGCCGATTCGCTCAATGAAGCAATCCCAAGCGGGAACAGATTAAGAAGCAGGAGCCAAATCCACATGTACGTCCTCAAGTACTTCAAATTCTTCAGTGTCCAAATGTCCCAACAACCCCCGTCCTGTCACCTCTAATCCGTGCCCAACGATACGGACGGGATCCTGCGTGCGTATCTCTCTCGTCTGATCAGTCCAAGCCAGATGGTTGGTATAGATCACATACCCGCTCTCGGTGTGAACCACGAGTGGCTCTGATCGGTTCGCGAGTACAAAATTCTTCGTCTCCGTATCCAATGTCCCTTCATCCCCGGTCACCGTCAATTCCTTCCCCTGCTGGCCGAATAATGTGACTTCGACGACCTGGAGCATCGCCCGCCTGTCCCGCTCAAAGAGCCGAGCCTCATGCGCCTGCACCTGCCATTGAACCGCATCGCCCTTCGTTTGGGTGAACGTAAACTGGGAAATCGTGGCGTCAGCTGCATCCATGGAACCAGGCGCCGTTGCCGTCTGGGTGGGAACTGCTGGCGAATTGGTTGCGAGCAGGTATGCGAGGAAACAGGCCAGCACCACGCTGAGCGCTAATAAACTTCGCCGGACCCAGCGTTGCCACACTTTGTGCCTGCTTCCTTTTTAAGCAACATGAATGAGACTGGCACGATAGTAGCATGGGCTCAAAACCAAGTAAACTCATGCCAGAACCCTGGCATGGTCTACTCGGTAGAGATGGAGTGAACGAGAAGGGAAAATCGTCAAAACGATAACGCGCCGTCGCAGGCGCGACTAGATCTCCTCAACAAGAGACCTAGTCGGCAGCGGGAGTCGCGGGAGCTGATGCAGCAGATGCTTGTTTCTTTGCGGGCGTTGTATCCGGCCGTGTGACGAGTTCGATCGCCACAAGCTTCGCGGCATCGCCGATGCGCCGTCTCGTCTTCACCATTCTCGTATAGCCACCGGGACGGTCTTTAAATCGAACCGCCACATCGCTGAATAATTTTGAGACGACGTCTTTACTTCGGATAAACGCAAGGGCTTGCCGCCGAGCCGGCAACGTTCCATCCTTGCCGAGCGTAATCATCCGGTCCGTGAACCCTCGAATTTCCTTCGCCTTGGCCTCAGTGGTCTCAATGCGCTCATGTTCGAGCAGCGACGTCACGAGACTTCGGAACAGGGCCCATCGATGTTTCGTCTGTCGTCCGAGCTGTCTGCCTTTTTTTCTGTGACGCACGGGTTCCCTCTTGTTTCGTTACTCGCTCTTCGGATTACCGCTGTTCTGTTGCACTGCATCCAGCTTCACGCCGAGACCCAGGCCCATTTCCGTCAAGATTTCCTTAATTTCGTTCAGCGATTTCTTGCCGAAATTCTTCGTCCTCAGCATCTCCCCTTCTGTCTTTTGAACCAAGTCGGCAATGGTCTTGATGTTCGCATTCTTCAGGCAGTTTGCGGCACGGACCGACAATTCCAACTCATTCACGCTACGATACAGATGCTTATTGACCTCACGCTGCGCCTCATCGCTCCCAAGATCAGACCGCCCTTCGACTCGCTCTTCGGGATTGATAAAGATGTCAACATGATCACGCAAAATTCCAGCCGCCGTGGACAAGGCATCCCGAGGAGAGATGGTCCCATCCGTCCAGATTTCCAAGGTCAACTTATCGTAATCGGTCATGCGACCGACCCTGGCATTCTCCACATGAAAGTTCACGCGCTTGATGGGTGAAAACACCGAATCGATCGCGATCACACCAATCGGCAGCCCCTCTTCCTTATTTCGCTCGGCAGGCACATAGCCCCGCCCATGCTTCACCGTCATTTCCATGTCGAACGAGGCATCCTTGTCCAACGTCGCGATATGGAGATTGGGAGTCAGGATAGTCACGTCCGCATCATGAATAATGTCTGACCCCTTCGCTTCACCAGGGCCCTTCTTCTTGAGACGGAGCGTCTTCGGCTTATCGGTATGCAAGGCAAGCCGCAGTCCTTTCACGTTCAAAATAATGGAGGTCACATCCTCCGTAATACCAGGAATCGTGGAGAACTCGTGCAGAACCCCTTCGATCTTCAGAGTGGTCACTGCCGCACCCGTCAGTGACGACAACAGCACACGCCGTAACGCATTGCCGACCGTCGTCCCAAACCCACGTTCATAAGCCTCCGTCGAAAATCTGCCGAACGTTTGGGAATGAGTATCTTTGTCGACCTCCACCCGCATCGGGATCTGAAAGTCTTTCATCGCTTTAATCATGACTCCCCCTTCATCTCATCGAGTAGCCAGCGCCTGAACGGCATCCGTTCGCCGCAGAGACTGACCCCCTCTCCCAATTCCGCATCTACCTGGAATACAACTCCACCACCATCTGCTCGTTGACCGGCAGCGAGATCTGGTCTTTCGACGGCAACGCTCGTACCATACCTTTAAATGCAGTCTTGTCCAGCTCCAACCACTCCGGAATACCCCGCCCGTCGACGGACTCTAGGGCGGCCTGGATCGAGATCAACGAGCGGCTTCGCTCCCGAACGCTAATGACATCTCCCGCTTTGACCTGGGCACCAGGCACATTGATTTTTCGACCATTCATGGTCAGATGCCCATGGCTCACCAGCTGCCTGGCTTCTTTTCGCGAGGCGCCGAAGCCTAATCGGTAGGCCACATTGTCCAACCGGCACTCCAGCAACCGCAAGAGCACCTCTCCGGTAATACCAGACTGGCGCTCCGCACGCTCAAACACGCCACGGAACTGGCACTCCATCAAACCGTAAATTCTGCGGAGCTTCTGTTTTTCTCGTAGCTGGGTGCTGTACTCTGAATTCCTCGGACGCTTTTGCCCATGCTGTCCCGGAGGATAGCTCCGTCGCTCGATGGCGCATTTTTCTGTCATACACCGCGAGCCTTTCAGAAACAACTTCTCACCCTCTCGCCGACACAACCGACAGACGGGACCGCGATACTTTGCCACTGCTCTACCTCCGGTTACCGGACATCACCACGTGGGTGCGCCCAACAATTCTCGTGCATTCGACTCTCCCGACATACGTCACTACACGCGACGCCGCTTAGGTGGACGGCATCCGTTGTGCGGAATCGGGGTAACATCACGAATCATATTGATCCGCAATCCAGCGGCCTGAAGAGATCGAATCGCCGACTCACGACCGGATCCAGGCCCATTCACATACACATCCACTTGGCGCATTCCGCTCTCCATCGCCTTACGCGCAGCAGCCTCACCAGCCCGCTGAGCCGCAAAGGGCGTGCTCTTGCGAGAACCCTTGAACCCTTGGTTCCCAGAGCTTGCCCACACGATCGTGTTGCCGCTCATGTCGGTGATGGTAACGATCGTGTTATTGAAGGAGGCTTGGACATGGGCCACCCCGCTCTGCACGATCCGGCGTTCTTTCTTCTTCCCTTTTTTGACGCTCATAGAGGCTCCCTACTCAAATAACGGTCACGCACTACGCCGAACGCGTAGGCGGTTTCGGTTTGCTTCCTACACCGGAGCGACGGCCTTTTCTCGTCCGGGCATTCGTCTTGGTCCGCTGGCCGCGGACCGGCAATCCTTTCCGATGGCGCAGACCACGGTACGTGCCGCTATCGATAAGCCGTTTGATGTTCATCGAGAAGGTCTTTCTCAGATCACCTTCGACCTGATAGCCTTCCTGAATAACTTCTCGAATCTTGACGATATGCTCTTCGCTCAAGTCCTTGACGCGAATTGATCCGTCGACTCCGGCCTTGCCCAGGATAGAGAGTGCGGATGCCCGCCCAATCCCGTAGACATAGGTCAGGCCGATGTCCGCCCGCTTGTCTTTTGGTAAATCCACTCCGGCAATACGTGCCATACGTCCCCCTTACTTTTTCTTCTTTCCACCCTTAGCCGCTGAATAACCTGATCCGGCTCTATTGCACGCGTCCAGCAAGGGCCCTGTGAGGCCTCGTGCTGGGCGAGCAGGATTCCAATGAGGTCATCCTGCGACGCTCGTCACCCCTGGCGCTGCTTGTGGCGCGGATTCTCGCAGAGGATTCGCACCACACCCTTGCGTCGGACCACCTTACATTTTGCACAGATCGGCTTGACGGATGATTTCACTTTCATGTCTATTTCGCGCTCCTACTTAAACCGATAGGTGATCCGTCCGCGTGTCAGATCGTACGGCGACAGTTCCACGGTCACCTTATCGCCTGGAAGAATGCGGATAAAGTGCATGCGCATTTTCCCTGAAATGTGTGCAAGAATCTTATGGCCATTGTCCAGCGACACACGAAACATCGCATTCGGTAAAGTTTCGTTCACCGTGCCTTGAATTTCGATAACATCTTCTTTCGGCACGTACCTCTATCCTTTCTGCCCAATCCCCATCATAGCTGACTCAAAATACGCGGAGGTCCACTCGGCTCAATCGCAATTGTATGCTCAAAATGCGCCGAGAGACTCCCGTCTACCGTCACCGCCGTCCATCGATCCTCAAGAACCTTGACGGCAGCGCCACCCATGTTGACCATCGGCTCGATCGCTAGAACCATCCCTGCCTGCAACCGGGGTCCCTGCCCAGGCTTGCCATAATTCGGCACCTGCGGCTCTTCATGCAACTGTCGGCCTATTCCATGGCCTACGAACTCCGTCACGACCGAGTAGCCAGCTGACTCCACATGCTGCTGAATCACATGCGAAATGTCTGAGAGCCGATGACCCACAACCGCTTGCTTGATCCCGAGATACATCGCCTCTTCAGTCACTCGAACTAAGTGGGCATTCCGTCCGATCACCTGCCCCACCGAAACCGTGACCGCCGAATCCCCATAGAAACCGTCAACGATCGCCCCAAGGTCGAGTCCGATAATATCCCCATCCTTCAGCACTCGCTTGGAGGGAATCCCGTGGACGACCTGCTCATTCACCGACGCGCAGAGAGTCTTGGGGTAACTCCTATACCCCTTAAACGCCGGCCGCGCACCACGGGATCGAATCTCTTCCTCGGCCAAACGGTCCAGCTCATCGGTCGTAATGCCTGGCCGGACGGCTTTCTTCAGAATCGCTAGTGTCTCCGCCACCACCCGTGACGCCAGGGCCATCACGGCAATCTCATCCGAGGTCTTGAGAATGATCATGTCACCCGGTACGGTGACAACACCTTCGAGAGATGCTGAAAGACAACATCCACTGTGCCAGAAGCATCCATCGGCGACAATAACCGCCGATCATCATAATAGCGCACAAGCGGGGCTGTTTGCTCGTCATACACCTTCAAGCGCGTCTCGATCGCATCACGCCGGTCATCATTTCGCTGAACGAGGGGCTCTCCGCATCGATCGCAAATCCCTTCTACCATTGGCTTTGCAAAATCTACGTGGAACGTCGCCTGGCACTTCGGACAACTTCGGCGCCCGCTCAACCTCCGCACCACATCTTCCCGCGAAACCTGAAAATTCACGACCCGATCGAGGGTCATTGTTTTCGAGGCGAGGGCCTTGCCCAGTTCTTCCGCCTGCAAAACAGTCCTGGGAAATCCGTCAAGAACGAACCCATTGGCGCAGCTAGGATGAGCCAACTTCTCCTTCACCAGCCCAATCACCACGGCATCAGGGACCAACTTCCCCTGATCCATGTAGTTCTTCGCTTCGAGACCCAGCGTCGTCTGACTGCGAACCGCCTCGCGGAGAAGATCACCGGTCGAAATTTTCGCCACCTGATACTGCGCCGCGATACGGTCAGCCTGAGTCCCCTTGCCTACTCCAGGTGCGCCGAGAAACACCACCCGCATGAATATCCCTCATCCACTCCGTCCACGGAGGGGGGCCATACCCTTACCCAAAAACCCTTCGTAGTTCCGCATCAGCATGTGCGATTCAATCTGCTGGGCCGTGTCAAGACCGACGCCGATCACGATCAGCAGCGAGGTGCCACCAAAATAGAAAGGCACATTCAGCTTATAGATCAAAAACTCTGGAATCACGCAGACGATCGCCAAGTAAATCGATCCGGCAAATGTAATCCTCGTAAGCACCTTATAGATGTAGTCGGAAGTCCGTGTTCCTGGGCGAATCCCGGGAATAAATCCACCATACTTCTTCATGTTGTCTGCCATGTCAACCGGGTTCAAGACCACAGCAGTATAAAAGAAACAAAAAAACAGAATAAGGCCGACATACATCAGTGTATATAACAACGATCCCGGCGCGAGTTGGGCACCGAAGGCCTTCACCCAAGGCGTTTCGAAAAATCCGGCAATCGTCGCGGGAAACGCAATAATCGATGATGCGAAAATCGGCGGAATCACTCCAGCCGTATTGATCTTCAGTGGGATGTGCGTGCTCTGCCCGCCGAAGACTCGGCGTCCGATGACCCGCTTCGCATACTGAACCGGCACCTTTCGGCGCCCGCTTTCCAGGAAGACAATGGCTGCGACCACTACGACCATCAACACGGCGAGAGCGACCAGCAAGATAAAGCTAAGCTGCCCGACTTTGTACAAATCAAAGGTCTGAGCCACAGCGGCAGGCAAACGAGCGACGATTCCCGCAAAAATGATAAGTGAAATCCCGTTTCCGATGCCCCGCTCGGTAATCTGCTCGCCGAGCCACATCAGAAAACCCGTACCGGCGGTCAAGGTAATGACCGTCATGAGACGGAATCCCCACCCGGCGCTCATCACGAATGCGCCTTGATTCATTTGTTCGAGTCCGACGGCAATCCCAAAACCCTGAATCACCGCAATGCCGATCGTCCCGAACCGAGTATACTGAATGATCTTTTTTCGACCCCGCTCGCCCTCTTTGGCCAACTTTGACAGGTGTGGGACGACCACAGTCAGCAACTGAAGAATGATCGAAGCGCTGATATAGGGCATAATGCCCAGAGCTAAGATCGTCAGCCGTGAGAGCGACCCACCTGAGAAAATATCCAAAAACCCGAGCAGTGCGCCGCCTTGCTTTTGCAGAAAATCGGAGAGGGCGTCGCCATTGATCCCAGGGGTAGGAATATGTGCCCCGATCCGATACACCACCAACATCCCCATCGTAAAGAGGATGCGAGTACGCAGTTCGGGAATTTTGAAAATATTCTGAAAACTGGTCAGGAGTCTCTCAAACACCGGGGATGACCTCGACTCTCCCTCCAGCTGCTTGAATTTTTGCCTCTGCAGACTTACTGAACTTGTGCGCCTGCACAACAATCGCCTTCGTAAGGTCTCCATTCCCAAGAATCTTGATCGGCAACGACTTGCGCTTGACCAAGCCGGCATCGACCAAAGCCTGTGGGGTAATAGTTCCGGACACCGTCATGTCACCCAAGCTTTTCAGGTTGACAATCGAGTACTCCTTACGAAATACGTTGGTAAATCCATGCTTCGGTACTCGACGAATCAGGGACATCTGGCCACCCTCAAATCCGCCTGCCTGTCGGCTCCGACCGCCGGATCTGGCTAACAAACCCTTATGGCCCTTCCCCGATGTTTTCCCATGACCAGAACCTGGCCCACGACCGATACGCTTCCGTCTTTTCCTGGACCCTTTTGCAGGACCGAGCTCATGTAAGTTCATTGTGGCTGCACTTCCAATAGATATCCAACTTTGCCAATCATCCCTCTTACCTGTGGAGTATTGGGACGAGTAACTGTCTGTCTGATCTTCCTCAAACCGAGGCCACTCAAAACAAGCCGATGCTTTTGCGGAGTCCCGATAGGACTTCGTCGCAAGGTAATAACAAATCCACCCTTGGGGGCTTTAACGGTTTTCGCTGTAGGCATTAGACACTCACCCTATTCTGTGCATGACCCGCTCCACTACGACGCTGGGCGAGAACATCTTCAGCATTTCTGAGCTGACAGAGACCGTTGAGCGTGGCGCGCACCGCATTAAATGGATTTCCACGGCCTAGAGTCTTGGCAATGACATCGTGAACGCCGACGACCTCGACCACCGCCCGGACAGCACCCCCGGCAATAATTCCTGTTCCCTTCTTTGCGGGCTTCAGGAGGACATGCTCAGCCCCGAATAGTCCGTTAACTTCGTGAGGAATAGTCCCTGACTTGAGCGCGACATGCACCAGGTTCTTCTTGGCCTGCTCAACCGCCTTTGAGATCGCTACGGGCACTTCAGCGGCCTTGCCTTTCCCGATGCCGACCCACCCCTGTCCATCTCCCACGACAACCAACGCGCAGAAGTTGAACCGCTTTCCGCCCTTCACGACCTTTGCCACGCGGTTGATAAAGACAACCTTGTCCTTCAGGCTTAGTTCATCTGGATTAACTCGCACGTAACATCTCTCCTCTTTGTTCCCCTCGCTTCCGCATCGTTACGGAATCGAGGCACGACCTAGAACTGCAGACCGCCTTCACGCGATGCTTCAGCCAACGCCTTGACGCGTCCGTGGTACATCCTGCCACCGCGATCGAATACCACGGCCTGAACCTTGGCGGCCTTAGCCCGCTCTGCCAATAACTTCCCAACGGCCTTTGCGCCATCGATGCTCCCGGTTGATTTTACCGACGTTCGCAGAGACTTATCCAGAGAGGAAGCGGCTGCCAACGTCGCGCCCTTCAGATCGTCAATGATCTGCGCATAGATGTGAGAGCGGCTGCGAAACACATTGAGCCTTGGACGTTCAGCTGTCCCAAACACTCGCTTCCGCACCCGCTGTTTCCGACGTGTCAACTGACTCGCTTTATCTGCAGTATTCATGGATCACCCTACTTCCCTGTCTTTCCGGCTTTCTTACGCAATACTTCCCCGGCAAAACGAACGCCTTTTTGCTTATAGACATCGGGCGGCTTGATCGCTCGCAAGTTGGCCGCAACTTGACCCACCAATCGCTTGTCGGTCCCCTTCACATTGATCAGGGTTTGCTTGTCAACCTTGACGTCGATTCCCACCGGGATCGGATAAGTAACCGGGTTGATATACCCCACATTGAAGCTCATCGTCCGGCCCTGCACCGCAACCTTATAACCGACCCCAGTGATTTCCAAGTTGCGTTCGTAACCCTTCGTCACGCCCTGAACGATGTTACTGAGCTCTGCACGAGTCAACCCATGCAATGCGCGCACTTGACGGTCCTCATTGGACCTGCTCACCACGAGCTGTCCATCCGCAATCGAAACCCCAAGACCTGGGGACAACGACCAATCAAGCTTTCCGAGCGGGCCCTTCACGGACACAACAGGGCCAGCAACCTTCACATCCACTCCTGCCGGAATTTGGATTGGTTTCTTTCCTATACGTGACATCGATGCCTCGTTCTTCTAGCAAGCAGCTGCAGTGACAATCTGGTTCGTTTCTCTCATTACCACACCGAGCACAGCACTTCTCCGCCGAGCCCAGCACGGCGAGACTCCTGATCCGTCATCAACCCCTTTGAGGTGGACAAGATCGCTACCCCTATGCCGTTTTTGACTCGCGGGATATCTTTGATCCCTACATATACCCGTCGGCCTGGCTTGCTCACCCGCTGCATACCGGTGACCATGGGCTGCCCTTCTGCCACATACCGTAACTGTACTTTCAGCACTGGATGTCCATCGGCGACGTCCGCCTGGACGCCTTGAATATATCCTTCGTTCTGGAGAATCCGAAGGACCTCGCGCTTGAGACGAGAGGCTGGGACGCTTACGACATCGTGACGCCGGCGAAACCCGTTTTGCAATCGTACTAACAGGTCACTAATGGGATCTGTAACCATACCAACCCTTTCACCAACGCTCTTCGTGTGACCAGATGCGGATCAACCGCCCGTTGACGCAGAAAGCGGATAATCTACCAACTCGACTTTCGAACCCCCGGGATTTCACCCTTCAGGCTCAGCAACCGAAAACAAATCCTGCACATACGGAACCGGCGCAAAAATCCCCGAACACGTCCGCATATTTCACATCGGTGATAATCTCTGACCGGAAATTTCGCCTTGACAGCAGACTTATTTCTGAGGGCTAATCTCGACACCTGCAGCTCCTTCGTTTGACATTACGTCCGGAATGGCATCCCCAAATGCTTCAACAGCGCCCTGCCCTCATCATTGGTCCTGGCGGTTGTGACGATCGTGATATCCATACCGTGGATGGACGCCACTTCGTCGTACTTAATCTCAGGGAAAATGAGCTGTTCTTTAAGCCCCAGCGTGTAATTGCCTCGTCCATCGAACGACTTTGGCGACACGCCTCGGAAGTCCCGAATCCTCGGCAACGACAACGTCACCAGACGGTCGAAGAACTCCCACATCCTGCGGCTACGCAACGTCACTTTCGTGCCGATCGGCATCCCCTGACGCAACTTGAATGAGGCAATGGCCTTCTTCGCCTTCGTGATAAGAGGCTTCTGGCCCGTAATCGCCCCCAATTCGCCTGCTGCGCTCTCGAGCAGCTTCACGTTCTGAATAGCTTCGCCCATCCCCACGTTCAGCACGATCCGCTCAAGTTTCGGAACCTGCATGACATTCTTGTAGCCGAACTCTTTCATGAGTGCGGGCACAACCTTCTGCAGGTATGTCTCGCGCATCCGCGGATTGAACTTGGACTCTTCACTGCCCTCGTCCATCACTTTCGGCGCCGAAGACCCTTCCTTTTTGGGCGGTCGTCGCTCTGACGTCTTACTGCCTTTTCCTGTTTCAACCTTCGCCATCTGGCGTCCTCACTCCTACTCGACTGAGTCGTTCGATTTTTTGCTAAACCGGACACGTCGGCCATCATCGAGCGTACGCACGCCCAGCCGGGTCGGCTTTTGTGTCACTGGACACAGGAACATCACATTGGAGATCGCAAGAGGCGCTTCCCGCTCGAGAATGCCCCCTTGCTTGACCTTCTGATTCGGTTTGGTGTGGCGCTTGATTATATTCAGTTTTTCGACCACGACCTTCCCCACTGCGGGGTCAACCGAAAGGACTTTCCCGGACTTGCCACGATCACGCCCGGCGACCACGACCACCATATCACCCTTGCGAATCCGACTCTTTGTCAACGCCTGCTTATTCATCCCGCCGTCTCCACCCTCGTTAAAGCACTTCCGGAGCTAGGGAAATAATCTTCATGAACTTCTTCCACCGCAACTCGCGTGCGATCGGCCCAAAGATGCGCGTCCCGACGGGATCCCCGTCCTTATTGATGAGCACACAGGCATTCCGATCAAACTTGATGTAGGAACCATCCTCCCGGCGCACTTCCTTTGTGGTCCTTACGACCACAGCACGGCTCACATCGCCCTTCTTGACCGTTGCCGCAGGAATGGCCTCTTTGACCGCTACGACGACAATGTCTCCGAGAGAGGCATACCGACGCCTGGTTCCGCCAAGCACATGAAAACACATGGCCTGCTTGGCACCGGAGTTATCGGCCACATCCATGTATGTATAGCTTTGAATCATAGTCCCTGTGTTTCCTCTACCGTTCGAACGATCTCGGCCTACTCGCCCCGCCCCTTTTCTATAACCTCGACAACACGCATATGCTTATCCTTACTGAGCGGTCTCGTCTCGACCATGCGCACACGGTCGCCGATCTTGCAGGCATTGTCTTCATCATGAGCCTTAAACTTCGTCACCCTTCGAAGCACCTTCCGATAGAGCGGGTGAATAACCGAACGCTCAATCTCGACGACCACCGTCTTGTTCATCTTGTTGCTGACTACCCGCCCAACCCATTCACGCCGCTTGTTGGCTGACTCTCCCATCCTCAGGCCCCCTTCACCGTGGTAGAAATTGCATCGGCCTGCGCGAGCTCCCGCTGAATCGTCTTCACCCTGGCAATGGATCGTTTCGTCTTTCGAACCTGCATTGGGTTTTCCAACCGGCCAGTCCCCAGCTGAAAACGAAGATTGAAGAGTTCCTGCGTGAGCTGCTGCGACTTCTCCGCCAGCTCAGGTCCGGTTAACTGTCGTAATTCCTTGAGATCCATGGATGCGCTCCCTACCCTTGCGTCGGTTCGATCGATCCTAAAACTCGCCGCGAATGACGCACTTCGTGGCAATGGGCAACTTATGCGAAGCCAAACGAAACGCCTCTTTGGCGACATCCGGCGTCACGCCATCCATCTCATAGAGGATGCGGCCAGGCTTGACCACGGCAACCCAGTACTCCGGGTTACCCTTCCCCTTACCCATTCGAGTTTCCGCCGGCTTCTTGGTAATCGGCTTATCGGGGAAAATTCTCGTCCAGACCTGGCCGCCGCGCTTGACAAACCTAGTGATTGCAATACGAGCCGCCTCGATCTGCCGACTGGTAACCCACCCCGGCTCCAGCGCCTTCAGTCCGAACTCTCCAAGCGTAATCTGGCCGCCACGATAGGCCTTGCCATTCATACGCCCCTTCATCATTTTGCGAAATTTTACTTTCTTTGGTGCTAACACAGTATCCTCTTCAGTTACCCGAGTCTGCGGTCAAATACTGATTCTTTCTTGAGAGGCTGCAAGGGAAGAACCTCTCCTTTGTAGATCCAAGTCTTAATGCCGATCTGCCCCATGGTGGTATGAGCCTCGGCAAATCCATAGTCGATGTCCGCTCGAAGCGTATGGAGTGGCACGCGACCCTCCCGATACCATTCTGAGCGCGCGATCTCGGCGCCACCAAGACGACCGCCAACCATAATCTTGATACCCTGCGCGCCAAGACGAAGGGCAGACTGGACGCTTCGCTTCATGGCCCGGCGGAACGCTACTCGCTTCTCCAGCTGGGTGGCCACGTTTTCACTCACCAACTGGGCATCCAGCTCAGGCTTCTTGATTTCCTTCACCGTAATGTACACCTGACCGGAATAAGCCTTCTCCAACTCTGCCTTGAGCTTATCGACCTCGGCCCCCTTGCGACCGATGATGATCCCGGGCCGCGCGGTGTGGATAATCACCCGCGTCTGGTCTCCAGATCGTTCAATCTCAACCTTGGCCACACCAGCATGAAAGAGACGCTGCTTGACCATCTTGCGGATCCTGATATCTTGATGGAGCAGCTTCGCATAGTCCTTGCTGGCATACCACCGAGAACTCCAGGTGACATTGTATCCCAGTCGATAACCAATCGGATGTGTCTTTTGACCCATAGCTTCTTGTGCCTCACTCAGACAGGAAATGAATCCGTTCCGTTAGCCGCTTCTACCTACTTCTTTTCCTTCACACTTGCAGCCGATACGACGACCGTAATATGACTCATACGCTTTTGAATCGCATTTGCACGCCCCTGCGATCGAGCCCGAAAGCGCTTCAAGGTTGGCCCGCAATCTACAAAGGCCTTCGATACCACCATCGATTCACTGTCGCCCATCTCCTTTTGCTCCGCATTGGCCACGGCCGATCGCAAGATCTTTTCAACTACCTTCGACGCCTGGCGCGGCAAATTCCGGAGCAATGCCAAGGCCATCGGTACTTGCTGCCCACGGATCAAATCGATCACGGGGCGGGCTTTTCTCGGAGAGACACGTACAAATCTCAAAACTGCTTGTGCTTCAGCCATAACATTCCAATCCAATCGCGTTTGTCGAGACCGCAGCCTGTCACCTACTTGAGGGCGACCGACTTCTCTGTCCTGGCGTGCCCATGTCCCTTAAAGAACCTGGTCGGAGCAAACTCTCCCAGCTTGTGTCCAACCATGTTTTCCGTCACGAAGACAGGAATAAACTTCTTCCCGTTGTGAACCGCGAACGTATGTCCGATCATATCTGGAATGACGGTGGACCGTCGAGACCAGGTCTTAATGATCTTGCGATCCTTATTCTGGTTCATCCGCTCCACTTTTTGAAGCAGATGGTCGTCAACGAATGCGCCCTTACTTACTGACCTCGGCATCGCGTACTCCTACTTGCGGCGGGAAATAATGAACTTGTCCGTCGCCTTGTTGTTCCGGGTCTTGTAGCCCTTGGTCGGAAGACCCCATGGGGAAACCGGATGAGGATTACCCTGTCCGGACTTTCCTTCGCCGCCACCATGCGGGTGATCGACCGGGTTCATCACAACACCGCGGACATTCGGGCGTCGCCCCAACCATCGGGTCCGGCCCGCCTTCCCGACATTAATGTTTTCGTGATCCGTATTGCCAACCTGCCCGACGGTTGCCATGCAGGTTGAAAGAATTTTACGCATCTCACCGGACCTAAGACGGACCTGCACATATTCGCCGTCACGGCCCATCACCTGAGCAGAACCGCCCGCACTACGAATGAGCTGCCCGCCCTTTCCAGGCTTCAACTCTAGATTATGAATGGTTGTTCCCAACGGCATACTGGACAAGGGCAACGCATTCCCGGTACGAACCTCAGAACCAACACCTGACTGCACTACATCCCCGACTTTCAATCCGACAGGAGCAAGAATATATCGCTTCTCGCCATCCTTATAATGCACCAAGGCAATTCTAGCCGACCTATTGGGGTCGTACTCGAGCGCCGCAATGGTCCCAGGGATTCCGGACTTGTCGCGGCGGAAATCAATTTTCCGATAGAGCCGCTTATGCCCACCCCCACGAAAACGAACGGTCGTCCGTCCGTCGTTGTTCCTGGCGCCAGTGCTGCGACGGAATGACGTGAGCGATTTCTCAGGCCTCTTCTTCGACAACTCTTCGGTCGTCACCGCAGTCATCCCGCGGCGTCCTGGTGTCCTTGGCTTGTATACTCGTATCCCCATGCTACATTCGTCCTTCCAGTACACCGAGATCAGCCCGGTGCAATGTCTCGCTATGCGCTCTCATAGAGCTCCAACTTCTCGCCTTGCTTGAGCTTAACGAAGGCCTTTTTCCAATCTGATCGCTTACCAGAGAAACGCCCCAAGCGCTTGACCTTTCCGCGCACATTCATGACGTTCACCCGCTCGACCTTCACCTTCAACAAGGCTTCGACCGCTTGCTTAATCTGGACACGATTCGCATCCGGGTGAACGAGAAAGCCCACAGTGTTGTTGCCTTCCCGCATCGCCGTGATCTTTTCCGTCAGCAACGGCTGCAACAGAATGCCATGGAGACCTGCCTTCATGCCCAGACCTCCTTCACCCGCGGCAACTCGCGCTCAGGAATCAGGATCAATTCAGCTCGAACAATATCGTAGACGTTCAGTCCTTCAGGCCCCACCACACACACATTAGGAAGATTGCCTGCAGCTTGAGCCAATCCAGCATGCCCTGCACCTGCCACAATCAAGGCATACGCCCCGGCACCAAAATGGGTCAGCGCCTGGGCCAACAATTTCGTCTTTGGCTGGTCCAACGACAGATTCGATACAATCACTACTTGTCCGTCGGCTAACTTTGCCGAAAGCGCGCTTTGAAGCGCCGCACGGTACTTCTTTTTCGGCATGCTATAGGAGTAATCGCGCGGCTTCGGCCCAAACACCGACCCGCCATGCCGCCATACCGGAGAGCGGATCGACCCCGCCCGTGCTCGCCCAGTATGTTTTTGCTTCCATGGCTTCTTCCCGGACCCAGCCACTTCTCCTCGCCGAAGTGTTGATGCCGTACCCTGACGCTCACAGGCACGCTGCATCACCACCGCTTCATGGACTAAGGCCGTGTGCAGCTTACAGCCAAACACTTCCTGAGGAAGGTCGACGGACCCGACTTTCTGTCTCTTCAAATCAACGACATCAACCGTGGGCATGCCCTACCCCTTTTTCGACTTTCTCACCATGATAAGTCCATTTGCCGCGCCGGGGACTGCCCCTCGCACAAACAGCAAGTTCTCATCAGGCCTGGACTCAATAACTTTCAATCGCTGGACCGTAATCCGCTTAGCTCCCATGTGCCCAGGCAAGGTCTTCCCTTTCCAGACACGAGAAGGATACGAACTGGCCCCCATCGAACCGGGATGACGATGGAACATGGACCCGTGAGATTCAGGACCGCCGGCATAATGATGCCGCTTCACCACCCCCTGAAATCCCTTCCCCTTTGAAATACCGATGACATCCACCCAATCGCCCTTTTTAAAGATGTCGACCTTGATGGACTGCCCTACTGCCACTTCGCCAACCTTTTGAAACTCCCTGAGCACACGAGTGGCCGGAGCTTCCGTCTTCTTCAGGTGTCCCAGCTCAGCCTTGGACAACTTACGTTCTTTCACTTCGCCAAAAGATAACTGCACGGATTCATACCCATCTCGCTCTTTTGTCTTGATCGTGACCACACGACAAGGACCCGCCTCGATTACGGTCACAGGCGTAAATCGCGTCTCATCAAATATCTGGGTCATCCCCAGCTTTTTACCCAACAACCCATTCGTCATGTGTGACGTTCCTTGTCAGTCATCTACCCTTAAAGCTTAATCTCGACATCCACGCCGGCGGCCAAGTTCAACTTCATCAGGGAATCCATGGTTTCAGGAGTCGCGTCCATGATGTCCATCAAACGCTTGTGCGTTCTGATTTCGAACTGCTCGCGAGCCTTCTTATCTGCATGTGTCGCACTCTGCACCGTAAACTTCTCAATACGAGTAGGAAGCGGAATCGGTCCCACAATTTTCGCCCCGCTTCGACGGACAGTCTCAACGATCTCCGCCACCGACTGGTCTAAAACGCGGTAATCAAACCCGCGCAGCCGAATCCTGATTCTTTGTTCAACCTTAACCATTCATTCCTCTATTCATCCGGCCAATCATTACGCCAGAATTTCGGTGACGACGCCGGAGCCGACGGTCTT
>JAGXAR010000114.1 GCA_018971525.1 Nitrospirota bacterium
ATAGCCCATCAACTGACAGGCCTTCGACACATTGCCGAGTTGCTTCGCCAATTCCAACACGCCGACCTTCGCCCTGATGATCTTCTGCTCGGTGGTCATCGTCCTCACTCCTTTCGTGAAGGGGAGGACTCTACCTGACTGTCAGATTACGTTCTAGCTTCTACACATGAAGCTTGCGGTTTCGCAACTTTATCAGCCTCCAAAAGTTAGCGATCCAAGTCGTCAAACAGCCATCGCGACTTCATCCCAACACGACAGGCATTTCCTGGCATGAGACCAAGGTTGAGCGTCCCCTTACTCAGAGGGTAACCATGACTTGCACACCGTAATGAGTTCTAGAGGATACCAATATTGTTGCGTTCATTTTTTTCACTCCGGCTAAAACATCTCCAGAAAGGATGTGTCGTGCGTTCTGTGAAAACTATCTGCCCATCCGCACTACCCTCTCCCTGCCAGGTGGAGAGACTATCAACCAACAGCCTTGAGTCAATTGCGGATAACCGGGTTTATGAATATTACGTATGGCAACATCAGCAGCGTTGACTCATGACTCTAAGACACGTTTATAGAGATGCTCATACTGATTAATCATGTCATCGAGAGTGAACTCGCGATTAACTTTGGCGCGGGCATTGGCGCCGAATTCTCGCGCCTGCGATTCGTTGCTCAGGAGTTCGCAAATTTTCGTGGCAAGGGCATCCGGATCTGCCGGAGGCACTAGAAATCCTGTTCTTCCGTGGTCCACGACCTCCTGGGGGCCGCCACAGCGCGTAACGACCATCGCCTTCCCAGCTGCCATGGCTTCTAAAGTTGCCAAGGGGAAGCCTTCGCTACTGGATGCGAGAACGAATATGTCTAGCTCTCTCAATATCTCTGCAATGTCCTCCCGAAATCCAAGAAAGACAAATTTATCCCCCAACGCCAATTCTTTGACCAGCCTGAAGACCGGCTCTGCGACGACAGGATCCACGTCCCCCACTGCAAGAAACCTGACATCCGGCCATTGATCCAGAACCCTTCTGGCCGCGCGCACGAAATTGTCGTATCCTTTACTCTGTCGCACATTGGCGATCATGCCGACAAGCTTCGTGGCACCACTGAATCCCAACGCTTTGCGCAAATGCTGATCGTTTCGACCTTCAAAGCGTGCCGTATCGATCCCATTGTAGATGCGGACCATATTGCTTGAGGAAAACCCAATTTCCTTCAGCTTCTCGCCCATCAGATTGCATACTACAGTCACCCCTGCAGCTGTCTTACGTACGAACCACAATCTGAATGCTCCCTTTATGCTCTTGGCATCCGACAACTCAACCGGGCCATGATACGTTACCAGGGTTTTGCGCCCCGTTAGAACGCCAGCTAAGCAGCTATAAAAGTTCTGCCCTGGAAGGTGAGAGTGGATAAGGTCGACCTTCTCACGCCTTATGATTCGAGCCATTTCAAGAGGACCCCGCAAGTCGTACCAGGCATGCCAGTCAACTTCGTAAATCGGGACGCCGCTTTCCCTTAGTTTGGGATTCAACCATGTGCCTTTCGGTAACAAGGCTATGGAACGAAATGCTTTCGGATCAAGGCGAGTCGCGAGGTTGAAGACAACGGTTTCAGCTCCACCGGGACCTCCTGTCTCGATGGTGTGAAGAATAGTGTAGGGTCTCAAACCGGTCTCCTCAATTTGCAGAAACCTATTAGAAAGCAATGCGAGCCGACCATGATTTGGCTCGCATTTTTCGTTCCTACTCAAAGACTCTTCATGAAGTGGTAGGTGCGGGCCATTGCCTTATAGAGAACTGAATCCGTACTCCCTAGTTGTAGAACTGCCCTCCTGCAATTCACCTCAATCATATGCCGCAAGAAATCATAGGGAGCTCGTTTTCGGTATGCCTCAAAGTAGTGTTCCAGTTCTTCCTTGGTCCTCGCTTTACCATTGTCAGCATATTTCGCGACGTAGGGCGTAAAATCTGGATAGAGCCTTTCTTGTCCGAACTCTCCGTGTAGTGTGGTTTTCATGAAGTTCCCGATCAGGAGATCGTCAAACACCTCGTACTTTATGGCGGTCATCAATGAACTCCGTGGAACTTCAAAGGCAATACCCTTGTGAAAACGCTTCTTAGCCAATTCGATCACATGGTCTCGCCCACCAACTCTGAATTTCAGGAAATCAAAACGCTCTTGGAGGTGAGAAATCGTCTTAAAATATCCGGACAATTGTGTCATCTCTGTAGCATCCAGCTGTTCGCTCCAATCGTCTCCGAAATCCTTGGGGTCAAAAACAGTGATCACTCTCCTCGGAGGATTAATTTCTTCGACAAGGTCTTTCTCACAATCGTAACGAATAAACGCGGGCAATAGTTCGCTCGATTTTGAAGAGAACCCGGCTTTGTAGTCGTCTACTTCAGTCGTATAGTCGTTCGCCCAAATACTATCAGAGCGCTGATACTTATGCATGGAACTGAAGGGAACAACATACTTAGTACCATAGATCGCAGCTTCGATCGCCATCGCCTCTCCGACCGAATCACTCTTCGCTACAAACGGCGTCTGTCGAGCTCCGTCCTTGTCGAAGAAATTGATCATGTCTGCATCGCCAAACCCTCCGAGCTTTAGCAAGAACGCCACTTTAGATTGCTTGACGACCCTCTTAACAAAGAAACTCCACCCTCGGTCTCCCGCATCATTCAGATTCACGATCAGCCGCCCATTGACGTCGATGAGCAATATCCCATCCTGATTGTAGTCGGCGATGCAGAGGATCCGAATCCGATCAGAGATCTTAGTCCAGACCTTATTCTCAAGTACCCGAACCTTGTACCCTAGTGCCTGCAGGTCGTCACGAATGCGATTGCCTCGATGGTCAGGCAACAGGATCGTCTTCGCCCTGAGCAGGCGAAGAGAATCCGGACTTAGATGATCTGGGTGACCGTGTGAGATCCAGGCGTACTCGCAGGCCTTAATCGCATCCATTTGTTCGTCTGGAATGTCATGAGAGAACGTCCAACTTCCGAAATAGGCCGCCCCTGTCAGCCACGGATCTGTGACCAAGACGGGAATACGGTCATAGCAGATCACTGTCGCATTGCCGATTGTATCGAAACCGACTTCCATAGTAATTCCTGCCTTCTCCGGCCTTACATGCGTTCGACTATCTTACCCAAACACTTCCGGCACTGC
This sequence comes from Nitrospirota bacterium, assembly GCA_018971525.1. Taxonomy (GTDB): domain Bacteria; phylum Nitrospirota; class Nitrospiria; order Nitrospirales; family Nitrospiraceae; genus Palsa-1315. The sequence continues at coordinate 3,172 of JAGXAR010000114.1, forward strand.
TGCACGCATTAACGGTACTAAACCAGAGGCTTTGAGAACATAGCTTCACCTAGAACAACGTATAGATAAACGGCGCCACGGCCGACCCCTGCGTGAGGACGATGAGACTGCCCAGCAGGACCAGTACCAGGATAATCGGCAAGAGCCAGAACTTCTTCCGCTCTTTCATAAATGCCCACAGCTCTTGAAGGAACTCTCCCATATCTCCTCCTCGTGAAATTGAACCCGATTTTAAGCAGGATGCTGAAAAAGTCTGCCAGAGGCGTTCTCGCATCGTTCAGACCCTCAACGTACCGCAGAGGGTACGCCTCGGCTCTTCACTCACTGCGGCCTTGCTGGACAGCCTTTTTGAGCATCCTCTGAGAATATTTTCCTGCTGTCCCACCAATGCCGATCATCGGAATTCTCGCGGGTCAACATAGTTTTTCAGCAGTCAACTAGAACATGTTCTTCATATGAGACGCCGGTCTCGGTTGACGAATCACACGGTAGGTCTGCGCGTCAGGCTCGTACCCTCTTCGCATGGGATCACGGCCGGTCAATTTCATGACCACTCCCATCGGCGTCACAACGCCATAAAACAAGACTCCCAAAATAATACGCGTGTTGACCCATCCCATCACATGCCCGACCCACATCCATCCTTGGTACACCTGTTTCAATAGGCTTGGCACCACGAGCCCGGCAACCGCCAGGAGCGAACCCGGCACCACCGCCCAGATGCGTACAGCCTCTTGCCGCCAGACAAACGGCCACAGTCCGATCAGCAGGAACACCACACCGACCATTAGGCCAAATTGGCGTAATGTCCTCTTCGTTACTTCTATATGTTCCATCGTTCCACCTTTCCTGTACAGAGAAAACAACCTACCGCTTAGACGGACTCCACGACACGATGCGCTCGCCCCGAAAATACCTGATCCAGGCATCGAGAATTGAAAGATTGACCATGACGAAAAATGACGGGAGACGCAACATCCCGAAGCCCGGCAGACGCTTGGTGGCGAGATACGCCAGCGCCACTGTATAGAATACCACCTGTGCCAGCAGAATCCCTTGAAAAAACGGCGATGAAGATGCCAGTACCGCATTCGCCACGAGCGCGGCGATCATCGCGAACGGGACGAGCCAACGACACAGTTTATGGCTGAACAATTGCCAGGCAAAGAGGTGGTACTTGAAAGGGTTGAGCAAGGACAGGCTTCGCATGAATACTGAGATACCCCGAACGATCGTTCGCACCTTGCGTTCGTATTCTTTTTCCTGATCGGAGAGATTCTTGTAAAACCCCACACTCTCCGGATCGGCTACACCGCGGAGGCCGCTCCGGACGCTATTCAGGAGGGTGTTGAAATCGCTCTGCAGATCCGGAGCCCAGCCTTGACAGACAGATCGGCGGGCGGCAAAGAAGGACCCGCTCAGCCCGACCAGGGTATTCACTCGCGTCTCAAGATTCCGCAGCAACATTTCATAGCGGACATAGGCCCCTTCTCCGCTGACGGTCCCATCGGTATCAATGAAGCGATCGACGCTACTGACACAGCCGACTGTCGGATCTGAAAAATTCCTGACGATCGTGGTGATGGCCGTCGGCTCGAGCATGGTGGCCGTATCAGAAAACACCAGAATATCTCCCGAGGTGGAGTCAACCGCTAACTTCTGTGCGGCCTCCTTCCCTCCCTTCGTATCGGCCCGGACCAAGCGTATCCCGGACGATTCAAACGATCGCACCAGATCATCGGTCGTATCTGTTGAGCAATCGGAGGCCACCACGAGATCGAGCAACTCGCGAGGGTAATCCTGCCTGAGCGTATTGAGCAGCTTCTCACCTATGCGCTTCTCTTCGTTGTAGGCTGTGATAATGAACGAGACCGTCGGCTGGAACGATGCTTTCTTGACCGGCCGATTCCGAACCAGCCCTATCAGCATCAACAGCAGTGGATACCCCGCATAGGCATAGAAGACGAATCCTACCGACACCCAGAATACTGTTTCGATGCAGCCAGACACATTCATATCGTGCAGATCATCTATTTTCCAGATAGAGCGGGGCGATGATCGGAGGCCTGGTCTGACGTCTCCGTGTCACCTGATACAGTCGGAGCCGACCGGGATCCCTGACTTCCCAGCACCCGATCGATCTTCAGGCGGTCCCCTTTTTTCACAAACTGGTGAGTGGGCAACGTGACCAAACGATCGACCACATCCTGAGCGCCGGCGCATTTCCGGCTAACCAACCGGCCGGCCAGTTCTGGAATCTCTTGGATCGTGGCCGGATAATTTTGGCTCACTCCTGCCCCTTCCTCGCGGCTCTGCCGGCAGACTGCTTCTTTCGTCTCTCGATCTCGTAACAACACAGGGAGTCTGAGATAGATAGCCTCTTTCCCCGTAATCGGCTTTATGCCTCTCGCTTGAAGATCCAACCCATCAATCAACCATTTCGCACGAGTCATTCGTTCCTGATTTGCCTGGGCCAGACGCCGTTCCCACCCCTGCAGCTGATGCGCGCGAACCTCGTCCATGCGGCAGATCGGAAAGTCTGTATAGAACTTCGTCTCCCCTAACCGTAGAAACGGAAGCCCTGCGGGAAGCCAGTACAGTAGCGGATGAATAAAGAACCTCATCATCATCATTTCAAGCCAATTCCGCAGGACTTCGTTACGAGGGGCCTCCGGCAAGGTCGCATACCCGACCTTGATCTTCTCAGCGATGGATAATGACCTCGTCAGAATAATTCCCCCTGTGCCACAGGTAAGATTCTTCCCGCGTCCCAGACTGAAGAAAGCTACGTCCCCTAGCGTTCCGAGAAGGCGCCCCCCGGACTGCCCTCCCATCGCCTGGGCCGCATCTTCAACCACCACGATGCCCTTCCCCTCACACAGCCGCTTCACACGGTCTACATCCGCCGGACGACCAAAGAGATGGGTCGGCACGATAGAGAGGACCTCCTCGTTGATTAAGCCCTCAAGCTCTGCAAAATTGAAATCGAGCGTCTCTGGTTCGACGTCACAAAGCACCACTTCCAAACCGGCCTTGACGATCGCGGACGGCACGGAAAAACAGGTATAGGCAGGAATGATCACGCGCCGTCTTCCGCTCGACGCCGCAAGCGCCTTAAGAATCACCGTCAACGCCGCCTTTCCAGACGACACCAGGAACACCTCCCTGGCCGAAAATTTGGTCTTGAGTTCTTGTATCAAGCGCGCGCGATGCTTGGCACCACCACAGAGGCTGCCCCCCGCGCGAACGAGATCCCATAAAGAGATCGGAGCGGCGGTTGGAGAAAGAGTTCGCTGCGGTATCATGGCAAATACTTCACAATATGCGGACCGATCAGATTGGTCACAGGCAAGGGAAGGTGTTGCCACACATAAATGGCTGCCTTGAACTTGGGATTGTCCGGATTCAGCTCCGGGATACTCTGCCCTCCGGCCATCCAGTAATACCAGTACAACGGGCGAGGCTCAGCCCCCCATTGCTGTTTGAAACGATAGGTACCGCTGTCCGCTGACGATCGACCAAAATCGAACTCCTTGAATCCTTCGCGGCAGGCAAATTCTAACACCGCGCCATACAAGAGCATGTTGGGAGCCAGCCGACTAAATCGCTTGTCTGACGCTGCCCAGGGGATCTCCAACGTGCTGCGGAAACCATACAGAAGCCCCGAGGCAAGGGGAGTTCCCTTCAGCGAGACCACACTGAGTCGCACCTCTTTGGGAAAGGTCTCGACAATCGACCGAAAGAATCTTTTCTCGTACACAGGTGTACCCAGATCCCTCATACACCGAGCAAACACACGATAATAATCTTCGAGCAGCTCCTCGCCACCGACGCGGACGTCCATCCCCTCTTTCTGCGCCCGCTTGATTTGGCTCCGCAACTTGGAGGGATAGGCTTTCAGCAAGGTCTCATAGTCCTGAGGGAGCGCGAGTCTCATCGAAACTTTGCGGGAGCGAACCGGCCAGTCGGTTTCAAGAGGTTCAGCCTGCCTCAATTCGATGTGTGCCGCTCCGATATCCTTAGCTATTTTCTCCGCCGCCGCCAGAAGGGCAAGACGAACATCGGCGCGATCGGCCAGCACCCCCCCATAATTAAAGAAGGCCATGGATGTGAGGAAACATCCGAACATCGGACTCTTCGTCAATACGAGGGGAAGGACCCCCTGGATCGTCCCTCCTTCCTCCCTGGCCATCAGGTAGTACGTGCGATGCCCGAATACTTTGCTGATGATCCCCCGCCAGGCGAGCGTATGGTAGCCGGAGGCCTGCGGGTGACCCAGCACAAAATGATCCCACATGGCTTCGTCATGGGAATCCTTCAGCAGTACGACGTTCACAGTGTCCTCATTATTGCACCAGGCCGAGGACGTGGGCGCATATCATCTTACTAATGCGCGCGCCCATTCCGCGATGCCATCACAGACTGAACGGCAGTCTCCAGCGCCTTGCCCATTGCAGCCCACGAATGCCGCTCCTGGACTCGCTTCAATCCATTCAAACCCAGCCGCAGGGCTTCTTCTGGATGCGCTAACAGATGCACGACCTTGTCTGCAAACGCGCGGGGGTCGTCTGCCAACAACACCTCTCTACTATCTGCGAGATCGAGGCCTTCGATGCTGAGTGAAGTAGCAACAGTTGCTTTCTGCATCGCCATCGCTACAAGAATCTTGTTCTTGACGCCGGACCCTACCCTGAGGGGGCAGACAATAACAGCGGCTGACTGTACGAACGGCCGGACATCTTCGACCTCACCCGTCACGTGAATGCCAGGGCAACGTGCCAGGTCCCTAACTTGTTGAGACGGACCACTTCCAACAATCCAGAACTGAGCACTCGGTCTCTTGGCTCGTACTATAGGAAAGATGTCTTGCGAGAAATACAAGGCAGCATCTTCGTTCGGGGGGTATCCCATGACTCCCGTAAAAACAATCTTGTCAGGCTCCATAGCACTTTGATCTGTTGAGAAGAACCCCGTAT
>JAGXAR010000034.1 GCA_018971525.1 Nitrospirota bacterium
AGAACGTGAAACAGTCTTCAGGAGCATGAAGAACATCCCCGAAGAGCGCTACAAGCTCTGTTGCGGAGAGGGGCACGCTTGATATGTTGGACAGAGGTCCTGGCATCCTCGTGGCGCTGCTCATTGTTGGGGGAGGAGCTTGGGTGAGCGGAGGGAGTTTGCGGACTGCAATGCCGGCAGCCCCTGCGGCTGACCAACCAGTAGCGGAAGAGACGGAACCCCTCGGCGCCGGCAGCCAGATGTTGAATCCCCACAGCGACCTCATCTTTCGAGCAACGGGGGCGAAGTCCTGCAGGGACTGTCATCGAGCGGAGAGGGACAACAGTCTGAGTCCTCGGGTATTGGAAAATGATCTGGTCCGAAACCTTCGCTCGAAGGCGAAGGGCGTACATGGACCCGGGCGTTTCGCTGACTGTCTCCGTTGTCATGCGGGAGGGCGAAAGGGAGTCGAGACGTATTAGGTATGACACCATTGTCCCGCCGTTTCACAACGGTCGTCGCCCTCATGGCTGCCGCGGTCGCCGGAGTCTTCTTGTTAGAAGCATTTCTGAGTCTCGACTCTCCGTCGCCTTTCGCCCATACTCGGGAGGGACACCTCGTGGGATGGGTCGGCCTGGCCGTCATCCTGCTCGTGTTCGTGTACCCGATCCGGAAGCGGATCGGCCGGAATCGTATGTGGCCGCGCCGGTGGTTCCAGGTCCATATGGTGGCGGGAGTGGTCGGTCCGCTTCTGATTGTGCTGCATGCTGGGGCGCACCTGCATGCCCTGGTGCCAATTCTGGCTATGGTGGCCATGGGCATCGTAACGCTGAGTGGAATTATCGGACAGGCCGTGCATTATCTGGCCCTACGAACCCTGAACGAGGAGCGGCGGCAATTCCTGCAGCAAGGTGTCAGTCGGGACGAGGCAGAAGCAAGCCTGCACGACGAGGCTTCACGGGAGGAGACGTTTCGGGTGTGGCAACTCATTCATGCGCCAATGACGCTCATGTTCATGGTGCTGGTGGCTCTGCATGTTATCGGGGCCCTGTATTTCGGGGGCCTATAGGTCATGCGCTATCTGCCTCTGCCTCGCAGGGCTGTTCCGTTTGTCGCTGTGGCGACCGTCGTCCTACTTGCGTGGTTGGGGTGGGGATCGATCAGCCATCCAGAAGCGTTCTGGGCTCCCGGAGACTTGAGCCGGTACCACGCGGATGTGGCGCACTGTGTCCATTGCCATGAGCCATTCCAAGGCCCGAGCCCGACCAAGTGCCTGGCCTGTCATTCTGAAAAGCGGTTTGCCGTTCGCTCCAAACCGTCCGTGAGCGACTTTCACCGGGAGGTGATCTCCCAGCGAAAGACATGCTTGGCCTGCCATACGGAACATCGCGGGGCGCTGGCTCAAATCACGACCAACGCCATGTTCAATCCACACGGGGAGTTCATCTTTCGAGCGACCGGAACCAGTTCGTGCAGCGCCTGCCATGAGTTCGGGTCGGACGTGGTCGCTCGACCCACGCTGCTCGACAACGAAGTTGTGCGGCATCTATTCGATGAAGGGGATGGGGCGCATCATCGTGGCCGGATGGCGAACTGTGTGCAGTGCCATGTGGGTGGGCAGCGAGAGATTGAGGACGATGAGCAGGGAAAATAGTCGGGTGCCCTAGCTGCCCTACGACGAGGCAGCCCCGGCACAGAGAACATAGGGGGATTCCAATGAGTCGATTATCCTACGTCGGTCTAGTCATGCTCGGGGTAGTACTATTTGATGGAGCCCTTGTTCAGGCCGATCGGCAACCGGCCAAGACGCCGGCGACAGCACAAAGCGATGCCGAGCGGGGCAGAGCGGTCTTCAACGGGAAGGGCGTCTGCTACTACTGCCATGGCGTTGATGGGAACAAGGACCAACAACCGCAACTCGCAGCCGACACCGCCGCGCTCATCGCTCAACTCAATCCTCCACCCACCGACCTCAGGAATCGAACGGCGCTCCGATTAACCACCGACAAAGCACGAGCGAAGGTCATCCGGGAAGGCCATCCCGGAACAGGAATGTTCCCCGACACCACGATGACGAGTCAGGAGCTCAGGGACACCCTGGCTTATCTGGCTCTCCTCAGGAGTGAAAGCTCCGCGAAACGCAAATGATGCAGCGCTTCCGTTATGAAGGGAAGAGAAATGGAGCCATGCCCATGCAAAAGTTGTTGATCTGCTGTGCCCTCTCCGTGTTGTTCGCAGGAGCCTCCATGAACGGGGATGGTCGTCTCGCTCTGGCGAGCGACGGTGGCCCACAGGGCGCTGACAAGAATAGTCCAAGCGGGACGTCTTCAAGACATCCCACGGGGGATAACACCCGCGGCGAGGAACTCTACAACGGCAGTTGCGTTGTCTGTCACGGCCAACGAGCGACAGGAGGCATCGGTCCTCGATTGGCGGGCAATTCCGTGCTGTCGACCGAGCAGGCATTCTGGAAGATCGTGTCCGAAGGGCGACACGTGATGCCGCCGTTAAAAGACGCCTTGACCGAGCAACAGATGGCCGACATCCAGGCTTGGCTGAAGACGCTGCGTTGATTTGAAAGACTTTGAGAGACAAGGTGCCGGGGTATTCACTGCGTCAGGAATAGGACGAAGACCAATTAGAAATCCACAACAAGCAGGCCTACCTACCTCTCCTCAGACGCGAAGGTGCTGCAAGAAGCACATGACGGCGTTGCTCTCATACGATGATTCCATCGAATGAGCCTGTGCAGCAATTTGAACGGACAGAAATCGATTCATGGAGCATAATGGTGTGAAAGGCATCGGTTAGACAAGATACAGAGATGGGGACCTAATGTCTGGCTTGTAATATACTTTGAGCGCACGATAGAAGACACTCAAAGTCAACAAAACTCATTGATCATGGTGATGGAATTATTGAGATCGTAAGATTCATTGGTTATCCGGAAAGGGGGTGCCGATGGTGCGACAGAGGCAAGTGATGACATTCTTACTCGTCGGCATTATCTGTGCGATTTCAGCATGTGCCTTCAATTCCCCAAATTATGAAAAACTTGCCGAATATCTTCATTCGCCGGAAGGGTTTGCTCAATGGCAGCAGATGGAAGGCCAGCTTGCCAAGGTAGCGGAATCCGCTGCGACCGAATATAACCGCACGCACACTATGGAGGCGCTTCGAAGCTATGAGACGGCGATCCGGGAGTATCTTGACCATGGATTTTTGCTGTATCACGCATTCAGCGATTCTCCGTATGATCTCCCCAAAGGACTGCGGCGGTCGCTTGAACGTCGCACCGCGGAACTCATGGACGTAGCCGATGGATACCTGAAGGAACACAGTATCCCCATTGCTGTCGGCATTGCGAGAGAGGTCATTTTGAAATATAACGCCGGCGTCATGGATCACCCTCAACATCGAGCTGAAGGCATCATGCTAGAGTACCGTTATCGGCGGAATTAGCACGGGTGCAACCCGAACTGTTTTAAGCTGAATGAGAAAGGCACAAGGAGGCCATATGAAACGTTGGATCCCATTGAAGGTCGGGTGCGCATTGACCTTGCTCTGTGTCGGCTTGACTGTTCTCCCAGGAGAAGCGGCTGAGATCTCTAAAGATCAAACCGTGCGATACATCCTTGCCATGGTAAAAGCCTTTCGTACAACCTATGTCCGGCATATTGTCGAGCGAATGAAGAAGGTGGGGGTTCAATCCAAAGAAGGTTGGATCAAAGATGCTCATGCAATCATGCTGCCGTTCGAATTTGTTTCCCGGGGCGGGGCCAAGATCAAGCAGGAAGTGCAGGGTCTTGACGTGGGTCTGATCTCGCTGACCCCGATCGACCCGTCCAACCTGCCGAAAACCCCTGCCGAGCGTGAGGCGCTTGCGAGCATGGTCGCGGATTCGACGCGGACCGTTCTCACGTTCGGCGACGGCGATCAATTTAAGGGGCTCGCGGCAGACATTGTCATTGAGCAGCATTGCGCTGACTGCCACAATCAGCATCCGAAGAGTACAAAGAGGGATTTTAAGCCAGGCGACGTGATGGGAGCCATCGTCGTGAGATTAAGCCAATAGTTGCATTGAGAAAAATAAAGGGGTCTGACCCTTTAAGTTTGCCCGACGATGGACCATCGCCTGCTCAAGTCCCTCGCATGCCCATCTATTCCATCGCCTCCGTCTTGAACTGTCTGAACAGCGTCCTCCAGTCTATGCCTTGTGTCGATGTTCTCGTCAGATCCCGCTGATTACCCATAGCGCCCGGACGCTGCAGCAACCATCCCGGTGATCACCTGTTATCTAGCACGGGTGAGCCTGAGCGGCTCAACCTTGTTCGGAAGGCATTCGCGCGAGGGTCATCCTTCAGGCAATCGCGGCAGCAGGTGTAAGCGAATGTAATGTCCTCCGGCCTCAGCTTGCGCGAGACCATGTAGATCTGCAAATCCTGCCACAACCCTTTGCCAGCCTCGCTCCTAGTGTCGTCTTGGGCTTTGTCGCAGAAGCAGCAAACCGGCAGAATCTGTTTCATCTGTGCCTTCGTCCAGCAGTTCATTCGTTGAATCTCCCCATGACCGGCCTGCGCCTCTGCGAAGGGTGCTGCGTCCTGACCGCAAGGATCGACGACCTGCGCCTGACGCGCCACGTCGATGGGCGGACCTTCCCGTTCACCGCATTGCGCCGATTCTGCACAATGACGGGATCCACGATCTCTCCGCAGACCAGGCACCGCAGGACGCGAAACCGGTCCGCCCATATTCCACAGTGCCAGTCCCGAAACCCCTCGGCATGCATCAAGCCTCTACAACGGGAACAATTCATGGCTCGGTTCCTCTCACAGTCGTGCGGACCTGATCGAATCGACCGGCCAAGTGGTGACTGCCTGCTGCCTCTGTGACGGGAGCACTCGGCCGTGGAACCTGCGCAAGCGAAATGTGATACCCGAACCGGGAAGGATGCTGGAGCATCACCTTCGCATTCCGACTGAGCCGGTCAACGGCGCTGAACACTTGGTTCCACGTGTAGCCCTGTAGATGGGTGACCATCTCCTCGATGGAACAGGGCCCCAGCCGTTCTAAGTCCTGTAGAATGTTTTTTTCGACCTCACCGGTGCTTGTCACAGTCACCTCCCCAGCGCACTGCGCTTGATAATTTGTGTCTGGTACAAAATCTCCATGCATGAACGGGGTTATGACAGCTGCCTCGGGTTTCATGGGTGTCATATCTAGACGACCTGCCCAAGCCATACTATCGGTCAGGCTTCGATTCCGTTGTCGTATTTTTGAATGGTCATAATGTCGTGGTTTGTACGACAAGAAGCAGGGAGGACCGGCGCAGGGGCTGAGCGTCAAGAGACGAGCCTGTGTTGAATGGCGTAGCAGGTGGAATTAAAGGGGTCTAAAACCCCTTAAACTCGGTTCCAGGCCTTCCGACAGTTCAGATATAAAGTAACGAGGCCTAATGAGGCATTGGAGTCGACCGCCGCGCAACCCATTGAACTTCGCCGGGGCAGATGACGGGCGGTGGCTTGACACCAGGCCGTTAGGCGTGCGCAATACGAAAGTAATGAGCGCAAAACGGAGGAAGAACGCCAAAAAACATTCCGGTTGAGATCATCTGGTGCCCTCGTCTATTGAAGTCGCGCTAGAAGAAGCAGGGGGTGAGCCTATCGAATGGGTGAACAGCTTGAAGGGATCCATCCCGCAATCCCTATCACCAGCCGATTGAATCACTTAGCTCGATGGTTCTCCTGGAGAGTCTCCGCTTTCTGCCGATGGTCGTCTGCAAGCCTCTGGAATTCGATCGCCTCCTTGCGGCACTGTTGGCCCGCATTCTTGAGGCTGCTTCGGCGGAAATTTTTAGGATCTTCGGCTTGGGTAATTTTCAGTGCAGAATCTTCAAATTTCAGAGCCGTAATTTCCACTTGCTGAGCCTGTTTCTGATAGATCAAGGCCGCCGAGAGATGGTCGTCGGCGGCTGCAGTTGATTGCAGTTTACTCTCAAGCTCCGCAGGCAGGCGCCAGTCACCGACTCCTGGGCATCCGAGTGCTGATTCAGCCATCGCGATCACACCCGTAATAATGGGCAGCAGCAGATTTCTCGATACAAGAACAGAATGCTGTACAAGTGCCATAGCCTTTACCCTTTGCGTATAAACCCAGCGTGGAGTTCCGTCAGCGCAGTGGCGAGTATGCATGAAAATTATTCGGAGGCCAATCGAATCTTGGCACAAGATAGGTTTGACGTGCGCATCGTGCGGATGCGCTCGCCGTCCAGGCCCAATTAATCCGCTTGTAACTTGAGAAAGCTTAGGACCTGGTGGGATAAGAGGTCTGACCCCTTAAATTCTCCCGTTAAATTCTTCCACGAGCCAAACCGGGGATCGGTAGGGCTTCATGGCGCGCTTTCATAAGCCCTGCTGAATTACCAACCGCTCGCCCATCGCTTTTCGTCAAATTTCATCATAAGATTTGGCCGATTCAAAAACTAATGAATAAGAGATGACCGATACGAGCGAGGGAGCAGGGGGCCTAAGCAGCGCATCGGATGAATCTAAGATGTCAGATCCTTCACATTGATCCTTTCTCTTTTTCAGGCGAGGGGAGGGTTGTCCATGACTACGCGGTCTTTCTCTCGATGGATGGCGGTTGCAGGATGCGTCGGCGCGTTTGCGGCGAGCGTGCACGCGCCCGTTGGCGCTGCGGACGGCAACAAGGCCTGCGGGCTGCTAACTCCCTCTGAGTTGCAGACCGTCCTGGGAACTACAGTGAGCCTGAGTGGCGGCGGGATGGCCGCAAGAGGAGTCGCTCTCTGCACCGGTCAGACCTCGACAGCGACGGTGATGCTGCGGCTCAGCACCGGACTCGACCAGAAAAGAGATCGCTCAGGCGGCACAGAGAAGAAAGGCATCGAAGTCGTTAAGAAGAAGGGGATTCAGGTCTACGTGAAGGCGTTTGGGTCGATTACTTGCTCAACCATGGTGCCACCCGAGAACCTCGCGCAGCACGGATTCAATACGACCTGCACGGTCAGCAAACCGACCGCTGTCGCCGGGGTCGAGGTGATCGCGAAGAGCCAGCAAGATATGGTTTCGATCGAACGGTTGCATCCGCTGGCGGAGAAAATGGCCGGTCGTTTCTAGCTGTGAACGTGATAAGCCGGGGGGCATGGGCGAGGGCCTTGTTTAATCAGTTATTTTCGGCCCCGGCATTGCTCTCCAAGAGGGCCCTTATGTTCCTGAATTTTGGCTCATCAAGACCGATGAGGTTTTTGAATAGAGCAGTGGCCGCCTAGAGGGGACTTCATGTTCAGTCATAAACCAGCCTGCAACAGAGAGACGTTTATGATCTCCACTGACGGGATCAACGCGACAGACTCGATGGAACCGAGGAACGGTGAACAGCACGAGAGATCCGGGCTTGGGGGCAATACAATGGGTGATCGTGAGATCAGATTGATTGTGTTGGCCGGGGAGTGAACGATAAATGATCAATTCACCGCCCCAATCGGGCTGCCATTCATCATGAAAATAGGTCACCACTGCAAGACGCCGTAACGGAGAGGATCCTTCAGCCGGCACCGCTGAATCGCCAGCTTGCGCGGTATCATCATGCGTCAGCAGACAATCGCCCGCTCCATACGAATAATAGTTAAAATTCATGTGCCGCCGTGCAATGTTTGGAAAGGATTCTACATAAGTCCTGATGCAGGGAAGGGCCAGGCGGTCGAGAAAGACCGTCGCTTCCGCCCGCGCAATGTCAGCCTTGAGCCAATTGCCACAATTTGGAAACGTCTCGCGCAGCTGCCGCTTCTCGCGTAAGGGTGTCCAAGCCGCTCGTTGCATGGCATGCTGAAAATAGTGCCTTTCCTCATCTGTGAAAAACTTTTCAATCACCAGGACGGAGTGTTCGTGAAATGAGAAGCGTTCGGCATCGAAATGTTCAAATTCAATCTGCATACATCTTCTCTCCGACAGATCGAGAGAAGAGGAAAGCGTGCAAGTCGTAGGCCGGATGTCAGAGTTCTAACGCGATACGTTCATTCTCAATAGACATGCTCCAATGCGCAGATTGAAGTAGATCCGTTTGCGTATTTACGATCTCTTTGGCGGCATGCCGAGCGGTTTCGTACTGTGCGAGTTGAGCGGAAACGCTCCACAAGAATCTGAAGCAAGGAGATTTCGTCCTGACACACGAATCGAACGTCGCACTGGACAAGTCCCGCTGTGCTCGTTTTGTGCCACTCCAACTCACTCCAGTCGAAGTTCGGGTTTCGCGCAAACCATGACTGGGATTGGCCTGAGTGAGTCTGGGTAGGCGGGACAGGATAGTGAAAATGGTTTCTATCTTCTCAGTTCTCTCTTCAAGGGATCGTAGCTTCGTCCTTCATGTGTATTCGTAGGAACAGCGATTAAGGAAACCGCTTTCAGTGCCCTCCTCCCGCCTTCTCAGTCTCAATCTCGGTACCTAGCGATTGCTGAGGTGCCAGCCTTGATGGCCCAGCCTCATACCAATCAGGCGCACTCGTTAAGGTGAATCGGTATAGTGAATCGCGGTCCCGATGGTGACCGTATTCATGAACACAGAGCCGAATCCAGGATACCCCCCAAGGGGATAGGGCGCGTAACTACCCCATAGGGGATCATATCCTCCCCAATACGGTGCATAGCCCCACCCTCCGGGTCCATATAGACCATACCCCCAGTATCGAGGTCCATAGTAAGGGGCGTAATGACGCCCCCATGGCCTGGCTGCAGAAGGTCCCGATCGTCCCCGCATTCCTCCCCAATGGCCACCTCCACCATGGCCATGACCTCCACCGTGGCCTCCACCGCGGATCAGCACGATCCTGACATCGCTGTGGACGATGTCGTCATGGGCGGCAGAGCGCAGACCATTCGACATCAGTCTGTCGACATCCTTCGGAGCCGACCAGTTTGGAGGATTGCTCTGCCCTACAGCCCGATTGCCTTGGGCCAACGGCGGTGTCTCGGGCTCGGAAAACACGACCGCATCCGCTCCCAACATAGCCGCCTTCTCAAGAATTTTCTGCCGCTTGGAGGCAATGCTCAGCCAGAGGCTGTCCACGCTCAACTCCGCGATCTGAATGTGTGGACGTGTTGGCTCCTGTTCAAGCACTTCTACGTCGCTGACCGTGGTCCTGGGAGAAAACGTCTCGCCCGATAACATCAGAACATCCACGCTCGCACAGCCTGAAAGGGTGAAGGCCGACAGGATCGCGTGCACGAGGAACAGCGCCGTGCCTTGGCGTGGGCGAGATGCCATCCGCACTACTCCTAACGCAGGTACTGTTCAACCACCTGAGCTTCAACCTGAAAATACTTCTCTTCAAGGCTATGCCGTTGCTGACGAAGACCTGCTAGGGCTGCTTGGTATTGCTGCAGCTGCGTGGTCCACTGTGCCAGCAGCTGAGGCTTATTCTCCGGAGTCTCTCCCACACGTTGCAGTTGCGCCCTCGTAAAGAGGAGATGCTCGCGTTGAAGCATCCACTGCTTTTGGTGAAGCTGCCACCCGGCGAGGTCCAGCTCACGAAGTTCCCGGAGGGCCGGATTAGGGGTATCCGGGAGTTGTTTCAGCGCGATCATCTGTTTACCAAGCCTCTCGATATTCGTGTTCAGCTGCAAAATGCGGTTATCCAGTGTCTCGAGAATCACATCCAGCTCGCTTCCATCCTGATGCACGGTGTCCTTCTGACCAGCGCAGCTGGCCACAAGGATGAGCAGAGAGCCAATGATGGCGCCGGCTATTGCCTGCTTCATGGGTATCGCCTCCATCTGTCGATCCCTACCGAGGGCATACTTGATCACAGTATAGTCCGAACTGTTCTTCCACGTGTGACTACCCGGATGGCCTATTATACTGAAATTGAGAGGATCACACATTGCCTCCGGTTTTCCCGCTCGTGGAAAGGGCATTGATCCACCGGCAGCAGTTCTATGAAAAACGGTGTGAACACTCCGCTGCGATGCCCTGGATTCACGATCTGCAACCCATCTTCCAAGCGCATCGAAGTGAGGCGCAGCGAGCGTGCTTCCAGCCAAGCCGACATAAGGAAGAGGAGAGCATAGAAGATTGCGCCAATCAGCGTGGCGGGTCTGACGACCATTCTTCAGGTCCGCCTGTAGCTAAACTGTGGCAGAACTATCGTGTCTGATCAGGCTTGATCGGTTCATCCATTCCCTCTGACTGTTTGTAAGTGATTGAGAACAAGCCGATGAAGTGCGATCGGACCCTATAGCCTCGATAGCTTCAGGGTTTTCAAATCTCGCGGCCTTGGAGAGACCCTGTGAGTTTTCCCTGTCTCGTTCACGGTGACGTGGCGGCGCTTTACAAAACACCATCGATTAACGCGTCTGGTAAATTTGTGCTAAAAGTTGTGCAAATAGCTGAGAGCCATTGAAATCAGTAGGGTCGCTAGAGTATTCCCAAACTTCGATATTTCAAGGATAAACGGGGAAATCATTTAAAACACCGAGCCTTTCAGAAAATGTCTTGTTCGCATGCCTAAACCGTGGGTCGAGGCGCATTCTTTTCAACTCGAATCCTGGCGTCTACGATCTTGCAACCTTGCCCTGGCGGCATGGCGAAGATCGGATTCAAATCAAGTTCACTGATCTCGGGGATTTCCTCGACGAGGCGCGAGAGGCGCAACAGCACCTCTTCGATCGCCTCCACATCCGCTGCAGGATGGCCTCGGTAGCCTTGCAGCAATCGATAGCCCTTAATTTCTCGCACCATCTGATCTGCATCGCGGTCGGTGAGGGGGGTAATCCTGAACCGCACGTCGCCCAGAATCTCCACATGAATTCCGCCGAGACCGAAAGCGATCAGCGGGCCGAAGAGCGGGTCGTGGGTGACGCCGACCATCACTTCCGTGCCGCCTGACAGCATCGGCTGCACGAGCACGCCTTCCATTGCCTCCAGTTTGTTGTCCTGCGCGAGCCTCGCCCGAATCGCCTCGAATGAATTCCTCACGGCTTGCTCATCAGTCAGGTTCAGATGCACGCCGCCCATCTCGGTTTTGTGAAGGATCTGGTGTGATGCGAGCTTGACTGCAACAGGAAATCCCACGTCACAGGCCAGCGCCGCTGCCTGGTCCGAAGTCCTCGCGACTCCTCCCTGCGCCACGGGGAGTTTCGCGGAAGCGAGAAGGGCTCTGGTGTCCTCGACGGTGAGCCAGCCGGGCCCTTCTTGAGACAGGGTCTTGGCACAGATGGCTCTGGCGGCACCGAAGTCCATATCGTCGAAATCCGGAATCATGCCGAGCGGCTGGGTGCGCCACTCTTCATACCGGCAAGCTTTGCCGAGCACGACCGCCGGATGCTCGGGTAAGGGAAATGTGGGGATCGTTTCGCCTGCTGCCTGAAAGGTCCGTTCGAGATCCCCTTCAGCCATCCAACAGATGTAGATCGGGACGTCCTTGCCGCCGGCCTGTCTGGCGCTTAAGATCCCGCGCAAGATCCCGTTCGCTATGCCGGCTGCATCGCCGACCGTCACGGATATGTAGAGGACAATCAGCGCATCGACCTCCTTGGAGGCGAGGAGGGTGGTGATTGCTTGTGCATAATGGTCCGGAGCGGCGGATGCGATCAGATCGACCGGGTTCTTCACCGAGGCGGCGGGAGGTAAGAATGCCGACAGGGCGGCCGTGCTCGCCTTGGACAGTTCGGGGACGGACAACCCGCCCGCTTCGCAGGCGTCGGTGCAGAGGATGGCGGGCCCCCCGGCATTGGTGATGATGCCGACGCGCTTTCCTTTCGGCAGGGGTTGATCGGCAAGCCCTCGGGCCAGGGAGAAGAGTTCATCCAAGGTATCTGCGCGGATCACTCCGGACTGCTGAAAGAGTGTTTCCACGGCCACCTCGCTCGACGCGAGTGCGGCGGTGTGCGAGCTGGCCGCGCGCCGTCCGGCAAGGCTCCGGCCGGATTTGATCGCCACGATCGGTTTACGACGAGCGACTCGACGCGCAATTCTCGCAAATCGTCGGGGATTCCCGAAGGACTCCAGGTACAGGAGAATGACGTCGGTGGAAGGGTCGTCTTCCCAATATTGCAGCAGATCGTTCGTGGAGACGTCGGCATTATTCCCCAGGCTCACGAAGGAAGACACTCCCAGCTGCAGTCGATGGGCTGCGGCGAGGATCGCGAGCCCCAGCGCGCCGCTCTGCGAGGCCATGGCTATGTGGCCGGAGGGAGGAAAGGCCGACGTGAACGTGGCGTTGAGCCGGATGGCCGGATCGGTATTCAGCAGCCCAAAGCAGTTTGGTCCGATCATGCGCATGCCCTGTTGACGGACCGCCTCCAGGAGTCGGTCCTGGGCCTGCTTTCCTTCTGGTCCTGTTTCGGCAAAGCCTGAGGAGATCACGATCGCGGAGCCGATGGCTTTGCCGGCACAATCGTTGAGGACCGGCAGCACTGCATCACGCGGCACGACAATCACCGCCAGATCGACGGCGTCGGGGATCGCAGAGACTGACGAGAAGGCGGTCAAGCCGGCAATGGTTGCCGCTTTGGGGTTCACCGGATAGATGGCGCCGCGAAACCGGTTGCTGGAGAGAGCTTCAACGATCCGGTAACCGATGCTCTTGGGATCGCGGGACGCTCCGATCACGGCCACGGAACGAGGATAGAAGAAGGGGCGGAGCGAGGCGGTCGTAGCGATACGTTCTCGCAACTCCAAGCGGGTCGTCGTGCTCTCGATCTGGTGCAGCGAGAGCCCGACTTGCATGTCTCCGCCTGCATAGGTTTCATGGACCGGGTATCCGGATTCCCGGAAGACTTCCCGCATGGCCACATTGTCAGTGTGGGTGACCGCCCACAGTCTGGTGAAGCCTCGATGAATGGCCAGCATCGCCAACCGTTCGAGCAGGATCGTTCCCAGGCCTTTCCCGTGAAAGTCG
The DNA here is from genome assembly GCA_018971525.1 of Nitrospirota bacterium. Classification (GTDB taxonomy): domain Bacteria; phylum Nitrospirota; class Nitrospiria; order Nitrospirales; family Nitrospiraceae; genus Palsa-1315. Next base: position 12,893 of record JAGXAR010000034.1, read on the forward strand.
TCGTCGACTGCCATGGCCACCTCGGCCTGGTCGGCGGTCCGCGCCCAATAGGAACCGGCGGCGATGATGCGCGGCTGTCCAGCGATGGTCCTCGTGACCACGACGGTGAGTTGCTTGGAGGGGTTCGAGGAATCGCAGAGCGACGCGATCGTGTCGGCAGGAGGAGCGGTTTCAGAAAAGAACCGATGACGCCTGGATGCCGGTGACAACCGATCGATGAAATTTTGCATCATCGCATGGTCCTCTGCACGGGTGGGGCGGAGGGATGCGGTCGTGCCATCGCGCAGGATGACCGGTCCCGACTCCGGACTCCCGGATGCCGGAGGCGGTTGGAACAATGGGTGGATCTGCTTCATGCTCGGTCACTCACTCGACTGGCTGCGATCAATGTCGCAGCGCCGTCGCTCATCTCGTTTGCTTCCTGCTTTGCCAGGCCTGCAACGTCCCGAGGGCTCGACAGAGAATATCCTCGCCTTCCTGTTGAGGCAAGGCTGACGAGCTGCAATCGTTTTGAATCGTCCGGCATGGCGCACTCCTTCCCTCTGTAGGGGCAGAACGGTTACATCAGCCAGTCTGGTTTCACAATCATGACTACGCTCAATCCGACCATCACGATCCCGCTGATCAGCTTGAGCCATCGGCCTTCCCGTTCCTGAAGTCTATAGTGGCTCATCGTGATGACCCCAATTGCGAGCACGAGGACGTCGTCCAGCATGTAGGCCACATTATAGAGAGCCAGGTACCCATAATAGACCCATGGGTCAAGCTGGTGCATCGTCAGAATGCGTGTGTAAAGAGCAGGGAGCCCGGCCGTGCATACCAGCTCGACCGCTTGCACCAGCACGGCGAGCATCACTGTCCCTAGGAGTGCGGCGAGGATATTCTCGGCCTGGAGGATTCGTCGCATCCTTGCATACAGGCCTGGTTTAGCGGAATCGGGGATGCTGAGAGATATTCCACGCTGGAATGCCAAAAAGTCTTTGATGTTGATCATTCCGGCCAGTCCGGCAATGCTTCCCAAGATCAGTTCGGTGATATGGGAGAGGCCGATCAACAAGAACATGTTGAGCCATGCCGCCATGAAGGCGAAATACGCGATGCCCTCGACGGCAACGAACGTCCCGGCAATCAGTAACATCTTCGGGCGATTGGCCAGGCCTGCTAATAAAGACAACATGAATATCAGCACCCACATCGAGCAAGGGTTAAATCCGTCCAGGAGTCCGATAACGATTGTGAACAGCGGAAGGCCCAGATTCTTGACACGGAGCTCGCCGAACCATTTGGTCTGGATGCTCTCCACGACCAGCGGCGGTGCGGCGCCTTGCCTGTTCTGGTCGAGCCGGGCTCGAATCTCTGCTCCGGTCGTGTCGGCTGAGCGGAATCCAACAATCAATTCTGTGCCGAGGAGGAAGGTGGGAACGCCAATGCTGGCTAGCCCCCGTTCAGCAGCCAGCATCGCGAGTCGCTGCCGCGCGGCTGAATCCTCAGCTACGTCGTGGAGGGCGATGCGAACCGATGGCCGTTCACGCTGAAGGCCATCGAGAAAGGTCTTCGCGGCCTCGCAATGGGGACAGCCGGCGCGAACAAAGACTTCGAGGTCCGGGACTGGTTCCCCGGCTTGGACCCCTGCCCCGCTCCCCGGCGCGAGCAGGACAAGGCAGATGCCGATGGTGCGGATGAATCTCCATGTGTCTTGATGTTGACGGAACACGATGTCGCGCTAGCCCACCGCGTTAAACGGCGCCATGCTTCTGATGTACGAGAGCACATCCAACATCTGTTGATCCGTCAGTCTGCCGCGAAATCCGTGCATGGGAGTGAATAAGACCCCATTGGAAATCGTGACGAGCAGCTCCCAATCGGTCTTCGCCAGCAAGCTCTGCGATTGGAAATTCGCAGGCCGGAGGATCAGGTACTGCGCCTCGGGCCCATTCCCGTCCAATTTCTCGCCATGACAACGGAGGCAGTATTGTTTATAGACCGCTTGTCCTTCCTTGGGAGTTCCACGGGTTTGCCCGACGGCCCAGGAACTGGCCGAGACGATCAGGCACACCACACTGATCACGTTGAGGACTTTCATGCTGGCTCCCTTTCTTTGTTGAGCCCGGTCAGCCATGGACATTCATGCCTTTACAGGCGGTTCTGATCCGGATGAGGAAATCATCGGCCGATGCATGGTTGCCCCTGTGTCGGCTTCGAGCGAGTCGTGGTGCGGGTTTGCGGCGCGATCACCATTCTTTGCGAGCCTCTTCCTTCGCCATGAGGGCGCGACCATACCTGAACCCCATCAGAAACATGTCCGCCCCCGGCATGACAAAGACGCTTCGCAAGTGCTTGTCGCCTTCCGGGCCTGCTAGCCCCTGCGCATGGGAGCCGACCAGAACCTTGAGCATCCTCCGGTCGGCGGAAAGGGGAGAGAGGGTCATGTCGCTCGCTTGTCCGACAATTGCTCCACGCAGCCATTCAGCGTGGCGTACTTCGGATAGTCTGCTTCCGGGATCTCCAGGCCGAAGGTTTTGTGGATCAGGATCACAAAATTGAGAAAGTCCATCGAGTCGATATCCAGCTGGTCGCGGAAGCCGACGCCTGGCTTCAAGGCCGTCAAGTCCGCCTCCGGTGCGACCTCGCCCAGGAGGCGAAGGACCGTCTGTCTGATTTCATCCGACGTGAGAGGAATGTTCATAGCTGCCCTGGCTCCTGCAACAAACGATCGATGGCTGAGAGAAAGACCCCGCCGCGGTGGCCGTCGGTCACGCGATGATCCGCGGACAGGCTTGCGGTCACGACTGGCCTCGAGACCACCTGTCCCTCGATGACCCACGGGCGTTCCACAACTTTTCCGAAACCGACTAAGGCGACCTGCGGCGGATAGATCACGCCGAACACAGTTTCTACTCCCTGTTCCCCCAGGCTAGTGACCGTGATGGTCGGATCGGACAGTTCCGAACTCCGTAACGTCCCGGCACGGGCCCGCTTCACGACATCCTGGAAGCTGCTCATGAGGTCACCAAGGCTTCGCTTGTCCGTATCGTGAATGGCCGGCGCGATGAGGCCTCCTTGCCGGAGGGAAACCGCCACACCGACGTGGATGGCGGGGCTCTGAATTGCAGCGTTTTCTTTCCACAGCGCATTCAACTCCGGTACCTGTCGCAGCGCCAGGGCCACGGCTTTAATCAGCAAGACGCCGTATAACAGCCGATCCGTCACCGGCCTTTTGATGTTTTCTTCCTTGAGCCAGGTCATAGCCCGGCCCATGTCGATGGTGGTGCTCAGATAGTAATGGGGAATCTCCCGCTTCGATCGCGCCATGGCGGCTGCAATGGTCTGTCGCATCCTGGCCTGGCGATCGCCGCCTTCTCCGGCGGAGGCGAGGGGGGTGGGGCCAGTGGTGAGGGGTGCGGAGGGTTGCTGACCTCCGGCCTCGTGCCTCTCGCCTCGGGCGTTTGCGCTGCGTTGGATGTCGTCCAGGGTGATGGCGCCGCCGGGACCAGTGCCTTGAACAAAGGCGGGATCCACTCCTAATTCACTTGCGAGCTTTCGCGCCGCAGGCGAGATGCGAAGTCTTCCCGGTTCTGTCACCGCTGCTGTCATCGGCGGAGGTGGGGGAGGAGGCGGTGACACCGGTTCCTTCGGCGAGACCTTCTGCAAGGGAGGTGGGGATGCGGGAGCTTGAATGGCTGGTGTAGCCTGAGTTCCCACTTCCCGGATGATTGCCATGACTGTGCCGACCGGAATGCGCTCGCCGGGTTTCGCAAGCAGTTGTTCGATGACCCCCGTGTGGAAGGATTCGATCTCGATCGCGGCCTTCTCGGTATCCACTTCCGCGATGATGTCGCCCTTGACCACCCGGTCGCCCAACTTCTTTTTCCACTCGACGAGAGTCCCTTCGGTCATATCTGAACCGAGGGTGGGCATCACAAACTCAGCCATCTTCGAACCTCGTCAACCATCATGCGTCACGCGTCTATCGTTACGGCTCATATCCGAATTGCGAATGACGTATGACGAGACACCGAACGTGCACGTCTGTTCCCTTACCGCCCCATAAGACTATGCACTGCCTGTACGATTTTCTCAGGCTGTGGCAGAGCTGCGTCTTCCAGGTGTTTTGGATAGGGGATTGGCACCTCGACGCTACAAATCCGGGCAACCGGACCATCCAGATCATAAAAGGCCACTTCCATGATCTGTGCGGATACTTCGGCAGCAAAACTGCCGGTGCGCCATCCTTCGTCGATCACGACCGCCCGGTGCGTTTTCCGCACGGAGGCCAGGACCGTTGAGATGTCGAGTGGCCGGAGTATCCGGAGATCAACGACCTCAGCCGAGATGCCCTCATGGAAGAGTTGGTCTGCCGCTTCGAGCGCTTTCCAGAGAGAGCCCCCGAAGGTGATCAGCGAGATGTTTGTTCCGGCTCGTCGGACTGCCGCCTGTGTCAGATCGACGGGGAGGGCGCTTTCGTCGAGTTCGCCTTCGAGGGGGTACAAGTACGCATGCTCGAAGATGAAGACCGGGTCCGGTTCTTGGAGTGCCGCGAGGAGCATGCCTCTGGCGTCCGTGACGGTGGCCGGCGCGAGCACGGTGATCCCGGGAATGTGGGCATACCAGCCTTCGAGACTATGCGAATGTTGAGCCGCCACCTGCCGACCTGCGCCGGTGGCCATCCGTACGACGAGGGGAATGCTGAACTGTCCGCCGGACATATGGCGGATCGTGGCTGCATTGTTGACGATCTGATCGAGGGCGAGCAGGCTGAAATTCACCGTCATCACTTCTACGATCGGTCTCATGCCGCCCAGAGCGGCTCCGATGCCGGCGCCGACGAAGGTGCTTTCGGACAATGGAGTATCCCGGATGCGCTCCGGCCCGAACTCATCCAGGAATCCCTTGCTACAGGCATAGGTCCCGCCGTACTTGCCGACGTCCTCGCCCATCAGGAACACGCGCGGATTGCTCTGGAGTGCCTCACGCAATCCGGCACGAACGGCTTCACGGTAGGTTATCTTACCCATCAAGTCCCTCTTGCTTGAGGCAAGGAGCCAGGGGCGAGCGGTGTGAAAGGAATTCGTCCATAAGCCTCTTGCTTCGCGCCTCTAGCCTGCCGGCTTCGCCGGCGTATACAGATCCTTCGTGAGATCCTCCAGAGGTTCCCAGGAGCCACTTTCGGCAAACGACACGGCTTCTGCAATCTCGGCCGCAATGGCGGTTTCCATGTTATCGAGGTCGGCATCAGTCAAGAACTCTTCGGCGCGGAGCTGTTGCTGGAAGAGGGTAATAGGGTCACGCTGCTTCCATCGGGCGACCTCGTCCTTTGTCCGATAGAGCTCCGCATCGTACATCGAATGGGCACGAAACCGGTAGGTTCGGTATTCAAGAAGATACGGCCCCTGGCCCGCACGAACGAAATCGACGGCTTCCCTCGTGGCTGCTTCCACCGCGAGGACGTCCATCCCGTTGACGGCTTCGGCTGGAATAGCATAGGCGTCGGCCTTGCGGGCGATGTCGGTCTGCGATTGGTGCCGTCCGAGCGCCGTTCCCATCGCATAGAGATTGTTTTCGCAGAGGAACAGCACCGGGAGCTTCCAGAGCGCTGCGAGATTGAGGGACTCGTGAAATTCTCCTTCGGCCACAGCGCCGTCGCCGAAGAAGCACGCAGTCACTCGACGGCGTTGCTGCATTTTGTCGGCCAGCGCGAGTCCGACCGCAACCGGCAGCCCTCCGCCGACAATCGCCAGGCCTCCATAGAAGCGGCGTGCGGCGTCGAAGAAGTGCATGGATCCTCCGCGTCCCCGCGCGCAGCCGTTCGCTTTTCCGTAGAGTTCCGCCATCAGCGGTCCCATCGGGGTGCCCCGTATCAGCGCGTGGCCGTGCTCTCGATAGGTGCCGACGATCGCGTCCTCCGATGAAAAACAGGGGATGGCGCCGACCGCGACCGCCTCCTCACCGATGTAGAGATGGAGGAAGCCGCGGATCTTGCCCCCGCTATACAGTTCTGCGCACTTCTCCTCAAACCGTCTGATGCGGAGCATCCGGCGGAGTAATTCCCACCCGTGGTCTCTGTCAACAACGAGGGTCATAGGTTTCTCTGGTTCATCAGGTTTGTCTCATTTCACTGGCTGGAAGGAACTTAACAAACCACACAACCGGGAAAGCTGAACGTTCCCCCGGACCGCGATTGACGAATGACGGTTGACGAATCACGATGCCCCTTCCAGCGTCGACGTATCCCCTTCCGGTAATCCCAGTTCACGCGCCTTGAGCAATCGCCGCATGATTTTCCCGCTCCTCGTTTTGGGCAAGGTCGGGAGAAACGCGATTTCCTTCGGGGCCACGGCGGCGCCAAGTCGTGCGCGCGCAAAGCCGAGCAATTCACGGCGCAACTCGTCGCTGGGCTCATAGCCGTCCTTGAGCGACACGAAGGCTTTGATCACCTCCATGGCGACGGGATCCGGCTTTCCGATCACGCCGGCCTCCGCGACCGCCTTGTGTTCGATCAACACGCTTTCCACCTCGAACGGGCCGATCAAGTGGCCGGAGGTCTTGATCACGTCGTCTGCTCTGCCGACGAACCAGAAGTAGCCGTCTTCATCCTTCTTGGCCAGGTCGCCGGTGAGATACCAGCCTCCGGCAAAGCACTTCTGATAACGCTCCGGCTCATTCCAATAGCCGCGGAACATCGAGGGCCAACCGGGACGCAGGGCCAGTTCTCCCTGTTCGCCTGGTTTCGTGATCACGTCGATGGTGCCGGCCTCCGTTCTGTGCACGATAGCGGCTTCAATGCCGGGCAGCGGGCGGCCCATTGAACCGGGTCGAATGTCCATGGCGGCATAATTGGCGATCATGATGCCGCCGGTTTCGGTCTGCCACCAATTGTCGTGGAACGGCTGGCCGAAAGCCTCTTGTCCCCACACAACGGCTTCAGGGTTGAGGGGCTCCCCCACGCTCGCCAGAAGACGAAGATGACGGAGGTCGTATTTTCTGACGAGTTCCGCCCCCCCTTTCATCATCATGCGAATGGCGGTGGGGGCTGTGTACCACACCGTGACACGTTCTTCTTGCAGGATACGGTACCAGCGTTCGGCATCGAAGTCCCCCTCGTCTACGATGCTGGTAATGCCGTTCGTCAGGGGCGCGATGATGCCATAAGACGTCCCGGTGACCCAGCCGGGATCTGCCGTACACCAGAACACGTCATCCTTGTGAAAATCCAGCGCATATTTGCCGGTCATGTGGTGCGCGACCACTGCCTGATGGACATGCATGGCGCCTTTGGGGGTGCCGGTCGTGCCACTCGTAAAGTGGAGCAGTGCCATGTCTTCCGGGTCTGTGGGCCCAATGGCAAAGGAGGGACTGGCCTGTTGCATGAGGGCGGTCAGGTCCTGTGTGCCAGCGATGGCGGTGGGCTGCCGGTCCTCTCCGATGAGCAGGATCTGTTCAAGGCTCGGGATCGCCGCGCGAATAGCGGCCACTTTTCGTTGATAGAGCGAGGTGGTGGTGACGAGGACTTTGGCCTGGCCGATACTGAGTCGCGCCCGGATCGGCTCAGGGCCGAAGGCAGAAAACAGAGGGCAGAACATGCTGCGGTTCTTGAACGTCCCGAGCGCGGCGATGTAGAGCTCAGGAATGCGTCCCGCCAGAACAAACACGCGATCGCCTCTGCCGACGCCCAACCGCTGAAGCACGTTGGCAAACCTATTCGTCAGCTCGTTCAGCCGGTTGTAGGAGTAATCCTCGACGGTTCCGTTCTTCCCCAACCATCTGATCGCCAGATGTGCCGCGCGGGCTCCGTTGGCATGGCGATCGACGGCCTCGTGCGCGATGTTGAGGCCTTGATTGCGAGGGAGCCCTTCCAGGTCTTGCCGGGCCTGCTCCCATGTGAAGTGGACGCGGATGCTCTCGTAGTCGTGGAGATTCGGAACGGTCTCCCACTCCCGGCGGGATTTGATGATCGTGGTCCAAGGCACAGAAGAACTCCCCCTCACCGAGGGTTCTGCAAGGCGTAGACCATTGAGGCAAAAGCAGAAAACGAGAAATCCGCTTGCGAATCCGTAGGTCCGAAGAATGAGCCGGAGCCACGTTCACTCCGGCTGTGGCAGAAGTCGCCAGGTCAATCTGATGCGAGTGGAGAATCGCGTCAATCTCAATGCGAAGGCCCTCATCATGGGGCGGCTGGCCGCTCGCGCTAAAGCTCGTTGAGGAACTCGAGCGCGTCTCGCAATGGGGACAGCCTTGGTGGACAAAGATCTCGAAATAGGACTGTTCACTGGCAGGCCGGAGCGGTCGGGACGAAAAGTTGATGAGCGAACATGACTCCGCCGCCGTGCAGGACGTCAACTGAGCTGGTCGAACGGCGCCACCATCCGTACATAGGCCAGCACATCCATCACTTGCTGGTCGGTCAGCTTCCCCCGGAACCCATGCATGGGAGTGAAGGCTGCCCCGTGCGAGATCGTGATCAAGAGTTCCCAGTCGGTTTTGGAGCGAGAGGTGATGGACTGGAGGTTTGTGGGGCGTACGATCAGGTCCTGCGCATCCGGCCCGGCCCCATCTAACTTCTCGCCGTGACAACGCAGGCAATTCTTCTCATACACTACCTGGCCTGCTTGAGGGTTCCCGCGCATCGCTTGCGCGGCGACCCATGAGCTGCATCCTATCACCAGTAACAGCGCGCTCAGTATCACTCGAAGGTTCATAGCCCTGCATCCTTTCATGAATGAATCGTTGAGGACGGCGATCGCAAGAGCGTCGGGCGGTCAGCGTACCACGAGCACGGAGCAGCCGGCCCGATGCACGATCCCGTGCGATACACTGCCCATCAAGAAACGATCGAGTCCCTTGCGTCCATGGGAGCTGACCACGATGAGGTCCTGGGTATTTGCCGCTTCGCATACCGTGGCGACGGGATCGCCCAGGCGAACCTCGGTTGACACCGTGAAGTGCGGGCTCGCCAACGCCCGGGCTGTGTCGGTCACAACCTGTTCGGCATACCGCTTACTTTGCTCAGACCAGTCTTGGAGTCCCACCATCACATGCGGGTCGGCCATGTAAAGCGAGGGGACGACCGAGAGGATCGTGATCGCGACGGGGTTCTTGAACGGGTGCGATGTCAGCCACGTTTGCAGATGGACCGCATCCTGGCTGCCTTCCACTGCCATGAGGACGCGGGTGACGGGACGAGCTTTCCCCTTCACGATCAAGGTCGGCTGCGTCGCATGGAGCAGGACGTTGTGCGAAACGCTGCCGGTAAACACTTCCGTCACCCGGCTGTGGTCGTGCGTGCCCATTGCGACGAGGTCGGCCTTCACAAACGCGGCGCTATCGAGAATGAAGGAGGCCGGGTGCTGGACTTCGCACAACGTCCGGATGGAGGGAATCTCTGCCGGCAGCAGGGTGCGGCAGCGTTCAACGGCCTGGCGACCGGCCTCCACCATGGCATGGCGGAATTCGTCGTACCCTTGCAGGTTGGCTGCCTCGGCTACGATGGGATAGTGAAACATGCCCAGATCCACGCCATGGACGAGAACGACTTCATTCGGCCGGTAGAGTAACCCGATCTGTTCCACGGCGGCGAAGGCCTCGTCCGACCAATCCACGCCAACCACGATCTTCATTATTACCTCTCCATGATTCAGAATAACGGGTGCGGTGCCGTGCCGAACGGCAAGACCCGTGGCCTTTCGCCGGCATTCCCGCGAATGCGCCAGGCGCCGCCCTCAAGCGTCAGATAATGCACTTCTTCGTACCAGCTGTCGATCGGTACCCGGAGGCCGCTGGTCTTCGAGAGGCCCGACAGGCTTCCTGTGCAGGTCACTTCGATGATGGCGTTGGAGCCCGATCCCACTTTGACGATCTTCGAAAAGAAATGCACCTCGCTCAGATCACGGTATTCCTCGAACAGGTCGTGCCAGATCTTGCGAACATCCGCCTGCTTCAACCCATGATAGTTGTACTGGGTTGCATAGAGCGCCATGACGCCGTCCAGATTTTCCGCAGCGATGGCTGCTTCAGCCTTGTGAAACACGTCCAGGATCTGATTAACGGTAGCCTGATCCACCTCCACGACCGCCCCCTGTGGAATGGACGTCGTCGCCTGCCCCGTCGTGCCGGACACAAGGCTGAGCACCGCCACAGCGACAAGTATCCATCGACCGGGATTGGCAGGCTGCGGAAAGCGAATAGCGGCAGGATGGGAATGCACTGGCTCGCGCATCTTCGGCAATGGAGGAATACCCGGCAGGATGCTCAAAAATTTCGTCCGGCAAGGCCGCAGCGAGTGAAGGACCGACGAGGGACAGACCGCATTTCGTATGGGCCTTGTGCCCCTAAAATGGATCTTGGCGAACGGAAAAGCCCCTCCAGTGCTTCCGAACTCCGGGAGACTCCTCGTCAAGGTTGAGGGTCTGAACGATGCGAGAACGCTGCTGGCGAACTTGTTCAGCATCCTGCTACGGTTGACGGTCATGCTCTTCTCCTCAACGGTTGAGACAAGGGCTCAGTGGGTCCACGTGACCCGTATGAATTGTTCATCCTGTTCGTATTGCAACTCCAGCTCCCCGTGGTAGGCATGTTTGAGCGCATCGCCGATTCGCCGGGGCAGGTGGATATCGGTCGTGGAAATTACCAGGCCTTCGGGTTGTGATTCAATTGCCATGATCCTGGAGAGCGGGTGTTCCTTTTTCTCCTTCTCCTCCGTATTCTTGACAACGCCGATCAGCTGTTCGTGCTGGGTATCTTTGAATGGCCCTTTGATCGTGACGAGGCCTTTGGGGTACTTGTCCCGAATCCTGAGACAGGCCGGGCAGACGATCTCGTCGGCCCCTGCCGGCTTAGGGTTCCAGGTCCAGCGGCCTTTATGGAACAGGGCTCCGCACTCGGTGCAGACCGTCGGCTCTGCCAGTTTCCCCTTCAACTTGTACGTGTCGTGTTGGTACTCTTGAACAGTTCGGTCTCTGCGATCTCCCAACCCTGACGGGATATTGGAATGCGTGGACATAGTAAGGCTTACCCTCCTTGGCTAACAAGACGGCTCACGAGGCTGGTGAGGAGGGCGTGCGTTCGAGCATCGCCTCTTCGGCCAGATTGAGATACTGTATCACGTCGCGATCCTCGACTTGCGTGAAGTCGGTGAAGAAATTCCCCACTGCATAGAACGGTTCCGGCGTCATGAGAATCACCAGCTCGTCCACATGGGATCGAACTTCACGGATCGTCGACGGGGGTCCGACCGGAATCACTCCCACCAGACGGCGAGGTTGCAAACTGCGAATGGCGAGTGCCGAGGCCAGGAACGTCGAACCTGTGGCGATGCCGTCGTCGACCAAGAGCACGGTGCGGCCCGTGAGTTGCCGGAGTGGCCGTCCCTGCCGGTAGAGGTCCTTGCGCCTGGCGATCTCTTTCTCTTGGATATGAACCAACCGGTCCAGCTCATGCCTGGATAAGCCGAATGAGCTGACCGCCTCTTGATTCAGATAGCGCGATCCCGTCTCCGCCACCGCTCCAATTGCATATTCGGGATTGCCGGGCGCACCGATCTTCCGCGTAATAAACACGTCGAGCGGGACATGGAGGGCGAGGCTGAGCTGATAGCCCACTGCCACACCGCCGCGCGGAAGAGCGAGAATCAACGCCGTCGGATCGTTGCGGTATTGACTTAGCTCATCAGCCAATATCCGGCCCGCTTCTTCGCGATTGCGGAACATTGCGCCTCTCCCTCCTTCGATCCAGGGCGTTAATCAGGTTCCCTTATAGGATTCCCTGTGTGACTCCCACGCCGATAAGGAATGTGGCCAGCAGCGTGAGCGCTGCGATCAGCCACCACAGATGACGATGAGGTCCTGTGGTCACGCGATGCCAATGAATGTCCCACGGAACCTCAAGGTAGTGAGGGTGTCGGAACATTGCACACCTCCTCTCGGTCGTCCTCAGGAGACCTTCACCTCAATCGATTTCGGCTTTGCCTTCTCCGATTTTGGCAGATGTACTTTCAACACCCCGTCTTTGTATTCCGCGCTCACCTTGCTGCCATCGGCATCTTCCGGCAAGGTGAAGCTCCGCATAAAGCTCCCGTATGCCCGCTCGACACGGTGGTACTTCTTGCCTTTTTCCTCTTTCTCGTACTTCCGTTCTCCGGAGATGCTCATCACATCGTCCTGGACCGTCAGTTTAACGTCTTCTTTTTTCACTTCGGGCAGATCCGCCTTGATGAGGTATTCCTTCTCGTCCTCTGAAATGTCGACGCGCGGCGACCATTCGGCGACGGTCATGGCTTCTTTCCCGGCCTCGGTCCGAAGAGCAGGGCGGCCAAAATAGGTCGAGAGGCGCTTCTCCATATCCTCCAATTCTTTGAATGGATTCCAGCGTGTCATCATAGGTTCCCATCGGGTTAAATCAGACATCAGATAACCTCCTTGTGATTAAAACACGAGTGAATATTGACCTAGCAGACTTCCCTGCTGTGCAGGAGAGTCAGGGTATAACTGCCCCCCTTCGTGGGCACGAGCATGATCTCGCCGCTTCGGCTCAAGCGGTCGACGGCGAGAAAGACCTGGTTCCACGAAAGATTCGGGCATTGACGCATGACGTCTTCGAGGTCGCAGGCATGGGCTCTGTGCAGGATGTCGATCACTTGATCTTCCGCGGTGATCTGTTGCGCCATGTGCCACCTTTTGATGAACGGAATGAGTTGCTGAGAGGATAATCTTGCATTGTCGGTGCCACAGGATGGTCTCGGGTGAAAGCAAGGGGAGAAGTTCGGTAGCACAGGGGGTTACAGACTTGAAGAAGAAGGAGAGGGCTGTATCAACCGGCAGTTTGAGGAGTTTCGGGTCAGTGACAAGTCAGGGGACTGTTGCCAAATACCTCAGCGAAAGTAGGGATACCGTTGTTCACGAGAGAAGCCTGAGTGTAGCAAAACTGATGGAAGGACGGACTATGTTTCCTTGCCCTTCCGCTGGAGGTCCGGATCGGGAACGACGCCACCACATTCAACACAACGCACTTTGCCGGCCTTGTGATCCTCCTCCGTGACGCAGTCGGAGATGAGGCGACTGTGCGTACAGGCAGAGCGCGGACTCAGTGGTACGGACTGTGGGGCTCGTCTTGATCCTTCGAGGTTCACGGTGTACCTCTGGGATGGCAAGTAGGTGTAGCTAGCAGATTTCCGCTATCTTAATTCTCTTGTATCCGCAATGCAAGGCACAAAATATGGGAACGTAGTCGGTTCCCAGGCGGATACTTGGTGTCAGGCCTACCACGCATTATTCATGAACAATTCTGCTGCAATAGTTGATTCGCCGCTGCGGCAAGCCTGGACGCGGTCGGCACGGCGTGCAGGCGGGTGGGGTCTCTCATTGGCTCTCCGGGAAGAGAGCCCTTCACCGCATCAGGCTATGGTGGGGAGATGAGCAGCTTCATGCCTGACGAAGGAACCGGGGTTTGTCTCTCGCGGACACCATCTTAACCAGGTCCCGCACAGACAAGAGGCCTACGATCTTGTTGTCTTCCGTCACGGCGAGGTGGCGAATCCGTTGTTCGGCCATGAGCCGACTGGCGTCGCGAACGGTACGGTTAATGTCGATTTGAATCAGGGGGAAATTCATCACAGACCCGACGCGGGTGCTGCTCGCAGGGAGACGGGAAGCGATCCCTTTCCTCACCATGTCGGTCTCGGTCACGATACCGACCATTTCTCCAGCCTCAAGCACGAGGAGCGAACCTATCCGCTTCTCAGCCATGATCTGCGCCGCCTCCAGCACCGTCCGTTCACTCGCAATGGTCTCCATCGTCGTTCGCATGAGCACGCTGAGGGGCCGGTAGACGTTGTCGAGGTCACGGATGGGGCCTCCTTCTGAGTCGACAAAGTAGCGCGCGAGGTCTCGGACTGAAATCACCCCGACGATTTCCTCATCCTCCGAGACACACAGGTACCGTACATGGCTCGACTCCATAAGATGGCTCGCATCCAGCATCGGACGGTCAGATGCAATCGTCAGCAGCGGGCTGGTCATGATCTGGTCTACCGTAATAAGAGACGGATCCATCCCTTTGGCGAGCACCTTCTGAATCAGGTCCGTCTCAGTCACAATCCCCGACTTACGGGACATGCGACCCTCTGCATCGGTCGACTCTACCAAGAGGGAACCAAGCTGTTGTCCCTTCATACGCTCGGCGGCTTCTACAATTGTGGCGCCGGGATGGATGACCTCCAAATACCGGTGCATGAAATGTCCTACCGTGCCTCCCGACTGTCCACTCATAGACGTCCCTTTCCTTCCTGAGACCTCAGGCTTCCTTCCCGCTGTGCTTCATCACCCTCTGTGAGCCTAGATCGTTCATGAATGGGGCGAACTTATCATGATTGACTGCATATGGCGAGCCAAGGCAGCGCTCTTGGAGAGCAGAGAATCTTCTGTAAATTGCTGGTGGAAACAAGAGGGTACATGCACTCTGCAAGGCCGGTGCGCACGAAGGAAATCCGGAAAGGGCAAGGTGCCACACCTCCGAGGATGGAGGTTGCGGTAAATGGCTACAGTGGGAGGGGATGGGGGGGTGATGATCTTTTGTGCTCGCGCAACGCGCGCCCTGAGAAGGGCCTCGTTGGACGCGCGAGGTGGAAGATCAATCAGCCCCCATCCCTGAAGAGGGCACGAGCGAGCTTGGAAGGATCATGTAGGCGGAAGGTGGTCGCTCGATGCGCTCAGTGGGAGGCCATTTAGGCCACCTCCCCGCAGAAGGAGGCATCACTGTTGCTTTGTTATCGGGGGAGGAGTTCCGGCCTGTCAGAAACAGGTTGCTACAGCTCTGCCGTTTCACCGATGGTCTTGGTTGGCTGAGAGCACTGCTATGCATGTTACTACCGTGCTGATCATGGGAGCGGCCGGCCGCGATTTCCACAACTTCAACGTGGTGTTTCGCGATCATCCTGAGTATCTGGTTGTCGCCTTCACTGCGGCGCAGATTCCCAACATTGCGGAGCGTCGCTATCCCCCGGAGCTAGCCGGCTCCTTGTATCCACAGGGCATTCCTATTCATCCCGAGGATGAACTCGAGTCTCTGATCGCGACGCATAAGATCGAGCAGGTTATTTTCGCCTACAGCGATATATCCCACGAAGACGTGATGCATCAGGCGTCGCGGGTATTGGCTGCGGGGGCGGACTTCAGCCTTTTGGGCGGGCGCCGAACCATGCTCTCTGCGAAGAAGCCCGTGGTGTCAGTCTGCGCAGTCAGGACAGGAGCGGGAAAGAGTCCGGCGACCCGCAGGATTGCGTCGCTGCTGTGCGAGGAAGGGCTCCGCGTTGCGGTCATCCGACATCCCATGCCCTACGGGGATTTGGCCAAACAAGCGGTGCAGCGCTTCTCCTGTCTCGACGACCTCCGCGCGGCCGACTGCACGGTCGAGGAGATGGAGGAATACGAGCCGCATATTCGGGAAGGACACGTGGTCTTTGCGGGCGTGGATTATGAACGAGTCCTGCGGGAGGCAGAACGAGAAGCAGACGTGCTTGTGTGGGACGGCGGCAATAACGATGTGCCCTTCTTCGTGTCCGACCTGGAGATTGTCCTCGTCGATCCACACCGGGCCGGCCATGAACGGACCTATTTCCCGGGCGAGGTCAACCTCCTCCGTGCCGATGTCCTTGTCCTCACCAAGATGGACACGGCGAGCCAGGAACAGGTTCACGTAGTGCAGGCGAACATGCGGCAGTTCAATCCGAAGGCATCGGTCCTCGAAACGGCGATGCCGGTCACGGTCGATCATCCACATCTGATCAAGGGAAAGCGGGTGCTCGTCATCGAGGATGGCCCGACGCTCACCCACGGAGGCATGAGTTTCGGCGCGGGTGTTCTTGCAGCCAAGCAACAGGGAGCCAGGGAGTTAGTCGATCCCAGACCCTATGCAGTCGGGACAATCCAGCAGACCTTCGTCCAGTACCCCCATATCGGCACGGTGCTTCCAGCCATGGGCTATGGTGCGACACAGGTCCGGGAGTTGGAAGAAACCATCAACCGTGTTCCGTGCGATGTTGTCCTGATCGCGACACCGGTTGACTTGCGCCGAATCATGTCTATCACACAGCCGACCTGCCGGGTGATGTATAGCCTGGTAGAACAAGGTAGGCCCGGTCTGAGGGATGTATTGCAGGGTATCATTCTCAAAGCAAAAAGGGATGAATCCTCTTTACGCCGGGTGTCTCTCACGTAGTCGAAGAGGGCGAAAGCTATGAAAGGAACGGTGACGACAAAAGCGAATCAAGGCAAGAAGCAGGCGCTCGATTGCTGCCACCGGTGCGGCGGGTTAATGGTGTCGGAGTTCTCTGCTGACACCGGGACGGTGGAATGGCGCTGTGTGATGTGTGGTGAGCGGGTCGATCAGGTGATTCTGGCCCACCGTCAACACCACGAAGCGCGACAAGAAGCCGACCAGTTGTTCGCCGTGTCAAGCCACGCCCGCTTGAATTAGCGGATAGTCAAGACGTCCACCAGCGTTCAACCTTGACCTCAGCCCATGCCAGAGGGGGCGTCTTGGGGTTCCAGGGGTGGGTGAGAAGATTGGGTTTGTTTGGAAGAGGGGATTTTGGTGTCTCTGACGACACGAAAATCCCCTCTTCGTTTCAGGGTGCGAGAATAGTTGTTCAAGCGTCCTATCGCGGCTTTGCAATCCACCGACCAGCCGGTTTCATCCCCGCAAAGAACTTGAATCGAGAGATCTTGCCGTTCGTTGCCTCGGTCCGTCCTCCTTGCCAAAGAGAGGCTGACGCAGGTCAGTGCGAGTCGATCGAGGCGTTCCGCAACAACACAGGGGCTTCAACTGGGGAGGAAGGCGACAGGAGTCTAGGCTGGAAGGGACTCGAGAAGCCGTACGTTCATCTGTTCCCTGGTAGGAGAAGACCGCGCCTCGTCTCATCTCATCTCACCCGCGAGGCCTATTCATTGCTTACTAGGCTTGCAAGGGGAAGGTGTGACCGCAACCTGATTATTCAGCAGTTAAGTAGGTCAGAGTGGATTATGCCGGTGCACAACGCCGATATTGCAGCAGTCTTCGATGAAATCGCGGACCTGCTGGAGATTGAAAGCGCCAATCCATTCCGCGTCCGCGCCTATCGCAATGCCGCCAGGACATTGCGGGATCTCAACCGGGATGTTGCCGCCATGATTGAGCAGGGGGAGGACGTCACGGAACTGCCCGGCATCGGCGAGGACTTGGCGTCGAAGATCAAAGAGATCATCGAGACTGGCACAGCCGCCATGCTTCAAGAGCATCGCAAAAAGGTGCCGGCGACGCTCACGAACCTGCTCAAAATTCCAGGCCTTGGGCCGAAACGAGTGAAGGCGCTGTATGACAAGCTCGGCATCCGCACACTGGACGAATTGCGGAATGCAGCGCAGGATGGGCGCGTCAGGTCCCTGCAAGGGTTTGGAGCAAAGACCGAACAGCACATCCTTGAGCAGTTGAAAGCCAGGACGACCGAAGCGAAGCGTTTCAAACTGGCGATTTCGACCCAATATGCCGAGGCCTTCATCGCGTATTTGAAGGCCTCACCTGGGGTGGGACAGATTGTCGCGGCGGGGAGCTATCGACGAGCCAAGGAAACGATCGGAGACCTCGACCTCCTGGTCACGACTCGTTTCGGCAGTCCGGTGATCGATCGTTTTGTGTCCTATCCCGAAGTGGAAGAGGTCCTGGCTCACGGCACCACCAAGGCGAGCGTCCGTCTGGTCTGCCGTCTTCAAGTCGATCTGCGAGTTGTCCCGGAAGCGAGCTACGGTGCCGCCCTCCAATATTTCACGGGGAGCAAGGAGCACAACGTGCTGCTTCGCCAATTGGCGCAGCAGCAGGGGCTCAAGATTAATGAGTATGGCGTGTTCAAAGGCGATCAGTCTGTGGCAGGAGCCACAGAGGAATCCGTCTACGCGGCAGTGGGGCTCCCCTGGATTCCTCCGGAACTGCGGGAAAATCGCGGCGAGATCGAAGCGGCACGGGCAGGCCGCCTGCCGAACCTCGTCGAGCTCGCCGATCTGAAAGGCGACCTGCATGCCCACACGAAAGCGACGGATGGCAGGAACAGTCTCAAGGAGATGGTGGAGGCGGCGCGTAAGCGCGGGTACCAATACCTTGCGATCACCGACCACTCCCGACGTCTGGCGATGGCCCGTGGTCTCGATCCGAAGCGGCTGTTCGAACAACTCGAAGAGATCGATCGTCTGAATGATGCCTCGCCCGGCTTGACGATACTGAAGGGAATCGAGGTGGACATTCTGGAAGACGGCAGCCTGGATCTTCCCGATGAAGACCTCGGCAGGCTGGATCTTGTGGTGGGGGCTGTCCATAGTCATTTCAGACTGTCCAAGGAGAAGCAGACCGAGCGGATCTTGCGCGCCATGGACCACCCGTATTTCACCATCCTGGCTCACCCCAGCGGCCGGCTCATCGATGAACGAGAACCCTATGATGTGGATATGCATCGTCTGATCCGTCATGCGCGCGAACGTGGCTGTGTCTTGGAAGTGAACGCCCATCCGGTCCGCCTCGATCTGACTGATACGGACTGCCAAATGGCGAAAGACGAGGGGGTCCTGGTGAGCATCAACTCCGACGCTCACAGCGTCCTGGACTTCGAGAATCTTCGCTATGGTGTCGGCCAAGCTCGCCGGGGGTGGCTGGAGAAGAGCGACGTCTTGAATGCGAGATCCCTGCAATCGTTGCGTCCGCTGTTGAAGCGCACGATGCTGAGGACGTAAGACGTGAAATGTGAAACGTGAGAGGTGAAATCGTGATGGAACAATGGCAGAGTTGAACCGGTTCACCTTCTCCCGTCCTGTTGACGCCTCACAGGTCATTGCATGATCGAGGTCGATGGATCGCAGTACTCCGGTAGCGGCACAATCGTGCGCCAGGCGGTCGCCTTCTCCGCCCTCACCGGGCAGCCCGTCCATATCGTCAATGCACGGACTCGACGGCCCAAGCCCGGCCTGAGGCACCAGCATATTCGTGTGGTGCAGGCCATCGGAGAGCTTGTGAATGGAACAGCCGAAGGACTCTCTCCTGGGTCACAAGAGATCGTCTTTCGGCCCGGAACGCTTAGGACCGGCAGACGCTACCTGTGGGATATCGGTACTGCCGGATCGACAACCATGTTGGGGCTCGGTATTCTCCCGGTGCTGGCCTTTGCGTCGTCGGCTGTGAACGTGGAGTTACGAGGTGGGCTCTTTCAGGATTACGCTCCATCGGCCTTTCATCTCCAGCACGTCATGCTGCCTCTTCTGCGCCGCATGGGGTTGGAGGTCGAGTTGGTGATGGAGCGGCCTGGGTATGTTCCGAGAGGGGAAGGCATCGTGGGTCTGGCGGTGCAACCGGTTCGGACGCTGCTTCGCCATCTGAGGATCGAGGAACCAGGACCGGTGACGCGTCTGTGGGGCATCGCGCTCTCGTCTCATTTGGCGAAACGAAAAGTGAGCGAACGGATGGCTGATGCCGCACAGGAGGTCTTGGATAGAGCGGGGCATAGAGCCGACATCGACGTGCGATACGACCGAAAGTCCCTGCAGCCAGGCGCAGTCTTGGCCTTGTTCGCCGACCTCGGCGAGGGAGTGCGTTTGGGAGCGGATCAAGCCGGCGCCTTGAGGCGGACCGCTGAATTCATTGGGAAGCATGTAGCCAAACAGCTCCTCGAGGACATGAAAACCGGGGCCACACTGGACCGGTTCGCCGCTGACCAGATCATTCCCTTTGCCGCACTCGCGGAAGGAGAAAGCCGATTCCGTGTCGCGGCCGTGACTGATCATCTTCTAACGAACCTGTGGCTGGCAGAGAAGTTTCTCGGGGTAAGGGGAACGCTCAATGACCATATTCTGTCGATGACCGGCGTCGGGTTCCGGAGAGAGGGACTGGATGCCTGAAGGTTTAGGGCCAAGACGGGGGGCTTCCGCATGAAGATGACTTTCTATCACCTCACCGGCAGTCCGCGAGGGCGGACCCAGTTCATCGATGCAGACTCCGTGACCTTCGGGACGGGAGACCAATGCAGAATTACCTTTGACCGGGCCATCGATGTTGCCGTCTACCCCCTCCATGCGGAGCTTACAGTCGAGAATGGGCACCCGATCATTCGGGACCGGAGCGGGAAGCGCGCGCTCTTCGTCAACGGCCTGAGGCAGATGGAAGCCCTGCTGCAGGATGGCGATCTGTTGGAGTTTGGAGAACAGGGTCCCCAGTTGCGGTTTCGCCTCTCATCCGACCAGGCATCCGACAGGAAGTCCTGGCGGACCATTGTTGAGGATTCCCAGGACATTGTAGTTCGCACGCCGCATACCCGTTATCTCTCGCCGCTGTATCTGGCGCGGCACATTCTCAGAGACATTGTCCTTCACGCGTCGCCGGCCGTGAAAGCGGCAGCGGCGATCGTGCTGATCGCACCCCTCCTTCTCATCTCCTGGCTGGGTGTCGTCGTGTACCGGGAACACCAGGCCGCAGCCATGTCCGAACGCCGGCTGGCTGAATTGAGCAGCCAGCTTCAGACCGGGCGACTCACGCAGACCGAACTCGAACAGCGCATCGAACGGGAGCGGGAGGGGGCTGAGGCGCTTCGGCGGCAACAGGAGGGAGAGATCGCGGCATTGATGGCGAAGTTGAAGGTCATGGAAGCGGCGCGGCAGTCAACGCAAGACACCCGTGCGATCCAACAGCAGCTCAGCGCCATTCGCCAGTCGCAGAGTTTCGCGGAAGATATTATCCGTCGTTTCGGAGGGAGCGTCGCGTTGTTGCAGGGGGGCTACGGGTTCAAGGAAAAGACGACGGGCCGTCCACTCCGTTACCAAGGCCTCGACCAGCTCGGCAATCCTTACGTGGACAAGGACGGGAACGCGCTGGTCACGCTGGAGGGAATCGCCCCTCGCGTGCTCATCTACTTTGCGGGGACGGCGTTTCTGGTTGATCGAGCCGGAACCGTCGTCACGAATCGGCATATCGTGCGCATGTGGGAATCATATGAGCCGGCGAAGGAGGTGATCGCAGCGGGCTTTGAGCCTGACATGGTTCTATTGAGGCTGTTTTTCCCCGGAGAGGAGACTCCGTACCTCTTAACGGAGGTGACGGTCTCCGACCAAGTTGATGTTGCGACTCTGCGAATGGATCGCGTTCCAGCGGCCGCCACACCGTTGGTCTTGGCCTCCGGTGTGCCGACTCACGTTGGGGAACCGGTCGTGATGTTGAGCTATCCCGGCACCGTGGATACCCTGCTCGCACGGACGGCGCAGTCGATCAGCCAGGCTATTCTTGCCAAGGCCGGCGGTGATCCCGTTCGGTTGGTCAATGAGGTGGCGCAGAAGAAGTTGATCCGTCCGTTGGCCACACAGGGACATCTCTCGGATGTGTCGCCGGATCTGATCACCTACGAAGCAGCATCGGCCAGCGGCAGCAGCGGCGCGCCGATTTTCAATCGAGCCGGCACCGTGATCGGCGTCAATCATGCGACGTTGCAACGAGTCGAGGGCGTCCATATGGCGCTGCCGATTCGATTCGTGGCCGATCTGCTCAATGCGACCCAGCAGCATAACCCGCAACCTCAGTGAGGAAATCCTATGCGCGTGGTACTGGCCGTTGATGCCTCGCCCGATTCAAAGAACGCTGCCCAAGTCGTCCGGCACATGAGTGAGCCTCCGGTCCTCGACGTGCTCAACGTCGTGGACGAAGACGCGCTCAAACATGCCTACATCTCGCCCACGATGCCTGCCGAATATCTGGAGACTTATCGGCGGGAAGTGGCGGAGGTGGCTGAGCAGGTCCTGCATGAGATGAAGGCCGAGCTGGAGCCCTATTGCCGGCATATCCGGTTGATCGCCGACAGCGGCGATGCGGCGGAAGGCATCATCCTCACGGCGGAGGAATCTCACGCCGATCTCGTGATCGTCGGTCAGCGGGGCATGACCGCGACCCCGTCGTTCCTGCTGGGAGGCGTCTCTCAGAAAGTGGCGACCTATGCACCCTGTTCCGTGTTGGTCGTGAAAGAACCGATGGCAAAACTGGATCGGATCCTCGTGGCGATCGATGGATCTGAGGCTGCTCACAAGGCGGTGGAATTTCTCGCGCGGTGCCCCTTCAAAGGCCCGGTGCAGGCGCTGGTCGTGACGGTATGGCCCTCTCCGAGATCGGAGACATGGGGCATTCCGAGCGGAACGCCTGGTCGGTCTGAACTGAAACGGATGGTGGAGGACAAGGGGCAGGAACTCCTCCAAAAGATTACCGGCGAATGTGCCAACGAGTCCTACCGGCTCACCACGGAACTGCTCCATGGCGATCCGGCCTTCGCGATTCTGGATGCCGCAGTCCGTCACCAGGCGCAGCTCATCGTAATCGGTTCACGCGGGATGAAAGCGATCAAGCGATTTTTGCTCGGCAGCGTGTCCGGAAAAGTCCTGGTTCATGCCTCCTGCTCGGTGCTTATCGTCCGCTAGGAAAGGGATTACCCATGCCGACACGAGAAGAATTGCTTGCGAAAGCCCGGAAGCCGGCCGAAGAAGCGCTTCGCCTCCACGCCTATTACAAAGGCAAGATTCAAACGTCGCCCAAGTGTCCCATACGAGGGGTCGAGGATTTCTCGATCTGGTACACACCGGGAGTTGCAGCTCCCTGCCGCGCGATTCAGCGCCAGCCTGACCTGGTCTACGAGCACACGAACAAGGCGAATTCCATTGCGGTCGTCTCGGACGGTACCAGAGTCCTTGGTTTGGGTGACATCGGTCCGGAAGCAGGATTGCCGGTCATGGAAGGCAAGGCGCTGCTCTTCAAGTATCTGGGCGGCGTGGATGCGGTGCCGATCTGCCTTGGAACCAAGGATCCCGCTGAGATCATTCGGACAGTCAAACTCCTGGAGCCCTCCTTCGGCGGGATCAATCTCGAGGATATCTCCATGCCCAAATGTTTCCATGTCCTTGAGGAATGCCGAAGAGCCAGTACTATCCCCGTGTGGCACGACGATCAGCAGGGAACGGGGACCGTGCTTCTGGCTGCCCTGCTTAACGCCTTGAAGGTCGTGGGGAAGGAGATGGGCAGGGTCCGCATCGCGATGGTCGGCATGGGAGCTGCCAATGTGCCGACCTACCGGTTTCTCAAAGCCAGCGGGGCCGTGCCTGCTTCGATCCTGGCCTGCGATCTGGGCGGAATGCTGGGACGCCATCGACGGGATTATGAAGCAGATCCCGCCTATGCCGCACAGTGGAGAATCTGTGTGGAAACCAATCCCACCGGCCTGCAGGGCGGTATTGCTGAGGCATTACGAGGAGCGGATGTCTGTGTCGCCTTTTCAGCGGGGGGCATCATCAAGCCGGAATGGATTCACGCGATGGCCAAGGACGCCATTGTGTTTGCCTGTGCGAATCCTGTTCCCGAGATTTGGCCCTGGGAGGCGCAGGAGGCAGGGGCGCGCATCATCGCGACGGGGCGGAGCGATTTTGCCAATCAAGTCAACAATTCGCTGGTCTTCCCCGGAATCTTTCGGGGGGCTCTGGATGTGCGAGCCCGCACCATCACGGACGAGATGGCCATGGCTGCGGCGCACGAGTTAGCAAACTGCGCCGAGGCAAGGGGACTCAAGGAGGGATACATTCTGCCGACCATGGACGAATGGGAGGTCGTCCCGCGAGTGGCCGTGGCGACGGCATTGAAAGCACAAGAGCAGGGTGTCGCGCAGTTGCAGAAATCTCCTGATGAACTGCGCCGGTCTGCCGAAGAGAAAATCAAGGAAGCGAGAAAGGCGCTCGACGTCCTCACCAGCGCAAGGGTGATTGCCCCGCCACCTCCGTCTGGGGCGTGAGGCGATTATCTATAGTGCCTGGCCGTCGCAGGTCGTCGATTTCGAGGAGAGAATAATGATTATTCTAAAAGTGAGGGAGGTGGACAGAGCTTAGCAGGTTGTTGAAAAAGGCCTTGCGTTTTTCCCAATACGGAGTATCACTGCGCAGCACTCCACTCAATCAGGAGGTCCGATGCGCGGTCACGTGAATCCCCAATCGATGCTGTTCAGTTATGTCTCCCC